>NZ_JBSGVQ010000002.1:0-334853 GCF_053608525.1 Nocardia sp. NPDC055029
GGCCGGACCGGCGTTCATGGTTTCAGGTGCTCGCGCGCTGGGCCGCGATCAGCTGTGTTATCGGTGGGCGGTCGGTGAGGCTGACCTCGGACGGTGTTCGCTGCCAGCCGGTTTCACCCGGCTGGAACTGCACGAGCCCGATCCCGGAGTCGCGGATGCCGAGCCGGTCGAGCAGGGTCGCCACGACCTGTCTGCTCATCACCGCGAGTTCGTGGGTCGGCCTGCTGCGGTGCACCCGGGTGCCGAGGTCGACCTGGGCGATCGCCGAGAGTCCGTGCCGCTGCCAGCAGTCGATGAGGATCCCGATCTCCGCGCCGTATCCGCTGGCGACGGAGATGTCACCGAGAAACGTTCGGGTGGCGGCATATTCGCCGCCGAGCGGCTGCACGATCTCGGCCAGGGCTGGGGCGAGGGCGGTGAGCAGCGGGCGGGCCACCAGCTGCGTCACCCGTCCGCCGCCGTCGGCGTCGACGCCCGTCGCGCTCGCCAGCGGCCGCCGGTAGTACCCCTTCACCAGCGCCAGACCGGGATCATCGAGCAGCGGCGCGAGCAGGGAGGGCACGAACGACGGATTCGGCTCGACGAGATCGGCGTCGAGGAAGACGATCAGATCACCCGTGCACACCGCGAGCGAGCGCCACAGCACCTCGCCTTTCCCCGGCCTCGGGACCACGGCGGGCAGCGCCTCCTCCCGGGTGTAGACCGTGGCGCCCGCCGCCCGTGCCCGTGCGATGGTGCGATCGGCCGAGCCGGCGTCGAGGACAAGTAGTTCGTCGACCAGCCCGCCGAGCCAGGGCCGCGCGGCGGCGATCACCCCGGCGACGGTGTCCTCGTCGTCGAGTGCGGGCACCACCACCGAGACCCGGCGACCCAGCTTGTGGTCGATCAGTTCACGGACGTCCATGCAGACCAGTGAACGACAGACGGCTGCGCACCGCCACTGTTCCCCGCGATTGCTGTGATCGAAGCCAACGAGCCCCGAGCTCACTGGTGCGGACGCAGGGCCGATCCCGCTCCGCGGGAGTACCGTTGGCCTGATCGCGCTGGTAGCGGTTGCTCGGCGCGGCAATCGACCGGTGGAGGGCGGCGTCATGACGGAGAGCGCAACGGTGGCCGAGGTGGCCAAGGGGTCCAAGACCGATCTGGTCGAGGGCCGGTACACGGTGCGCATCGACCTCGACGGCCCGGCCGGAGCGGTGGATGTGTCGGCGGTGCTGGTGACGGCCGATGGCCGGGTGCGTTCCGACGCCGATTTCGTGTTCTTCAACAATCCGGCGGCGCCGGGTGTGCGGTTGGAGTCCGATGCCGTGGTGTCGGTGGATCTTTCGGCAGTGCCCGCCGATATTCATCGGGTGGTGATCGCCGGCAGCACCGAAGCGCAGGGCATGCGGTTCGGGGAGGTCACCGGGTTGCGAGTGTCGGTCACGGGCACCGCGCAGACGCTGAGTTTCGTACCATCCGGACTGGATTCGGAGACCGTGCTGCAGGCCGTCGCGTTGTATCGGCGCGGGAGCGGATGGCGGCTCGACGCGATCGGGCAGGGATACAGCGCCGGGCTCGCGGCGTTCGCGACCGAGCACGGGATCGCCGTCGACGAGGAGCCGAGCGTGCCGCCTGCTGGTGTGCCGCAACCTGTTCCGGTCGCGCCCGCGGTCGATCTGCGCAAGGTCGACGTGGTTCTCACCAAGGACTCGCTCGACAAACGCGCCAGCATCGACCTGCGCAAGGGCGACCCCGGCTACGTACTCACCGTCGGTCTCGAATGGGACGGGCGCGGCGCGCAGTACGACCCGGCCGGGCGCGTGACGAAGTTCGGCAAGGGCGACCTCGACGTGTACTTCTTCTGCCGCAACGAGATCACCGGCGACTACGTGGTGATCAGCGGCGAGAAGGGCCACCAGGGCGACCTCGCCGCCTGGCCGTTCATCCACCACCAGGGCGACAGCCGCGGTCCCGGCGCGCACAACCTCCCCGCGACCGAGCAGGTTGTCGTGCGCCCCACCGAGAACGGCGATCTGCTGCTCAACGTCTACCAGTCCGTCGACAACGGCGCGGGCGCCATCGACACCTTCGGTCGGCCCCGCGTCCGTGTCCGCTACGGCCGCCCCGGCCCGGACGGTTTCCCGGGCCCCGACGCCGACCAGATCACCGTCGTCATCGGCAACGGCAAGAACTCCTTCTGGGCCACCGTCGCCCACATCGATGTCCGTGACGGCGTTCTGACCGTCGACGGCACCACGCGCTACAGTCGCGCCTTCAGCGAGAAGATGCCGGTCCTCGACACCGCGGGCACCTGGTTGCGCTCGGCCAAGAACGGTCCGGTCGGCCGCAGCAAGAGCAGCAACGGCCTGGGCCTGAGCCACTACGCGGGCCGCTGCCCCGACCCACGCTGATCCCCGAGTAGTTCCGCGCGCCGCTCGTCGACCGTGGCGCGCAGGGCATCGACGACCGCGGCGACCTCGGGGCGGCGCAGTGTCTCCGCGCGTGTGACGAGCCAGTAGGTGAGCCGCACCCGCACCTGCTCGCCGAGCACGCGCACCAGATCGTCGTGGCGGTCGGCCATGAAGCAGGGCAGCAGGCCGATCCCCGCCGCGGCCCTGGTGGCCTCGACGTGGACGAAAACATTGGTCGAGGAGACGGATTGGCGCATGGCGGGTGCGAAGCTGGTGGCCAGGTCGAGATCGTCGACCTGCAGGATCGATTCGATGAAGTAGACGAGCGGGTAGCGGCGCAGGTCCTCGATCGTCTCCGGTGTGCCGCGGTCGGCGAGGTAGTCGCGCGCGGCGTAGAGGCCCAAGCTGTAGTCACCCAGCCTGATCGCCTCGGCCCGATGGACCTGGGGCTGGCCGACCACCACCTCGATATCGAGCCCACTGCGCTGGGTGGACGCGCGCCGTGTCGTCGCGATGATCTCCACCGCCACTCGCGGATGCTTGCGCTGCACGCGCGCGGCGGCCGGGGCCGCCAGATACGCGCTGAAGCCGTCGGTGGCCGAAAGCCGAACCACCCCTTCGAGTTCCCGCTCGCCATCGGTCGCACCGAGCGAACGCACCGCGGCCTCGATCGTCTCGGCCGCCGACAGCGCCGCCCGCCCCAGGTCCGTCAGTTCCCAGCCGCTGGTGGCCTTGGTCAGCACCCGTCCGCCGACCGCCCGCTCGAGTGCGGCGATCCGCCGCGAGATCGTCGTGTGGTTGATTCCCAGCTCCTCCGCGGCGGCGACATACCGCCCCGACCGGCCGACGGCCAGGAGAACCAGCAGGTCGTCGGCGCTGGGACGCCGACCCGGATCAGGCGAGGTCGCGCTCATTTCTGCATCCTTGCAGATGCGCGGTGCGAACTTGGCCATTGCGACCGAATCCGATCTGCACGAATACTCTCCCCAGTGCTAGTGGGCCATGTCACATTCATGCGGTGGTGTGGTCGTGATCACCAAGGAGTAGTGATGAGCGTCAGCAACGCGACCAAGCAGGCCGGCGACGATCCGGGCGGGGCACCCAGCGGTCTGCGCCGGGTGGTGGCCGCCTCGATGGCAGGCACCGTCGTCGAATGGTACGAATTCTTCCTCTACGGCACCGCCGCCACCCTCGTCTTCAGCAAGGTGTTCTTCGCCAAGGGGACCAGCGATCTCGATGCGATCCTCGCGGCCTTCGTCACCTACGCCGTCGGCTTCGCGGCCCGCCCGCTCGGCGGCATCGTCTTCGGCTACTTCGGCGACCGCTACGGCCGCAAGCAGCTGCTGCAACTGAGTCTCGTCCTGGTCGGCGGCGCGACCTTCCTGATGGGCTGTCTGCCCACCTTCACCCAGATCGGCTATTGGGCGCCGGCCATGCTGGTGACGCTGCGGTTCATCCAGGGCTTCGCGATCGGCGGCGAATGGGGTGGTGCGGTCCTGCTGGTCGCCGAGCACAGTCCCAGCCGCAGCCGCGCGTTCTGGGCGAGCTGGCCGCAGGCGGGTGTGCCCGCGGGCAATCTGCTCGCCACCGTCGTGCTGCTCGTGCTGACCTCGACGCTGTCCGAGGCCGCGTTCCTGAGCTGGGGCTGGCGGGTCGCGTTCTGGCTGTCGGCGGTGGTCGTACTGGTCGGCTACTACGTGCGCACCAAGGTGACCGACGCCCCGATCTTCGTCGAGGCGCAGCGGCACAGGGAACAGGTCGAGGCGACGTCGTTCAGCGTGTTCGAGGTGCTGCGCCGCTACCCGCGTGGCGTCTTCACCGCGATGGGACTGCGTTTCGGCGAGAACATCATGTACTACCTGGTCGTCACGTTCTCGATCACCTACCTGAAGGTGCACGTGCACGCCGACACCACGACGATCCTGTGGTGGCTGCTGGCCGCGCACGCCGTGCACATGGCGGTCATCCCGCTCGCGGGTCGTCTCGGTGACCGCGTCGGCCGCCGCCCCGTCTACCTGGTCGGTGCGGTGGCTGCCGCGACCTGGGGCTTCTTCGCCTTCCCGTTGATGGACACCGCCAACAGCGCGCTGATCCTGTCGGCGATCATCATCGGCCTGGTCTTCCACGGCCTGATGTACGCGGGTCAGCCCGCGATCATGGCGGAGATGTTCCCGACCCGGATGCGGTATTCCGGTGTGTCGCTGGGCTATCAGGTCACCTCGATCGTGGCGGGTTCGCTCGCGCCGATCATCGCGGTCAAGCTGCTCGACTCCTACGGTTCCTCGGTCCCGATCGCGGTGTATCTGGCGGCGGCGTCGGTCGTCACGGTGGTCGCGGTGCTGTGCGCCAAGGAGACCAAGGGCATCGACCTCGAATCCCTCGACGCCGCCGATGCCGCCACCGTGGCCGCGACCACACAGGTCAAGGTCGTGTCGGCATGACCGACCTCATCGGACGCAAGGCGCTGGTCACCGGTGCGGCGGGCGGGATCGGGGCGGCCTGCGCGCACGAGCTGGCCGCGCGCGGGGCGGCGGTCACCGTCGCCGATATCGACGAGGTCGGCGCGAAGACCGTGGCCACCGAGATCGGCGGAAGTGCCTGGGCGGTGGATCTTCTCGACGTCGGCGCGCTGGCGGAGCTGAGCCTGTCGGTCGACATCCTGGTGAACAACGCAGGCGTGCAGACCGTCAGCCCGATCGAGGACTTCCCGCCCGAGCGGTTCCGGCTCATCCAGACGCTGATGGTGGAGGCGCCGTTCCTGCTCATCCGCGCCGCGCTGCCGCACATGTACGAGCAAGGATTCGGGCGCATCGTCAATATCTCGTCGGTCCACGGGCTGCGCGCGTCCCCGTTCAAGGTGGCGTACGTGACCGCCAAGCACGCACTGGAAGGGCTGTCGAAGGTGACGGCGCTCGAGGGCGGCCCGCACGGCGTCACCAGCAACTGCGTGAACCCCGGCTACGTGCGAACACCGTTGGTGGACAAGCAGATCGCCGAGCAGGCCGTCGCACACGGCATCCCCGAACAGGAAGTGGTGGAGAAGGTGCTGCTCACCGAGAGCGTGATCAAACGGCTGATCGAACCGGAGGAGGTCGCGCGACTGGTCACCTGGCTGGCGTCCGACGACGCGGGGATGGTCACCGGCTCCTCCTACGTCATGGACGGGGGGTGGAGCGCGCGATGACGAGTGTGACCGTGGCGCCGCAGTGGGTGCTGACCGAGCAGGACATCGCCAAGGCGCGGATCACCGATTTCGCACGGTTCGTGGAGTCGCGGCACCCGGTCGCGCTCCCGGACTACCGGGCGCTGTGGCAGTGGTCGGTCGACGACCTGGCCGGGTTCTGGGGTGCGCTGTGGGACTACTTCTCCCTGGGGGAGCGGTCCGCCGTCGTGCTCGCCAACGCGGACATGCCTGGGGCACAGTGGTTTCCGGGTGCGCGGTTGAACTACGTCGACCAGGTTATCCGGCAGGCACGGACTGATCGGCCCGCGATCATCTCGGTCGACGAGGGCGGCACGGTCACGGAGTGGTCGTGGGACGAAATGCTGGGCCGAGCAGCCGGATTCGCGCGGACCCTGCGGGAACTAGGTATCCGGCCCGGCGATCGGGTAGTCGGCTACCTGCCCAACATCCCCGAGGCGGTGATCGCGTTCCTGGCGACCGCCGGCCTCGGGGCGGTGTGGAGTGCCTGCGGGCAGGACTACACGGCAAAGGCTGCCATGGATCGGCTCGGTCAGCTGGAACCCGCCGTGCTGGTAACCACCGACGGCTACCGGTTCGGCGGCAAGGAACACCACAGGGTCGCCGAGGTCGAGGCACTGCGCGACGGTCTGCCGGGGCTGCGGGCGACGGTGCTGGTGTCGCGGTTGGGTGGCGTGGTCGACGGCGCGCTCGACTGGGACAAGGTGAGTGCCGACGACGGAACGCGGTGGCGCACCGAGCAGGTGGCGTTCGATCACCCGCTGTGGGTCCTGTACTCCTCGGGGACGACCGGTCTCCCCAAGGGCATCGTGCACGGCCACGGCGGCGTGCTGCTCGAACATCTCAAGGCGATGGCACTGCAGTCCGACATCGGACCCGACGACACCTTCTTCTGGTACACCAGCCCGAGCTGGATGATGTGGAACTTCCAGGTCGCCGGACTGCTGGCCGGCGCGACCATCGTCTGCTATCCGGGCAGCCCGACGGCCCCGAAGCCGGATGCCCTGTGGGACATGGCCGCGCACCTGCGCGTCACGGTGCTCGGCGCCAGCCCCGGCTATGTCCTGGCGTGCGCGAAGGCCGACGTGGTCCCGCGGCGCGACTACGATCTGTCCGCGCTGCGCCTGATCGGCATCACCGGTTCCGCGCTGCCCGCCAGCTCGTCGATCTGGTTGCGCGACAACGTCGTCGCCCACATCCCGGTCGCCTCGATCAGCGGCGGCACCGACGTCGTCTCGGCTTTCGCCGGCGGCGCGCCGACCGTCCCCGTCCGTCCGGGCGAGTTGTCCGCGCCGTACCTCGGCGTCGCACTGGCAGCCTGGGACGACCAGGGTAGGCCCGTCCACGGCGCCGTCGGTGAACTCGTCGTCACGAAACCCATGCCGTCGATGCCGATCCGCTTCTGGAACGACCCCGACGGATCCCGCTACCGCGCCGCCTATTTCGAGGACTACCCCGGTGTCTGGCGCCACGGAGACTGGATCACCGTCACCGACCAGCACAGCGTCATCGTCCACGGCCGCTCCGATTCCACCCTCAACCGGCACGGCATCCGCATGGGCAGCGCCGACATCTACCAGGCTGTCGACCGACTCCCCGACATCGTCGACTCGCTCGTCATCGGCGCCGAACAGCCGGACGGCGGCTACTGGATGCCGCTGTTCGTGGTCCTGCCCACCGGCGCCACTCTCACCGACGACATGAAATCCCGCATCATCGTCACCATCCGCACCGAAGTGTCCCCTCGCCATGTCCCCGACGAGATCATCGCCGCACCCGGCGTGCCCCGCACCAGGACCGGCAAGAAGCTGGAGGTTCCCATCAAGCGAATCCTGCAGGGCGCTACCCCATCCCAGGTCCTCGACACCTCCGCGGTCGATCACCCGGCCCTCCTCGACTGGTATGCCCAGGTCCGTCGCCCCTGACGCTGCGTGGGCGACGACCACGGTGCGTAACGTGCGGTCTGCCGGATCCGATCCGCAATCGTGTGATCCGATATCTCGATGAGGGGGCAACGTGCGCGGGACGGCCGGTCTGACGAAACGAATTCTCACAGCGGGGGCCGCGGGATGCCTCGGCCTGCTCGGCGACAGCGGTGTCGCGGCCGCCGAACCGGGACTCACCACACGCGTGGGGGCGAGCATCATCGGCGAAGCTGGGGATTGGCCCGGCGGGAATGGGATCTCCAGGGCGCACGGAGTCGGAGGAAACGGCGGCGTCCAGCTGGCGGCTGGACCGGGCGGCAATGGCAATGGGGGCGGCAATGGCAATGGGGGTGGCAATGGAAATGGGGGCGGGAATCAGGGGAACAACGGGAACTCGAACCCGGGAAGCGGGAACGGTAACCAGGGTAACGGGGGCGGGAATCAGGGCAACAACGGCAACCCGAACCCGGGAAGCGGGAACGGCAATCAGGGTAACGGGGGCGGGAATCAGGGCAACAACGGCAACCCGAACCCGGGAAGCGGGAACGGTAACCAGGGTAACGGGGGCGGGAATCAGGGCAACAACGGCAACCCGAACCCGGGAAGCGGGAACGGCAATCAGGGTTACGGGGGCGGGAATCAGGGCAACTATGTGAACCCCAACCTAGGCAACGGAACCGAGCCCGAAGCGACGGCCGAAGAGCCCGACCCCAGCGGCCGGGCCCCCGCTGCGCCGTCCCCGCCTGCCCCCGAAGCACCCGGACCGTCCGTACCTGCTCCGGCCGCACCACCCGGTGAAGGTGGGGCGCCGCACGCTCCAGTGGCCCAGAGCAGTGACGCGCCGGTACCCTCGCACGACGTCACACCCACCAGCGCCACGGACGCCCTCCCCGCGCCGAATCTCCTGTCGGTAATCGGCGGACTCCTCGCGCTAGGAATAGCCGGCGGCGGATCGGCCGCGCTGAGCTTTCAGAGCGCGGCACAGGCGCAGGCCCGTGTCACCGCGGCGCGAGCCGAGTTCTTCGGCCCACGTCCGTAACCCACCCGCCGAACACAGGCCTGCTGTCCTGTCGCGCGCAGCCGCGATGCTGACCAATGTGGGTGACGCGCTGAACGGCCGCTGAATCCCATTGCGGCCTGCAACATTTCGGCGCTCGATGACGATGCGATGCTCATGCAACCGATGACACGTCGCGACGAGCAACAGCAGACCTCCGGCTTCGGGGAATTCACCGTGGTGGATGTCGAGACCTCAGGACTCCAGCCGCGGCGACACCGGGTGCTATCGGTTGCCGCACTCACGTTGGACAGCACGGGACAGGTGACCCGTGAGTTCCACACCCTGGTGGATCCCGGGTGCGACCCGGGTCCAGTCCATGTCCACGGTCTCACCGCCGAGGTGCTGCGCGGCTCACCGCGATTCGCGCAGGTGCACGAGCAACTGTCGTCGATGCTGGACGGCCGGGTCCTGGTGGCGCACAACGCGGTGTTCGACTTCGGCTTCCTTGCGACGGAGTTCCAGCGGGCCGGCGGGATACTCCCGGTTCAGCGGCGACTGTGCACGCTGGCGTTCGCCCGTCGGGTCGGACTGCCGACTCCGGACTACAAGCTGGGTACGCTGGCCGACTACTACGGTGTGCCGCAGCAGAAGGCGCACGACGCTCTGGACGACACCCGCGTCCTCGCGAACGTGCTGCGCGCGCTGGTGGCCGATGCGGCCCGCCTTGGCATCGCCCCGCCCCTGCTGACGTGCACGCCGGACACAGACAGCCCGGCGCAGACTGCGTGGGTGACCGAGCGCCGCGGCCCGAAGCAGTCGTGTGTGTACGCCTACCCGGGGCGCTGGGAGCCGGATGGGCCACTGCGCCAGGGCATGAAAGTCGCGTTCACCGGGGAAACCCGAGTCCAGCGCGAGGAGTTGGTGGCGCGGGCTGAAGCCGCCGGGATCGACGTGACGAGCATGGTCAGCGGCCGGACGAGTGTTCTGGTCACCAACGCGCCCGATTGCGGAACAAGCAAGGCGATCAAGGCGATCCAGCACGCGACGCCTACCGTCGACGAAACCCGTTTCCTCGAGCTCCTCGCAACAACCGAGCCGGGAATTCCCCGGGAGGGCCAGCGCACCAAGGTGCCCCCGCGCCGTCGAATTCCCAGGCCCGCGGGCAGGCTGGCGGGACGCAGGGTCCTGGTCCTCGGCGGCACCCACGACGAGGCCGCCACGAGCAGAACCCGGATTGTGGAGCTCGGCGGATCGGCGGCGGTGAACCTGTCCGCCTCGGTGACGGATCTGCTGCTTCTCGCGGGCGGTGACACCGATCGCCGAGTACGGAAGGCAACCGAGCTGGGGCTACCTGTCCACGGAGCCGAACTGTTGGAGCCGACGGCGCCGACAGCTCCCGAATCTGCGCCGGGCAGAGTGGAGCCGTCAGCCTCCGAACCGACCGTGCTGGCGCGGGGCCAGGTGGTAGACCTGCCGATGGAGGCGGAATCGTGGACCGTGCGCGCCACGTGGAACCAGCTCGGTCACGCGGCCGTCGACCTGATCGCCTTCCTGGTCGACAGTGCCGAGAAGGTCGCCGCCTCCGGCGATTTCGTGTTCTACAACCAGCCGGAAGCCGGTGGGGCCCGGCTCTCCGAAGAGGGCCCCACCGAGCAGTCCATCACGATCTCCCTCGATGACCTTCCCGAACACTGCACCCGCGTCGTCTTCGCGGCCGCCATCGACGCTCCCGGCGTCACCTTCGGCGACGTCGGGGCGATCGAAGTCGACGTCGCTCCCGGCCTCGAATCGGGCGCCGTGATCCGAGCGACCCTCGACGCAGCCACCGTCGAACGAACCCTGTTGCTCGCCGAGCTGTACCTGCGCGGCGAGACCTGGCGCCTGCGCGCCGTCGGTCAGGGTTACGAATTCGACCTCGCCGCCCTGGCACGCAAGCACGGGGTGGAGGTCGAATAGCGCATTCGTCGGCGCTCAGGCGCCGAAGCGGTCGGCGACCATCTCCTCGGTGAGTCCGTAGTCGGCGAGCGAGTAGTGGTGGGTGGGTTTGCGGTCGCCGGTGCGGCTTTCGTTGTCGAGGGCGGTGATGGCGGTGCGTGCCTCCTCGGTGAAATCGGCGCCGATCCGGGTGTAGATGCGTTCGACGACGCCGAAGGGGTCGGCGCGCAGGTCGTCGAACTCGACGTCGATGAAGGTGGCGTCGGTGTGGCGGGCGCGGGCCGCGGTGAATGCGGAGAGGCCGCGGGCCCACAGGTCGAGCTGGGTACGGCCGATGGTCTCGCCGGTGAAAGTGGTCGACCAGCCGCGGGTGGCGTGTTCGTTGAGGCTGCACACCGACGGGATGATGGTGGCGGGGTCGCGGTGGGTCTGGATGACGACGGCGTCCGGGTAGACGGCGAGCAGGGCGTCCAGGCAGAACAGGTGACTGGGGTTCTTGAGAACCCAGCGGCGGGTGTCGTTCATGCCGATCAGCTGCAGGTTGCGACGGTGGCGCGCGTAGGCGGGCGTCCAGTCCTGGCCGGCCAGCCACCGCGAGTAGCTAGGGACGTAGGCCAGGCATTCGTAGGAATGCGAGGTGCCCGACTGCCGCAGCAACTGCCAGCATTCCTCCACGTCGGAGGCGCTCATGTAGTGCAGGCCCATGAATTCGGGGTTCTGCACCTGATGCTGCCGCAGGCCCGCGTCGATCTGCTGGTAGGCCGGATTCTCCGACCAGGTTTCGCGTGGCGGGCGCGGCTGCGGGAAGTCGGTCAGCCACATCTCCAGACCCTGGTTGGCCGGATCGGCCGCCAGCAGACGGTGCAGCGCGGTGGTACCGGTCCGAGGCAGACCGGTGACGAAGATCGGCCGGGTGACGGGTGTGTCGACATAGCCGGGATTGGCCGCCCACGCGGCCTCACTCAGCGCGCGAGCGACGAGTGTGCCGCGCAGGAAGAATCGCGACATCTTGCTGCCGAGCTCGGTGAGTCCGGCCTCGTCGCGATAGGAGTCGAGCAGCACCTGCAACGCCTCGGTGTAGTCGTCGGTCCCGAAATCGGTGAGACCGGTGAGTTTGGTGGCTGAGGTGTGCAGGTCAGCCACGGTGCCGACATCGGTGCGCACGGTCATCGAAGGAAACTCCTTGCTCAGTTGTGGTATTCGCCGCAGTTGACGTCGAGGGTCTGACCGGTGATCGCCGAGGACCAGTCGGACGCGAGAAACACCACGGCACGGGCGATCTCGTCGGGCTCGGGCAACCGTTTCAGGTCGGACTTCGAGGCGGTCTGTTCGTAGACCTGCTCGACGGTGATGCCGTACTTCTCGGCGACCTGACCGAAGTACCACTTCAGCTGGTCGGTCCAGATGTAGCCCGGCAGCACACTGTTGACCCGCACACCCTTGCCGCCGAGCTCGGTCGCCAAGGTCTGCGACATCGCCAGCAACGCGGCTTTGGTGAGTTTGTAGCTGCCGTACCGCGGTTCGGAGTGCCGCACGACCATCGAATTGATCATCACCACAGCGCCTTTGGCCTCGGCGAGGGCGGGTGTGAACGCCTGCGTCATGCGCAGGCCACCCAGCACCGTCATGTCGAGGCTCGAGCGGATGTGGTCGAAGTCGGTACGGTCGAGCGGCTTCATCGACGGCACGGAGAACGCGTTGTTCACCAGCGCGTCCACCCGCCCGAAGGTCTCGACGGTCTTCGCCACCAGATTCTGGACCGCTGCCTCGTCGGTGATGTCGGTGGGCACGCTCAGCGTGGCGCCACCTGCCGCCCCGATCTCGGCGGCCACCTCGAGCAGCCGCGATTCGGTCCGCGCCGCCAGCACCACCATCGCGCCCGCGGCGGCGGCCTCCAGGCAGATCGACCGGCCGAGCCCGGGACCGACCCCGGAAACGACGACGACTTTTCCATCCAACAAAGCCCCGCTCATCCGAGCATCCTTTCTGCGAAAGCCCGCTGCCGGGCGGCGATCCGGTCACGCCAGCCTGCGGCGTCGATCCGGTTGTCTTCGATATGGGGGAGGTGCTGTGCGACCTCGGTGACCGGCACGAGGGTGACCGTCGGGCCGTCGGCCTCGGTCATCGGCCGGTCGGTGCGCTGCCACCGGAACTGCAGGATGCCCCGCGTGCGCCCGGTGGTCTCGATCCAGTTCGCGATGCCGGGATCCTGCTTGCTCACCACCATCCGGATCATCCCGTCCGGATCCACCTGCGCCTGCGCGTGATTGAGGCTGGTCTGGTGGTTGACGTAGTCGAGCGAGATGTACCAGAGGCTGCCCAGCTGGAAACCCTGATACGGCGCATCCGATTTCGGGACGGTGATCACCAGCGCCTGATCGTCGGCGAGATCGAAGTGCCCCACCGAGGAGTACTGGGTGCTCAGTCCGCCCGGGGTGAGCCGCGGTGTGGTGAGGGTGTTCACCGGCAGATCCAGATAGAACCACTTCGGGAAGTTGAACCAGGTGTGCACCCGGGTGAGCAGCATCTTCGCCGCGGCGCCGTAGCGTTTGCGCATCCGCGCCAGATCCGGCTCGATCGGGGCGGTGCCGATCGTATCGACCCGTTCGATGCGGATCGAGCCCTTGCGCTCGGTCCAGTCGCTGTAGACCTCACGCACGGCCAGCATGGACGCCCCCTCACCGAGCGCGAAGTAGCCGGGGCCCGCGTCCGGCTTGGCAGGGCCGAACCGGATCGAGAAGCTGCCGTCCTCGGCGATCGGAATCCGCCGATCATCGAAGGCGTCCTCACCACCTGGGACGTCAGTCGCGGTGTAATCACCCTTGAGCACTTGGAAACTGAGGTCGACGGTGGTGCCGCGCACGCCGCTCACCAGGTACTCCGCGTCGGGCTCGATGTTCGCGTGGTAATAGAGCGTGTCCGGATTGTCCAGGCCCATCTTGGCGTACGGCCCGGTCGACGACACGAAATACGGATGGCTGGTGCCGTGCGCGCCGGAGAGCCGCAGACAGGCGGCGACGCTCGCGGCGAGGTAGTCGTAGCCCTCGGCGAGATCGGTCTCGCTACGCACGAATTCGGCGCCGGCGATGAGCTTTTCGGCCTGAGCCACCGCGGCCGTGAACGGCGCGGTGAGCGGCTCCGGTGGCGCGGTGCTCCCGGCTTCGGTGGCGGTACTGGAGTGGGTCAACGGTCTGCGATTCCTAGCTCTCGGAGGATATGGGCGGCGATGTCGGCGGGAGAGCCGAGATCGGGGGTGATGACGAGATCGGCGTGCTCGGGTCGTTCGTACGGCGAGCTGATACCGGTGAAACCGGGCAGCTCACCGGCGCGAGCCTTGGCGTAGAGCCCCTTGGGGTCGCGCCGTTCGCATTCCGGCAGCGGCGTGTCGACGAAGACCTCGTGGAACGGCAACGTCCGCTCGGCGTGCGTGGTGCGTGCGCGGGCACGCTGCTCGGCGAACGGGCTGATCACCGACACGATGGCGACCGCACCCGAATCGGCGAACAATGCCGCGACTTCCGCGACCCGGCGCACGTTCTCGTCCCGGTCGGCGGGGGAGAAGCCGAGACCGGCGTTGAGGCCGTGCCGCAGATTGTCACCGTCGAGCAGGTAGGCCGCGCGACCCGCCGCGACCAGCTGACGCTCCACCTCGACCGCGATCGTGGACTTCCCCGAGCCCGACAGGCCGGTCAGCCAGATCGTGGCGCCGGAGTGCGTGCGATCCTCGCGGGTCACCGCCGAGCGATGCCAGACCACCGTCGCCGGTGCGGCGTGCGCGCCGGTGTCGCGTCCGGTGACCATGCCCGCGGCGACCGTCTGATCGGTCACCGGGTCGATCAGGATGAAACTGCCGGTGCGCCGGTTCTCCCGGTACGGATCGAACAGCAGCGGTTGCCTGCTGCGCAGCCGGACCCGGGCGATGTCGTTGAGCGACAACGCGTCCACGTCCTCGACCCGGTGCAAGGTGTTGACGTCGAGCTGGTACTCGATGGCGGTGACTTCCGCGGGTGAGGTCTGTGCCGCGGTGCGCACCAGATACCGCGCGCCCTCGCGCAACTGCGTGGTCTCGGAGAACCAGCACACCATCGCGTCCAGATCGGCGCCCTGTTGCGGGCGGTTGCCCGGCCTGGCCAGCAGATCGCCACGGCCGATGTCGATCTCGTCGTCGAGCGTCAGCGAGATCGCCATGCCGGTGAACGCCTCGTCGACCTTGGTCCCGCCCGGCCCCCAGATCTCGCGCACCCGCGAGGAATGCCCGGCGGGCAGCACCACCACTTCGTCACCGGGCTTGAAGATGCCGCCTGCGACGGTGCCCGCGTAGCTGCGATGGTCGAGGCCCTGCTGAGCCCGGATGACGTACTGGATCGGCAGCCGCGCATCGATGAGATTGCGGTCCGAGGCGATGTGCACGTCCTCGAGGTGGCGCAGCAGCGGTGGTCCGGGATACCAGTCCATATGCCCGGAGCTCTCGACGACATTGTCGCCGAGCAGGGCCGAGACAGGAACGAAACTCAGGTCACCGACCGTCAATTTCGCGGCGAACGCGGCGAATTCGGTGCGGATCTCCTCGAACCGCTCCTGCGACCAGTCGACCAGATCCATCTTGTTCACGCACACCACCAGGTGCGGCACCCCGAGCAGGGTGGCCAGAAAGGCGTGCCTGCGGGTCTGCTCGGACACCCCGGTACGGGCGTCGACCAGGATCAGCGCGAGGTCGGCGGTGGACGCGCCGGTGACCATGTTGCGGGTGTACTGCACATGGCCCGGAGTGTCGGCGATGACGAATTTGCGCCGCGGTGTCGTCACATAGCGGTAGGCGACGTCGATGGTGATGCCCTGCTCGCGTTCGGCGCGCAGCCCGTCGGTGACGAGCGCGAGATCGGCCGAGTCGCCGCCGCGTTCGGTGCTCACCCGCTCGATCGCGGCCAGCTGGTCGTCGAACAGCGACTTGGAGTCGTAGAGCAGCCTGCCGATGAGGGTCGACTTGCCGTCGTCGACGCTGCCCGCGGTCGCCAGGCGTAACAGGTTGCGGCTCATCAGAAGTAGCCCTCTCGCTTGCGGTCTTCCATGCCGGTCTCGGAGATCCGGTCGTCGGCGCGGGTGGCGCCGCGCTCGGTCAGCCGGGTGGCGGCGGTCTCGGCGATCACCTTCGCCGCGGTGTCCGCGTCACTCTCCACGCACCCGGTGCAGGTGGCGTCGCCGACGGTGCGGAAGCGCACGGTCGCCTCGAACGTGCGCTCACCCGGTTGCGGGGTGATGAACCGGCCCGCCGACAACAGCATGCCGTCGCGTTCGACGACCTGGCGCCGATGCGCGTAGTACAGCGTCGGCAGCTCGACGGCCTCGCGGTCGATGTACTCCCAGATGTCGAGCTCGGTCCAGTTCGACAGCGGGAACACGCGGATGTGCTCGCCCTGCTGATGCCGCCCGTTGTAGAGGTTCCACACCTCGGGCCGCTGCGCCCGCGGATCCCACTCGCCGAAACGGTTGCGGAAGCTGAAGACGCGCTCCTTGGCCCGTGCCTTCTCCTCGTCGCGGCGCGCGCCACCGAACACGGCGTCGAAACGGTGTTCACCGATCGCCCGCAGCAAGGTGGTGGTCTGCAACGGATTGCGGGTGCTGCCGGGGCGTTCCACCGAGCGGCCCGCGTCGATGTCGTCCTGGACCCGTGCGACCAGCAGCCGCGCGCCGGTGCGGTCGGCGGTCCGATCGCGGAACTCGATCACCTCGTCGAAATTGTGCCCGGTGTCCACGTGCAGCAGCGGAAACGGCAGCGGCGCGGGCCAGAAGGCCCGCCGCGCCAGGTGCAACAGCACCGCCGAATCCTTGCCACCGGAAAACAACAGCACCGGCCGCTCGAACGTGGCCGCCACCTCCCGGAAGATGTGCACCGACTCGGCCTCCAAGGCCGCCAGATGCGACAACTCGTACCCCGTCTGCACTGTTCACCTACTTCGTTCGCTGCTCCGGCGGCAGAACTTCCATCGCCGGGTTGCAATGTCGAATATTCGACGCTATTGTTCGATATTGTGACACCGACGATAAGCCGGGCCGAGCGCGCCGGTCAAGAGGCGACCGCTGATTCGGTGGGCGAAGTGGGTGTCGCATCACCGCCGACCCAACGGGTCGTCAAGGTGCTCGAGCTGCTCTCGCGGCACCCGACCGATCGGCTGTCCCTGGCCCGGATCGTTCGCGAAGCGGGATTGTCCAGAGCCACCGCGCACGCGGTGCTCACCCAGCTCACCGCGGACGGCTGGACCGTGCGCGACGACGACGGCTGCTACGGCATCGGTCTGCGCCTGCTGACCGTCGCCCGCCGAGCCGAAGCGGCCTTCCCGCTGCGCCGCACCGCGGCGCCCCACCTGCGCGCCCTGTTCGAGCGCACCGGTGATCCGGTGTTCCTCGCCGAACGCGACGGGGACAGCATCGTGGTCACCGAGGTCGTCGGGAACCCGTCCGCGGGCTGGATCCGCCCTGGCCGCAGGCTCCCGCTCGCGCCGCCTGTCTGCCGTGAATTCGTCGCCTGGGCGCCCGAGCCGGCCCGGCAGGCGTGGCTCGCGACCGCCGATCCGGTCCACCGCGATCGCCTGGCCCGCGTCCTCGCCGAGATCCGTGCCCGCGGCTACTCGGTCGAACGGCTCGTCGACGATTCGACGCCGATGCTGGAAGTGCTGGCGGGCCTGCGGGAGTCGCCGATCACCGCCGCGCTGCGCGCACAACTGGGCTCGGTCATCACCGAACTGATCACCATCGACTACCTGCCCGACGAGCTCGGACCCGAGAACGCCGTCGTCACCCTCGCCGCACCGGTGCGCGATGCGCGTGGCGCGGTGGTCGCCGCGGTCGTGAGCTGCCCCGACACCCGCTTGTCGGCGGCGGCGCTGAGCGATCTCGGCTCCGCCACCGTCGCCGCCGCCGACCGGATCAGCGCGTTGTAGCCGCCCGGCCCACGGCACCCGTCGAGGACGGTTCACCATTACGCTGACGGGTGAACCTGGCCTGACCCGCAGGACGGTCGCGGAGGCAGGTGGCGAGGGAGGACTCGACGTGGCAAACGACAGCGATCGCTGGTGGGAGGCGCCGGGCATGTCGGGGGAGTCCCCGCAGACCGGAGCCGACCCCTACTCCCAGCCCTCCATCCCGCAGCAGCCGGGCGGATATCCGCCGCCGCAGTACGGTGCGCCTCAGCCCGGGTACGGGCAACCGCCGTATGGCCAGCAGCCTTACGCGCCGCAGCCCTACGGCCAGCAGCCCTATGCGCAACAGCCGTACGGGTATGCGCCACAACCGAATCCGGGTCCGCCGCGCAGCGGAAACGGCGCCGGTGTGATCATCGCGGTGGTCGTCGTTGTCGCGTTGATCGCTGTCGTCGGGATCGCCGCCGTCGTGATCGGCACCAGCAGTTCCGACGACACCTCCGCCGCGGCGACCTCGACCACCGCGACGACGGTGAAAGCGGGACCGCTGACCGGCACGACCACCGCACCGGCGACGCCGGGTTCGAAAGGCGTGCTCGTCGCCTCCTACCGCGTCGCCTACGACGTGCCGTCCGCGTGGTCGGTGTCCGAGGAGTACGACACCATGTCCTTCACCACGGGGCTCGGCTCGATGAACGGCCGCGGCCAGGCGACCGAAGGCGAGAGCTACTGCCCCGGCTCGGCCTATCGCGCCATGGCGGGCGTCACCACGACCACCGAATCCGATCCCGCGGCCGCTGCCAAGGCCGTCGCGAAAATCGCTGCGGCAGGCGGATACTCGGACCCGACCGGCGGAAAGCTGACCTCACCGACCGCGCTCACGACCCAGAGTGGTGTCACCGGCCAGTTCGTCGAGAGCACAGGCCCCTGGAAGCCGACGGTCGCCGGCTGCACCGCCGACTCCTACTCGGTGTACACCTTCGCCTTCAAAAACGCCGCCAATACGTTGCTGGTGCTGACCCTCCTCGTCGACCGCAACGCCACCGGCGAACTCACCGCCGACCAGGCCAAGAAGATCATCACCAGCTTGCGCCTGGTCTGAGCTCTGGTCAGGACTGTTACGGGAGCGTCGCCAGATAGTCGATGAAATCGGTGGCGGAAAGTGGTTTCCGGCATTCGCCCAGGCTATGGCACCGTTCGCCCGGTTTCCCGGCTCGCTTCGCGCCGTGTTGTGCGCTGCGGTGCCGGCTCGCGGGTGGTGGAATCTGCGGGTGCGTGTATCGAGTGGAATAGCTGCTGTCGTTGCGGCCCTGATCATGATCCTGCCCGCTGTCGTCGCGGGACCGGCCACCGGCGCTGTTCGCGACACGGCGTGTGGTTCGACGCTCTCGTCTGCCGATATCGCCGACGTCGCACGGCTGTCGGATACTTCGACGATCACCGGCGCCGACAGTCTCGCGCGACTCGAGAACGCGGTGGACCGGCACCACCGGATCACCGAGATCCTCGTCGCCCACCGGGACCTGCGCGGTCTGTTCGCCGTCGGCCTCGACGGCGTCGAAAATGCGGCCGTCATGCCGCTCCAGCGCGACCCCGCCGCGTTCGCGAACCGCGAGTACGCGCACGCGATCAGCACGGAACTCCTGCACCGATTCCTCGACAACCTGCACGCCGAATTCACCGGCGGTGTTACCGAACCCCACTGGGCCCACTATTTCGCCCTCGCCCAGGACTGCGGCGTATCCAGAGCCCGCACCGCGATGGCAGGCTACAACGCCCATCTCACCGTCGACCTGACGTATTCGGTTGCGGCAGTGGGCAGTCGACCCGAGAACGCCCCGGACTACTTCAAGATCGTCGCGAGCATCGCCGCCGTCGGCGACGTGATCATCGACCGCACCAAAGCGGTCTACGGCGCCGACCTCGGTCCACTGTGGCGGTTCTACTTCGTCGGCGAGGGACTCGACCAGCTGTTCGGCGCCGGCGTCGCCACCGAGCAGATGCTCATCGCCGCCGACCTGGGCGCCAATACCGTCATCTTCACCAACGGCCTTGCCCTGCAGGATCCCGCCCTCGCCCCTACGGTGCGCGCGGAGGTCACGGCCTTGTGGCAGGCGGCCGACCTGGCCTTCGACGCACTGGCGCGGATCAACGCCCTGTGATGCGCTTCCAGCACTGGGTGTGCAGCGCACAGACATCCAGGTCGCTGCTGGTAGACAAATCGTTGGCCGCGACGGCCGCTCGATGGTCATGATGGCCGGTATGAGCCTGATGAAGTACTGGCCCCTGGCCGGATTGCAGGTGCGTACACCCCGACTGGAATTGAGATTGCCCGATCCGCAGGACCTGGGCGCACTTGCCGGGCTGGCCGCTGAGGGAGTGCACGATCCGGCAGTGCAACCGTTTACCGCCGAGTGGACAGACGCAGACCCGGACGTCCGCGCACAGCGGGTACTGCAGTGGCACTGGCGATGCTGGGCCGAGTGGCAGGCCGACGCGTGGAGCCTCAACTTCGTCGTGCTCCGAGACGGAACCGTGGTCGGTACCCAGTCGCTCGCCGCGAAGAACTTCGCGGTCTGCGCCGAGGTGAACACCGGCTCCTGGCTCGGCCGAACACACCACGGCCAAGGAATCGGAACGGAGATGCGGGCCGCGGTCCTAAATCTGGCCTTCGCCGGGCTCGGAGCGAATTCGGCGGTCTCCGGCGCCTTCGAGGACAACCAGGGCTCCCATGGGGTCTCCCGCAAACTCGGGTACGAGCCCGACGGTATCGAAGTGCACGCGGTGCGGGGAAAGCCGGCGGTTCTCCGACGACTGCGGCTGACGCATGCCCGATGGGAAGCCCATCGAAGCGTGCCCGTAGAAGTGACCGGACTGACGGAATGCTTGCCGCTGTTCGGCATTCGAAGGTCTTGAGGTGCAGCGGCATTCGGCATGAGCGCGCATCGTCAGCGAACGCGCGCTACGCGGCAGGACAGTGCATCGGGCTCGACGGCGGAAATCGTGTGTGGAGGCGGGTTCGGTACGTCCCGAGTGGGTGCTGCGATTCGCTCGGCAATCGCTTCGGGGGCGATCCTGTTACCTTTTGCGGACCACACTCGTCATAGAAGCGACGACCGGTTACGGACGGTCTCGCATCTACGATCGAAGTGGAGCAGCCGATGCTGACCAACATCATGTACGTGACGATCTACGTCACCGATCAAGACCGCGCGCTGGAGTTCTACACCGAAGGCCTCGGCTTGGACAAGCGGATCGACTTCACCGGGCCCGATGGGCGTTTCCTCACCGTAGGAATCGCCGATAGCCCGGTGCAGATCATTCTGTGGCCGCAGTCCGCGGACGGGCCGGTGGTCGGGACCCGAAACGGTGCGCCGGGCCAGCTGATTCTCGAATCCGATGATCTGCGAAAGGACTTCGAGGTGTTCCGCGGTCGCGGAGTGACTTTCGTGAAATCCGAGCCCGAGGATTATCCGTTCGGGATCCGGGTCGAGGCGACAGACCCAGACGGCAACCGAATCTCGCTGCGCGAGCAGCGTAAGCCGTGACCGGCCACCCATTCGGCCTGGTGGCCGAGACGTTCGAGGCCCAGCGCGATCGGCTGCGTACCGTCGCCTATCGCGTGCTGGGCTCGCACGCCGATGCCGAGGACGTGGTCCAGGAAGCATGGCTGCGCTTGATCCGTCTGGACACAGCGACGATCGATAGCCTGGCGGGCTGGCTGACCACCGTGGTCGGCCGAATCAGCCTGGATCTGCTGCGCTCCCGCCAAGCCCGCCCCGAAACCGGATATGGGCAGGAGTTTCCGGGGTTCGTGGTGACACCTGACGACGGCCCTACACCGGATGAGCAAGTCGCGCTGGCAGATTCGGTTGGGCTCGCCCTGCTGGTCGTGCTCGATACCCTCAGCCCGAGCGAGCGCCTTGCGTTCGTCCTGCACGATATGTTCGCGGTCTCGTTCTCCGAAATCGGGCAGATCCTGGGCAAATCCGCCGATGCCAGCAAGATGATCGCCAGTCGCGCCCGCCGCAAGGTTCAAGCCACGGAACGTCGAGCGGGGCCCGGGCGTGAGCACCAAGAGGTCGTCCAAGCCTTCCGTGCCGCGGCCCTAGCCGGCGACTTCGAAGCGCTCCTGCGCGTCCTCGACCCGCAAGTGAAGTTGACTGTCGACACTTCCGACGGTGTGGTCGTCACCCTGGGCGCGACCGCGGTTGCCTCCGGCGCTCGCATGTTCTCCGGCGAGGTCGCTCGACAACGGCCCGTGCTGGTCAACGGCATCCCTGGCCATATGTCCTGGCGTCCTGACGGAACCCCTCTCTCAGTCATTGCCTTCACCGTCACCGATGGCCGGATCACCGCGCTTCACATCGTGATCGACCCGGCCAAACTTGCCTCGGTCCGGTTGCCCGAACCGGCCTGAACCGGCTCCGTCAGAGTTGGCCGGCCCGCGCAGGCGAGTGACCCTTTGTGCGGGTCACTTCTTTCCATGCCGGCTGGTTCGCCCCGGCCCAGTTTCTGGCCCGTTTCGGCGACACGGTCCGCGGTGGTCGGATCCGAAATGCAATTCATTCTCTGGTGATGATCTCCCAGATCCATTCTGCGACATCGGGTGTCGGTGTCTGCGGCAGATGTTCCAGCCAGTAGGTGATGACGGCGAGTATCGCCCCGGCCAGTGCGGCGGCGTCGACCGCGGCCGGGACTGGGGATTCGACCGGCGCGTGCTGGCCGAGGAGCCCGATTCCTTCGACGAGGATGGTGGCGATACTGCGAGCCAGTCGTGCGTGGACCGCGGCGGATCCGTGGGCGCCGAGCACATTGCGATACAGCTGGGCGTGATCGGCGATGTGTTGGAGGTAGTCGACCAGGAACTGCGGCGGTTGACCGGGCAACCCTTCGTCGAGTCCTTCGGTCCGTAGTGAGACGCCCGCGTCGAGGGCGTGGCGGTCGATGGCGTCGGCGAGCAGCGTCTCCTTGTCGGTGTAGTGGTCGTAGAAGGTGCTGCGGCTCACTCCCGCGCGCTGGGTGATGTCGGAGATCGCGATGCCGTCCACCGGGCCTTCTTGCCCGAGTTTCAGGATCGCGTCTTGCAGTAACCCGCGGCTGCGCAGCACGCGCGCGTCATCGGATGCCGGTTTGCGCTGGGCTGTCTGCTCTCGATTCACACCTCAACCTTCCCATCTCCGCTTCGTGTGCTGCGCGACACGTTGACGTGCCTAGGCACCTCCCTTTTATCCTACATGTGTAGGTAAACCGACAGATGTAGGCAAACGGACGTTTGTAGGTTTTGATTCTGAAGGGGTAGGCATGGCTCGTGTTCTCTATCGCCTCGGCGATCTCTGTTTCCGAAACCCGTGGCGGGTGGTCGCGGCTTGGTCGCTGATCGCTGTTGTCGTTGCCACGGTCGGGATCACGTTGGGCGCCAAGGTTTCCGACAAGTTCGAGATCCCCGGTACCGAGTCCGATCGTGCGCTGCAGGTACTGGTCGACAGCTTCGGCAAGGGCGCGCCGACTACGCCCGGCGAGGCCGCGGCACGCCTTGTCGTCCGGGCGCCGGCAGGCCAGGGCCTGCCGCTGGAGCGGATCGACGCCGAGCTGGCAGGGCTGACCGGCGTACCGGGCATCGAGTCGGTCACCCCGGCCTCGCCGGCGGTCGCTGAGCGCGGTGATGTCACCTTCGCCGACATCAGCTTCTCCCGGCCGGTGGATCCGGCAGCGAAGGCGGCGGTGGACAAGGCGCACACGACGTTTCAGGCGATGGGGTTGCGTCCTCTGCTGACCGGTGGCCCGTACTACTCGGAGGCCTCGTTTGTCGGTCCGGCCGAGGCGATCGGTGTGGCGATCGCGATGGGGGTGTTGCTCGTGACCTTCGCGTCGCTGCTGGCCGCCGGGTTGCCGATCCTGATCGGGTTGATCGGCGTCGCTGTCGGAACCGGCGGTGTGGTGGCGGTCTCCACCCTGTTCGACGCATCCTCGGCCACCCTGGCGTTGTCGTTGATGCTGGGCCTGGCGGTGGGTATCGACTACACGCTGTTCATCGTGTCCCGCCACCGACAGCAGCTCGCCGAGGGCATGGCTGTGCGCGAATCGGTGGCCCGGTCGATCGGGACGGCGGGCAGCGCTGTCGTCTTCGCCGGTGCGACGGTGCTCATCGCCCTGTGTGGGCTGTCGATCGCCGGGATACCGTTCCTGACCGGTATGGGTCTGGCGGCCGCGGCGTGCGTCAGCGTCGTGGTGGCGCTGGCCGTCACCCTTCTGCCTGCGCTACTCGGATTCTCCGGTGCCCGGCTCATTCCCCGTGGGCGCGGGCTTCGCGCGATCGAGGGCGCGCGACGGCCCAACCGGTGGGGCCGGATCGTCACCGAACGTCCGATCACCACCCTGGTCGCGGGAATCGCGGCTCTGGCGGTACTCGCGCTGCCGGTCGCGGATCTGCGTCTCGGCCTGCCGAATGCCGGTCAAGACCCCGCAGGCACGGTGTCACGCACGTCCCATGACCTGCTGGCCCATGCCTACACGCCGGGACTGAACGGGCCTCTCATCGCAGTCGTCGACGGTGAGCCCGGCCGGATCCACGCTCAGACTGAGGCCGCGGTGCTGCGGATCACCGCGATGCCCGGGGTCGCGATGGTCTTGCCGCCGGAGGTCGACGATGCGGGCGACACCGCTCAGTTCGTCGTCGTTCCCGCTACCGCTCCCAGTTCCGAACGGACCGCCGAGCTGGTGCGCGCCATCCGTGACAGCGCAGGGGACCTGCGTACCGAACAGGGCGCGGCCCTGCACTTGACCGGTGAGACCGTGATCGGGATCGACGTGGCAGACAAGCTCTCCGACGCCCTGGTCCCGTTCCTTATCGTCGTGGTCGGTCTCGCGCTGGTGTTGCTGATGGTGGCGTTCCGGTCGGTTCTGGTGCCGCTGACCGCGGCGCTGGGATTCCTGCTGTCGTTGGCGGTCGCACTCGGCGCGACGACTGCGGTCTACCAGTGGGGGTGGCTGGGCTCGCTGCTGAACGTGCATCACCCCGCCCCGATCCTGGCATTCCTGCCGATCCTGTTGATCGGCGTACTTTTCGGCCTGGCAATGGACTATCAGGTGTTCCTGATGTCGCGGATGCGGGAGGCCTACGTCAGCGGCAAGAACACGGCGCTGGAGGCGGTGCGCATCGGATACGCGGACAGCGCCCGGGTGATCACCGCAGCGGCCGTGATCATGATCGCGGTCTTCGCCGGATTCCTGTTCAGCCACAACACGATGATCGGGCCGATCGGCTTCGCGATGGGCATCGGCGTGCTGTTCGACGCGCTCGTCGTCCGCATGACACTCATCCCGGCAGTCATGGCCCTGCTCGGCCGCCACGCGTGGTGGCTGCCCGCGTCACTCGAACGGTGGATGCCCCACGTCGACATCGAAGGCGAAACACTACCCGAACCAGCCGCGCCGAACCCGGAGCGAAAGGAGGCCGCTGTGCAGCAGTCAGGCCTACACCGGGCCACGGTGGGGGAATCGGAGACCGAGGTGTGCAGTGTGCACCGGCATCAGGTGCACTCGTGGGCGCCGTGGCGTAGTGGACAGACGCCGCCGCAGGCAGAGTGGCATTACGCCGGTGGCCGCGAAGTGCGGGTGTCCGAGCAGTCCATTCCGGAGGCGAAATGCGCTGGCGAGCAGCAGCATCCGACCTCATAGCGGTGAGTCCATCCAGTCGAGACGAAGGTGAAAACCATGACATCAACGGCAGAGCGCCGGTCACGGCCCTTGCGCAAGGTATCGCGGTCGACGGAGGTGCGGGAGACCCTGCAAATCGTGGCCGAGGACGGGGCGGTGATCATCGGCGAGTTCCTCTCCGTCGATCAGGTCCGCCGGTTCAACGCCGAACTCGACCCCGCCCTGGCAGGAGTTTCAGCAGGATCGCAGCATTGGAACCCGATCATGCAGGAGTTCCACGGCGCCAACACCCAACGCATGACCGGCCTGGTGACACAGAGCCCGACCTTCCGCACCGAAATCCTCGACGACGATCTCCTACACGCCCTGTGCGAGGGAACATTCCGCGATCAGCTGGGGGACTGGTGGCTCTCGACCGGGCAGGTCATCCAGATCGGTCCCGGCAACCGGGCCCAGTTCCTGCATCGTGACAACGAGAACTATCCCGCCTTCGCCGCAATGGGCCGGTACGCACCCGAAGTGTGTGCCAATCTCCTTGTCGCGCTGACCGATTTCACCGACGCCAACGGCGCGACCAGGGTATTGCCGGGGACTCATCTGGCCGACGACTTCGGTGTCCGCGGAGATCCAGGGGAAACCGTTGCCGCCGAAATGAGCGCCGGTGACGCATTGTATTTCTCCGGCAAAGTCCTGCACGGTGGCGGCGCCAATCGGACCCATGATCACAGCCGACGGGCAGTGAGCATCGCCGTCCAAGCATCGTTTCTGACTCCGGAGGAGGCACACGCGCTGCTGATCGACCGAGACACAATCCGCGACCTGCCCGCGCGGGTGCAGAAACTACTCGGATTCCGCTCGCAGTACCCCGTGGGATCACCGGGCCTGTGGACATCCGATGCCCACGAGATCGCTCGTCACCTCGGCCTCTGACAAGTCGTATACGACGGTCCACCACGGCCGCGCACCACTGTTCAGTGACACGAATCAGGAAGCCTCACATGCCTACTCACGACATCGCGAGTTCGCGGCCTACGTCGATCCGCGCCGTCGTCCTCGACGACGACGGCAAGATCGCGCTCAGGGACGTCGACCTCGCACCCCCGGGACCCGGCGAAGTACAGGTACGGATCGTCGCTGCCGGGGTCTGTCACTCCGACCTGCACGTCACCGCCGGCGCGTGGCAGGTGCCCCGACCGCTGGTCCTGGGGCACGAGGGATCAGGGATCGTCACCGGGGTCGGAGAAGGTGTCGACGAGCTCGAGATCGGCGACCACGTCGTCCTGTCCTGGGTGCCCGGTTGTGGGCACTGCCGAACCTGTCGCGCCGGGCGACCGGCACAATGCTCACTGGTGGCCGCCATCGTCGCGCCCGGCGGGGTGCTCTACGACGGCACGACCCGGCTGTCGGACGCGGAGGGCCGCATCCACCACTATCTCGGAGTGTCGTCGTTCGCCGAGGAAGTCGTCGTCCCGGTTTCGGGCGCCATCAAGGTTCGCGATGATGCTCCGCTCGAGGATGTCGCGATCATCGGCTGTGCCATCGCGACCGGTGTCGGCGCGGTACGTAACACCGCGGCGGTCCGACCGGAGTCCACCGTGGCCGTGATCGGCTGCGGCGGAGTCGGTCTGGCGTGCATCCAGGGCGCGAGGCTGGAAGGCGCCACCCGGATCGTCGCGGTCGACATCGTGGCCGAGAAACTCGAACTGGCTATGACTCTGGGGGCAACCGACATCGTCGATGCCGCCGCTGTGCCCGATGTGGTTGCCGCGCTTCGTTCGGTCGTACCTGACGGCTACGACTATGTGTTCGACGCCATCGGCAAAATACGGACCACCGAGCAGGCCATCGCCGCACTTGGGCTCGGCGGCGCGGCGGTGATCGTGGGCCTCCCGGCGCAGGGAGAACACGCGACCTTCGATCCGCTCGCACTCGCCGAAGCCGACCAACGCATCCTCGGCTGCAACTACGGCTCGTCCATCCCGCACCGCGACATCCCGGAACTGGTGGATGAGGTCATGGCCGGACGCCTCGATCTGGCATCGATGATCTCCGCCCGCCGGCCGCTGTCGGAAGCTGCCGACGCCCTGGCCGACCTGTCTGCCGGCCATGCCCTACGTCAGCTACTGCTCCCCGACCGGGACGTCGTCGAGGGCTGAGGAGTTGCAGCGGCCGCCCTGCGCACCGATGGGAGTGGAGTGTGCGGCGCTCACCGCTGCGGACGGCAAGAGCGTGCGGCTCTTCGTAGCGGCGCGGGCATCGTGGCCGTTCTCGGAGAGTCGGGTGCAATCGAGGCAGCGATGGTGAACAGTGCCCCTATGGAGGAACTGTGGCCGGTGCCGAGCGAACGGGCGTGCGTGTTGATGCGTGGCGTTGCCGAACGGATCCTGCCCACCACCGAGGCGCTTGTCGACGAAGTGTTCTCCGCCTCTCAGCTCGGCACCCAGTACCCGTTCATCGTGGAGGATCCGGTACTCGCCGCCGGCGACCGGCGGATGCACAAGGCGTATCTCATCCACTGGCTCACCGCGACCATCCAGAACCCTGGCCGGCGCGTTCCGCCGTGCGAAGATCCCGAGACTCTGGGTTTCGCCCGCGACCTCGTGCGGCGAGGGCTGGACACCAGCGATCTGGGATCGTGGCGGGCCGGCCAGCGGGTTGCGTGGCAACGGTGGACCGACGAGTGTTTCGGTGCGACGAGCGACCACGAACTGCTCCGCGAGACCCTGCGGGTGTCGGGCTGTTCGATCATCACCTTCGTCGACGATTCGATGGCCGCGCTGTCCGCCTATGTCGAAGCCGAACGTACCGACCTGGCCCGCAGCGCCCACGCAGAACGGCACTCGACCGCCCAGCTGTTGCTCGAAGGCGCACCGATCAGCCGTGCGCGCGCCGAGGCCCGCCTCGGCTACGCCCTCACCGGTAACCATGTGGCAGCCATCGTCTGGGTGGATTCCACCGAACGCTCCGAGGCCATCGAAACGGCAGCCGAGCAGGTGATGCGGGCCTGCGGAGCCGGTCGGCGGTTGACGCTGGTGGCGAGCACCAACGCGCTGTGGTTGTGGCTGCCTACCGATCAGGTCCCGCCGATATCGGTGTTGCGGCAGGAGCTGGCGGGATTGTCCGGCGTGCGGGTGGCATTGGGCCGCCCCGGACGCGACATCGAGGGCTTCCGCCGCACCCACCTGGACGCGGCCACGGCGCAGCGGGTCCTGGCACGGTTGGGCTCGGCCCGCCAGATCGTTCGCTACGAGGACATCCAGCTCGTCGCGGCCCTGTCCGCCGATATGGTCCAAGCCGAACAGTTCGTCGCCGACACCCTCGGCGAATTCGCGACCGCCGACACCGTCCTGCGGGAAACAGCGCTGACCTACGTGCAGGAACGGTTCAACGCCACCAGCACCGCCGAGCGCCTGTTCACCCACCGCAACACCATCGAGCGCCGGCTGACCCGCGTCGACCGGCTGTTGCCGCAACCGCTGGTCGACAACGCGACCAGCGTGGTCGCCGCGCTGATGTATCTGCAGTTGCGCGACGACCGTTGACCGGGTTGCCGGAGCTAGAAACGATCGGCGTTGCGAGCAGCGTGACGGCCGGCGAGCTTTTCGAGGTTGGCCAGTGAGGTCGTGAATTCGGTAGCGAGCATTCGCCGCAGCAGCCGTGTCACGATCGGAATGAACCGGCCATAGGAAAGCTCGATCGATGACCCGTAGGTGACGTAGGCGAGTTCGGCGCCCGCAGCGTCGGTCACCGGTTCCATCCGCACGAACGGCCGGATCTCGCCGACACCGGGAAACCCTTTCCCGGTAAAGGTGCGTTCGCGTTGCGCAACGACAGTGCGCAGGGTCCAGGTGGTGACCGATGTCAACGGCCCAGCCACGACACTGATCTCTTCGAAACTGCGCCCGATTCCGAACGGACGGTCGACTTGGGTCACCTCGCGAACGTTGTTGCACCATTGGGCGTTGTGGCGCGGATCTTCGGTGAACTCCCACACTGCCGCCACCGGCACCGGCATCAGCCGCGATGCGCTGAACTCGTGAAATTCTGACATGCGCCCAGCCTGGCGCGTCGGTTGTGCCGTCGGCCACGCCGCCGTGCACCCTCATCCGTCGCCGGTGCGACACACTGCACCGCCGCCGCACGGGAGGCAACTGAGCCGATTTCATCAACTGGACGTCGACGGCTCATCACCCACTTCCCTCCGGCGAGCCCGAATTCGCCCGCACCGGCCGGTGTGCACTGTGCACCTGTCCAGGTCCCAGCTGGGGGCACGGCGCTGTAGTTGGCGACCTGTCACCAGAGGGAGGGTGGGTCAACGCCTAACCAACGGAAAAGGGGTGAATGTGATGAACACGTCGACGATCGTCAACGAAGAGTTCGACATCGTGATCATCGGTGCCGGAATCTCGGGAATCGGCGCCGCTCGCTACGCCACGAAAGCGTTTCCGACCAAACGCGTCGTCGTGCTGGAAAGCCGCGACAATATCGGTGGCACATGGGATCTGTTCCGCTACCCCGGCATTCGATCGGATTCGGACCTGCACACCTTCGGCTACGAATTCAAACCGTGGAAGGACCGCGCCGCGATCGCCGACGCCCCGCTCATCCGCGACTACCTGCACGAGACCGTGCAGGAAAACGGGCTCGAAAAGTTGATCCGCTTCCGGCACCGGGTGATCTCGGCGGACTGGTCCACCGCCGAAGCGGCCTGGACCTTGCAGGTACAGATCGACAACGGCGGTGAGTCGGCCACCCACCATCAGATCAAGGCGAACTGGGTCTTCGCAGCGACCGGGTACTACCGCTACGAGGAGGGCTTCACCCCGCATTTCGAGGGACGCGACGATTTCGCCGGGGACATCCTTCATCCGCAGCACTGGCCGGAGGGCTACGACTACGCCGGCAAGAAGGTAGTGGTGATCGGCAGCGGCGCCACCGCGATCACGCTCGTGCCGTCGATGGCCTCGGGCCCGGGCGCAGCCGAGCACGTGACGATGCTGCAGCGCACCCCGACCTACGTGATGTCGCTGCCGCGGGTGGACTCGCTCGCGCTGACACTGACCAAGTTGTTCGGAGAGCAGCGTGGGTACGCGTTGACCCGGTTCAAGAACATCTGGCTCGATCGCGCGGTTGTGAAGGGCCTGCGCATGTTCCCGCGGGCCGGCCGCGCGCTGATCCGCCACGTCAACAAGGGCCTGCTACCGCAGGGTTTCGACGTCGACACCCATTTCAACCCTCCTTATGATCCGTGGGATCAGCGGCTGTGCCTGGCACCCGACGGCGACTTCTTCGAATCGATCCGCGACGGCGACGCCTCGGTGGTCACCGACAAGATCGTTCGGTTCACCGAGACCGGCATCCTGCTCGAATCCGGTCGCGAGCTGGCGGCCGACGTCATCGTCACGGCCACCGGCCTGAACCTGCAGTTGCTCGGCGGCATGGACCTGCGGGTCGACGGGAACCTGGTCAACCTCGCCGAATCGATCGCCTATCGCGGCATGCTGCTCTCCGGTGTCCCCAACTGGGCGATCGCGGTCGGGTACACGACCTCGTCGTGGACGCTGAAGATCAGCCTGATGTGCCGCTACTTCTGCGACCTGCTCGCGCACATGGACAGCTTCGGCTACGACACCGCGGTCGCGGTGGCCGAGCCCGGAATGCAGACCAGGCCGGTGCTCGACATCAGCGCCGGGTATGTGTTGCGTTCGCAGCACACCGTGCCTCGGCAAGGAACTGAACTGCCCTGGCGGATGGGGCTGTCCTACCCGGAAGACGCCAAACTGCTCCGGGGCGCGCTGTTCGACGAGAGCCTGCACCTCAGCGCCAGCACCGACCGGCCCTTCAGCGGCGACACATCCACCGTCGGCGAACTGACCGGAGCGGCACAGGAATCCGGCAATGTCTGAGCTGTCCGTGCGGAGTCCGGATCAGTTCACCCGTCTGCCCAGCGGCATCCGTGTCTGCTATCGCGTCGACGGTCAGCTCGGGCAGCCCGCAGTCCTGCTGATCGGTGGTCTCGGTGAAGACCTGACCATGTGGTCCCAGCACTTCGTAACAGCTCTCGTGTCGCGCGGTTTCCTCGTCGTCCGGATGGACAACCGGGACAGTGGGCGGTCGACCTTCGTCTCCACTCCCGCCCCGGGCGTCCTGCGCCTGGCATCGGCACGCCCACGCTCGGATGCCTACACCCTCGCCGACTGCGCAACCGACTGCGCGTACCTGATTGAGCACCTCGGCGTCGGTTCTGCTCATGTTGTCGGGCGATCGATGGGCGGCATGATCGCGCAGACGATCGCCGCTGAATTCCCGACGCGCGCCGCATCATTGACCTCGATCTACTCGACAACGGGCAACCCCGGGGTCGGGCGTGCGTCGTTGAAGACGACCTTCATCCTGGCCACCCAGGCGCCGCGGACGAAACCGCAGGCGGTCAAAGCGCACCTGCGGCTGACCGCCGATCTGGCGGGCTCGGGGTATCCCATCGACGTGCTCGCCGAGGCCGAGCACGCAGCCACCCAGTGGGATAGAACCGCCGGCGACGGCCCTGCGGGGATGCAACGCCAGCTACAAGCCATCCAGGCCTCCGGCGACCGCACCGCCGAGCTGCGCACGATCAACGTGCCCACGCTCGTCATCAACGGCGAACGCGACCCCCTCGTCGACCCCTCGGGGGGTGAGGCCACCGCGGCCGCCATCCCCAACTCCCGCCACATCGTCATCGCCGGAATGGGTCACCACATTCCGGACGCGCTTGCCGACCTGATCGTCGAACGCGTGGCCGCCCACATCGACAAGCACATCCCGAAACCGGTTACGGCACAGCACCGTCGACGATCCACTGCTAAGAAGCGCCAGGGACGAACCCGATCATGAAAGCCGACGACAGGTGCCAACCACCGGCCCAGTCGCGATAGCCGGCCCCGGGCTCGTCGCGCCGCGGGCCCCGGCAGCGGCGCAGAGGAGATCAGGACCAGGAGCCGACGTTTCCCACTCACCGATAGCACAGGAGGACTCACCCCATGAGCGAGCAACTTACTGCCGACGTCGTCGTCGTCGGTGCCGGAGTGTCGGGACTCACCGCAGCCCGCCGACTCCACCAAGCCGGACATTCTGTCGTTGTGCTGGAAGCAGGCGACCGGGTCGGAGGACGTACCGTCAACCTCGATGTCGCACCCGGTGTGATCACCGAGGGCGGCGGGCAGTGGGTCGGACCCGGTCAAGACCACGTGCTGGCGCTGCTGGACGAACTCGGCCTCGACACGTTCAAGACCTTCGTCGAGGGCAAGTCGATCTATCTGCGTAAAGGCAAGAAGAAGCTGTACAAGGGCACGATCCCGCCGTTGAACCCGATGGTTCTGGCCGACTACGCCCAGATGCAGCTGCGTCTGGAGCGGATGGCGAAAACGGTTCCGCTCGATGCGCCGTGGAACGCACCCGAGGCCCGCCACTGGGACAGCATCACCTTCGGACAGTGGATCGACGCGAACTCCTTCACCAAGGAAGTACGGCTGCTGTTCAAGCTGGCCTTCACCGTGACCGACGGCGAAGATCTGCACAGCACCTCGCTGCTGGTGCAGCTGGCCCGCATCGCCGGCTGTGGCGGGATCGAGCACCTGGTCAACATCACCGGTGGCGCGCAGGAATCCCGGGTGGTGGGCGGCACCCAGCTGATCTCGCTGCGCATGGCCGAAGCCCTGCCCGGAAGGGTCGTGCTCGACTCGCCGGTCTCGCAGATCACCCAGGACGACACCGGGGTGCTGGTGTCCTCTGCCCGTGCCGATGTTCGCGCCGACCAGGTGATCGTCGCGATGGCCCCCTCCGACGCCAACCGCATCCGGTTCGCACCGGACCTGCCGACCCGCCGGGCCATGCTGCAGCGCCGCTGGTGCAACGGCACCGAGAGCAAACTGTTCGCGATCTATGACCGACCGTTCTGGCGCGACAACGGATTCAACGGCCAGGCCATCACCGACCTGCGGGTCGCCAACTACGTCGTCGACAACTCCCCGCCCGACGGCAGCGTCGGGATCCTGCTCACCTTCCTCGGCACCGCCGGATCCGGGTACGGCCTGCACTGGAGCGATGACATCCTCGACAACCCCGAGGTGCGCCGCGCGATGTTGCTGGCAGACCTGCAGACCTTGTTCGGGCCCGAGGCTGCACACCCGCGGGCCTATCTGGAGAAGGACTGGACGCACGAACCGTGGATCAGCGGGTGCGTCAGCTCCCGTCCGCCCGGCGTGATCACCCAGTACACCGACGCCGACCGCCGACCGGTCGGGCGCATCCACTGGGCAGGCACCGAGACCGCCACCATCAACCAGGGCTACATCGACGGCGCGGTGAGCGCGGGCCAGCGAGCAGCCGAAGCCGCGGGCTGGGCACTGTCGCAGATCCCGGTGACTTCGCCTGCCGGACCAGTCGCCACCGCACAACGCTGAGAGGGAAATCATGTCGATCGCGCTGTTGCGCAACTATATCGATGGCCAGTTCGTGCCCTCGATGTCCACCGAGGCTCTGGACCTGATCAATCCGGTTGACGAGCACGTGGTGGGTCGGGCACCGATCTCGACTCGGGGCGATGTCGAGGCGGCGGTCGCCGCCGCATCACGCGCTTTTCTCACCTGGGGCAAGACCACCCCGGCCTTCCGGCAGTCGGCACTGCTGAAACTGGCCGACGCGATCGAGGCACACAGCGACGAGATCGTCGACGCGCAGTGCCGCAACACCGGTCAGCCGCGGGCGGTCATCGCCGGCGAGGAGGTGGCGGTGGCTGCCGACCAGCTGCGCTTCTTCGCCGGAGCGGCCAGATTGCTCGAGGGCAAAGCCGCCGGGGAATACATGGACGGATTCACCTCCTACGTGCGGCGCGAACCGATCGGGGTCGTCGGGCAGGTGACGCCGTGGAACTACCCGTTCATGATGGCGATCTGGAAGATCGGACCAGCCCTGGCCGCCGGTAACACCGTGGTACTCAAGCCCAGTGACACGACACCCGAAAGCACTCTTGTCCTGGCGCGGATCAGCAAAGGGATCCTGCCCGACGGGGTGTTCAACGTGGTGCTCGGTGACAGCGGCACCGGCGCGGCGCTGGTATCGCGTCCCGCGCTCGGGCTGGTCTCGATCACCGGATCGGTGCGGGCCGGGATCGCTGTCGCGGCCGCGGCGGCAGAGCAGGTCACACGCTTACACCTCGAACTCGGCGGCAACGCACCGGCGGTGGTGTTCGCCGACGCCGACATCGACAAGGCAGCCGGTGGTATCGCCGAGGCGGCCTTCTTCAACGCAGGACAGGACTGCACCGCCGCAGCCCGGGTCCTGGTCCACCACTCCGTCCACGACCAGCTCGTCGAGGCGCTGGTGAAAAAGGCGGAGACCCTGCGCCCCGGACTGCCCGAGGACCCGAATGCCTTCTACGGCCCGTTGAACAACATCGACCACTTCACCGCGGTCACCGACAAACTCGAGGCCCTTCCATCGCACGCCCGGATCGTCTGCGGTGGCCAACGGGTGGGCAACCTGGGCTACCTCCTCGAGCCCACCATCATCACCGGTGTCGGTCAGCACGACGAGATCGTGCAGCAGGAGACCTTCGGGCCGGTGCTGACCGTGCAGGCCTTCACCGACGAAGCCCAGGCCATCGACTACGCCAACGACGTGCCCTACGGCCTGGCGGCGAGCGTGTGGACCCGCGACCACGGCACCGTCGAACGGCTGACCCTGGCATTGGATTTCGGCGCGGTATGGGTGAACTGCCACATCCCGCTGGTCGCCGAGATGCCCCACGGCGGATTCAAATACTCCGGATATGGCAAAGACCTCTCCGCCTACAGCGTCGAGGAATACACCCGGATCAAGCACGTGATGAGCACCCACGACTGACACCCGAACAGTCCTGCTCCGGGTGGTGTGCTGCGCAGCCCGGGCGGGGCAATCTCCACGAATCACTCGAATCACAGTGGTGTGGAGCAAATTACGAGTATTCGGCACCCACCGAACCGTTCACTTGGGAGATTTCCGATGATCGACATCGCCTATCGTCTCGCGCAACAGCGCTCTATCGTCACCGCGCTGCCTGGGCCACGTTCCGCCGCACTGGCAAAGCGGCGCGGCCGGGCCGTCGCGGCCGGCGTCGGCTCCGCGGTGCCGGTGTATGCCGCCGACGCCGATGGAGGGGTGATCGTCGACGTCGACGGCAACTCCTTCATCGATCTCGGCTCAGGGATCGCGGTGACCACCGTCGGCGCGGCCAACCCGGAGGTGGCCGCCGCGGTGGCCGAGCAAGCCCGCCGCTTCACCCACACCTGCTTCATGGTCACCCCGTACGAGGGGTACATCGAGGTCGCCGAACAGCTCGCGGCCTTGACCCCGGGCGCATACGACAAGCGCACGGTCCTGTTCAACTCCGGCGCCGAAGCCGTGGAAAATGCCGTCAAGGTCGCGCGCCTGGCCACCGGCAAGACCGCGGTGGTCGCCTTCGATCACGCCTATCACGGCCGCACCAACCTGACCATGGCGCTGACCGCGAAGTCGATGCCCTACAAGGCCCAGTTCGGGCCGTTCGCGCCCGAGGTCTACCGGATGCCTGCCTCGTATCCTTACCGCGACAGGCTGTCTGGCGACCTCGCTGCCCGCCGCGCCATCGAGCAGATCGACAAGCAGATCGGCGCCGAATCGCTGGCCGCGATCATTATCGAACCGATCCAGGGCGAAGGCGGGTTCATCACTCCGGCCCCGGGTTTTCTTCCCGCGCTGGCGGATTGGGCCAAACAGCACGGTGTGGTGTTCATCGCCGATGAGGTGCAGACCGGTTTCGCACGCACCGGCGCCTGGTTCGCCAGTGAACACGAGCAGATCGAGCCCGACATCATCACCATGGCCAAGGGCATCGCCGGCGGCATGCCCCTGGCCGCGATCACCGGCCGCGCCGAACTGCTCGATGCGGTACACCCGGGTGGGCTCGGCGGCACCTACGGCGGCAACCCGGTGTCCTGCGCGGCCGCGCTGGCCACCCTGCACACGATGCACGATCTCGACCTGCCTGTCCGGGCACGGGCCATCGAGCACGCGATCAAACCCCGGTTGCAGGAATTGGCTGACCGGACCGGTGTGATCGGCGACGTTCGCGGCCGCGGCGCGATGCTGGCCATCGAGATCGTCCACCCCGGCAGCACCGATCCAGACCCCGAACTCACCAAGTGGATCGCCGCCGAAGCCCTCACCCAAGGAGTGGTGTTGCTGACCTGCGGCACCCACTCCAACGTGATCCGGTTGCTGCCACCGCTGGTGATCAGCGACCACCTGCTCGACGAGGCCGTCACCGTGCTCGGCGATGTCCTGCACGCAGCGGCAGGCCGCCGATGACCGACTTCGACGCCCTGCTGTCCACGCTGCCGACCGACCTGTGGATCGGCGGGCACCAAGTCCGAGCGGCCACCGGGTCGACGTTCCCCGTCCACAACCCCGCCACCGGAAAGGTCCTGGCCGAGGTGGCCGATGCTGACCCAGCCGACGGCGCACAGGCCCTGACCATCGCAACCGCAGCGCAACCGGCGTGGGCGGCGACGCCGCCACGCCGCCGCGCGGAAATCCTGCACCGGGCATGGGAACTGGTGACAGCTAGCCGACACGACTTCGCGCTGCTGATGACCCTGGAAATGGGCAAGCCACTACCCGACAGCCATGCCGAGGTCGGCTACGGTGCTGAGTTCCTGCGCTGGTTCGCCGAGGAAGCCGTGCGGATCAACGGCCGCTACACGCCCTCCCCATCCGGGAACGGCCGGATCCTGGTGACCAAACAGCCCGTCGGCCCGACCTTGGCGATCACGCCGTGGAATTTCCCCCTGGCCATGGGCACCCGCAAGATCGGCCCCGCACTCGCCGCCGGCTGCACGATGGTGGTCAAGCCCGCCTCCGAAACGCCACTGACCATGCTGCTGCTCGGCCAGATTCTCGCCGAGGCCGGCCTGCCGCCCGGCGTCCTGTCGATCCTGCCGACCTCGCGATCAGCGCAACTGACCGACCCGATGCTGACCGACCCGCGGCTGCGCAAGCTCACCTTCACCGGATCCACCGCGGTGGGAAAGCGCCTGCTCGCGCGCGCAGCCACCTCGGTGTTGCGAACCTCTATGGAGCTAGGCGGCAACGCACCGTTTGTCGTGTTCGCCGACGCCGATCTCGATGCCGCGATCGAAGGGGCCATGGCCGCCAAGATGCGCAACACCGGCCAGGCATGTACCGCCGCGAATCGCTTCCATGTCGACAACGCGGTCCGCGCCGAATTCACCGCTCGGCTCACCGAACGCATGCGCGGGCTCACCATCGGCCCGGGCCACCTCGACGGCGTACAGGTCGGCCCGTTGATCACCGACAAGCAGCGACGTGCGGTCGACGAACTGGTGATCGACGCCGTCACCAAGGGCGCGGTAGTCACCACCGGCGGCACCTACACTGACGGCGACGGCTACTTCTACGCCCCGACCGTGCTGACCGACATCAGCGCCGATGCGCGCATTCTGCGTGAGGAGGTATTCGGCCCGGTGGCCGCGATCGCCGGCTTCGACGACGAGGATCAGGCCGTCTACGCCGCCAACCACACCGAATACGGGTTGGCCGCCTACATCTACACCCGTGACCTGCACCGCGCACTGCGGGTATCGGATGCACTCGAAGCCGGGATGGTCGGAGTGAACCGCGGGATCATCTCCGACGTCGCGGCCCCGTTCGGCGGAATCAAACAATCCGGCCTCGGTCGGGAAGCCGGCAGCGAAGGCATCGACGAATACCTCGAAACCAAATACGTTGCGCTGCAATAGTGGATGTCGGCTGCGGCCCGGTGTCTCGGTATAGCCGGCACCTGCGGCAGCGCTGACCTTCTGGTTGCAGGGACATGGCGTGCGTTTCCTACTCGACCTCACAACCTCGTGTCCCCGCCAACGTTCTCGTGTGACCAGCACCGCGGCTCGACACCGGCAGTTTCTGGTTCGAGTCCAGATGGGGGAGCAGAACTACCAGTAGATTAGCCAAGAATTCCTGGCCGAAGTTCCGGGTCCTGCCACCGTTTCGCCTGGTCATCGCAGATTCTTACTCGATCTGACGATGCCGGTCCGCTCGGTACGGGCGGTTTTCGGCCTTCGCACTGCAACGTGCCATGTCTGGTTTCGCGCCGCTCCGGCTACGGCCGGTGGCTCGACGTCCGCGCGCACACGCTACCGGCTTCGGTTGACAACGTCTGCCCAGAAGCATCATTCGCGGTGCAGAGCAGATCTGCGGCGGTGGTCCGGGTAGCCGGCACGCACCATGAATTCGTCGCATTTGTCGGCGAAGCGCACACACCCACACGGCCCGCACACCTTGTGCAGCTGGCGCTGCGCCACACGAGATCCGGCTGGCGCTCGGCTGTTATGCACCCGTCCTGGGACCGATTCGATCAGTTCCGTGTAGCCAGAGCGTACATTTGGGCGCTCGGACCCCAGTCGGACCGGCCGATGGCGAGCTGTGGGGCACGGGCGATCGTATCGGGCGGTTGGCCCCAGAACGAATCGCTAGGGCGTCGTGCCTACGCGTGTCGTGCTACGTCCTCGCACAGGATGCTCGGCCAGCGTGCGAGATCGGCCGGTGTGTGCGCCACCTCCAGTGTGGCCGCCGGCAGCAGGTCCACCAGCGCCTCGGCGGTCGACACCGGATGGGCGAGGTCGTCGATCCAGGCCAACACCGTGGTCGGCACCTCGATCGCGGCGATCGCCTCGGGGGCGGGCAGGTCGCTCATCGCTGCCCCGCGGAACAGTGAGGGCAGTAGGTGCTCGGCGACATCCGGCACGGTTTCCGGCGTTCCGACGGTGGCCGGCGGGCGAGGCACGGTGAGATCGGCACCGAGGAAGGCGTCGAGTCCCTGCTCCTCGATCAAGCGGGCATTCTTCCGGTAGATCTCGGCCTTCGCGGCGCGGGTGCGCCAGGCGGTCGCGGGTACCAGCAGGGTGAGACCGGAGAATCGGCCAGGATCGCGGACAGCGGCATGCAGCAGTGTCCCGGTGCCCATCGAAGGACCGACACCGTGCACCTGTTCACCGGGGAACCAGTGGTCGAGCAGGTTCAGCAGGTCATCGGCCAGAACCGGCCACCGATAGTCCTCGGGGACGGTACGGCCCGTCGAGTGGCCGTGGCCGCGCGCGTCGTACCGCAGCAGTCGGGTTCCGCTGAGTCCGCGGCCGAGATCGAGGTCCATCAGACGGTCGCGGTGGCGGCTGGAGGTGAGGCCGTGGAGTTGGACGACTGGGTGGCCGCCCTCGTCGCTCAGTTCCACGTCGAGGTCGGCGCCGGGAACACGGAAGGTCGGCACGGCGGCTCCAAGGGTGCTGGTGAGACGGCGATCGCTCGGGAGGAAGCCTAGGATACAGTCATGCGGCTGACCAACGTCGCGCACTTGCGCCTGCCGTTCGGCCGCCTGCTGGGCTTCGACGTCACTGCGGGTCGCGTGGGCCGGTCACTTCCCGTGTCCTTCGACCAACGACGCCACGTCGGCGCCGGCGACCGAGCGGGATCCTGGATGGCGTTGTCCTTCAGGCTCTCCGCGCCGGTACCGCCCGACGAGTTCGCGACCGCCTGGCTGGCGGTGATCGAGCGGCACGGCACGCTGCGGTCGGTCTTCGTGCCGGGCGAGGACGGCGAGCCTCGGCTGCACGAGGTCGATATCCTCCCCGGCGGCTGGGTCGAGCATGTGATCGCTCCGGGGCAGGCGGTCAACGATGCGCTCCGCGCCGTGCTCGACCGTGCTTGTACACCGTACGGTCGCCCGTCGTACCGGCTCTGCGTGCTCGAGACCGCGGTAGGGCCGACCGTGGTGGTCGCCGCCGACCACGCGCACGTCGACATGTGGTCGATGCTGGTGATCGCGCGCGACCTGCTCACCGCGCTGGCCGCGGTGCAGAGCGGTCGTGCACCGTCGTTGCCGCCCGCACCCGCCTTCGCGGAGCACACCCGCGCGCTGCGGGATCGCCCGCCGGCACCCGACGAGGTGCACCGCCGCTGGGCAGAGGTGCTGGCGGGCAGCGGCGATGTGATGCCACGGTTCCCGCTGCCGCTGGGTGAGGCGACGTTGCAGGAGGAGCGCGTGGAGGTGCGCGATGTCCTCGACGTCGACGACAGCGCCGCGTTCTCGGCGCAGGCCCGCGACGACGGCGTCTCGACCTTGGCGCTGGTGGTGGGGGCGATGACCGAGGTGACCTACGAGTTGGCCGGCACCGCACTGCGGGCCGTGTTTCCGGTGCACAGTCGGTACGACACCACCTGGCACGACTCGGTGGGGTGGTTCATCACCAACTCGGTGCTCGAGTCGGCCGACTCCGATCCCCGTGCCAGCGCGGAGGCGGTGAAGGAGGCCGTCCGGATGGGGTCCTGGCCACTGGAGGACATCCTGCGTCCGTGGGGCGGGATGCCCGAGGCGCCGGGGATGTTCGCGATTTCGTGGCTGGACCTGCGCCGGCTGCCGGTGCGAGTCGACGCGACCGGATTGGAGGCGCAGTACGTCGGCGCGACGATTCGGACCGACGGCGTGATGCTCTGGTTCATCCTCGACGAGGCGGGGCTGCACCTGCGCTGCCGGTATCCGGACACTCCCGAAGCCCGGCGGCACGTCGGCGCCTGGCTGGACACGCTGATCGCCCGACTGCAGTCACGGGCACGGGCTTCGGTCGGTGGTCGGCTCCGACTCGGCGACCGGATCTATCGTGTGCAGCGGGCGGGGCGTGCCGACGTGCCAACGCTGGTCGCGCTGCTCTCCGACGACGAGATCGGCCGTACCCGCGAAGGTTTCGAAATCGCCCGCTACGAGGAGGCATACGATGCCGTCACCAGGGACCCGTCGCACTATCTGGCCGTGGTCCGGGACGAGGGCGACCGGATCGTCGGCACCATGCAGCTCACCATCATTCCGGGGCTGTCCCGCGGCGGCGCCACCCGCCTCCAGATCGAGGGAGTCCGGGTCGCTGCCTCGGAACGCTCTCGCGGCATCGGAACCGCGATGCTCGAGTGGGCACATGACCACGGCAGGCACCGAGGTGCGACACTCGCGCAGGTCACCACAGACCGGGTCCGCGAGCGGGCTCACGCCTTTTATGCGCGGCTCGGGTACGACAACAGTCACGTCGGGCTGAAGCGGGCGCTCTGACCGATTCCCGGCGCTCGCTCAGGGGCGCGAGAGGGCGCCTCGTCCAACGTCCGGTGGTGACTGAACCGCCGTGGCAGGCCGATCACCGGGATTTGTCGCAGGTTGGTGACTCAGGGCACGAACCTGCGACATCTCACCTGGGGTTCTACTGCCACTTACCCAATCCAACCGTCGCGATGACGGCGGCATCTGCGCCTATCGCAGAGTCAGGTCTGAGTAAAACGACACGACCTTGCTCGCGTCACCCGATTCTGCCATTACCTGAGTACTCCCATGCGCGCAAAGCTGCGCAACCTCTCTCTCGACTGAGCACGCCGATGCGGTCGTTGACCTTCGACCGAGCGCTGAGCACACAGATTGGCACATCGTTGCCCAGCGAGCGCAACGCGGTCACCACCGCGACGCCGTCCAGTTCGGGCATGTTCAGGTCGAGGACCATGGCCGCGGGCGGGTTGTCGACAATACGCTGCAGCAGGCGTTGACCTGGTTCAACATCGCCACCTCACGGCTGTCCGACGACGAGATGGCCGAGCGCGACACCGAACTGGGCTTTCTCTGCTACGCCAACCACATCATCGCCGCGCCGCCGCCGCGTCCGCCGGGCGCTGGAACTACCCCCAGACGACCTCGACGACTCGGTCGCCTCCCTGGCCGAGGCGGCCGACGAATTCACCCGCGGTTTCACGTACGCAACCCGGTGAAACCGTCAGGCAACCGTGGTGAAGTCGGGGTACCGCAATCTTCCTCTCGACAGCGACCGAGCCGGTCGCGAATCCGAGGAGGAATCATGACGAGCAACCGCCCGCCGGCGATCACGGCGACCGGGCTGCGGAAGTCCTACGGCGACCACCAGGTGTTGGCGGGGATCGATCTGCGGGTCGATGCCGGGACCATCTTCGCGCTGTTGGGTCCGAACGGTGCCGGAAAGACCACCACCGTGCAGACTCTGTCCACCATGATCGCCGCCGACGCGGGCGAGCTGCGCGTCGCGGGGCACGATGTCGGGCGCGAGCCCGACGAGGTCCGGGCCGCCATCGGTGTCACCGGTCAGTTCGCGGCGGTGGACAACTTGCTCACCGGCGAGGAGAACCTGGCCATGATGGCCGTGCTGCACCACCTCGGGCGGCGCGAACGCAAGGAACGCGTCAGCCGTCTGATCGAGCAGTTCGATCTGGTGGATGCCGCCCGCAGGCCCGCGTCCACCTATTCCGGTGGTATGCGCCGACGGCTGGATATCGCCATGGGCCTGGTCGGCGATCCACAGGTGCTGTTCCTGGACGAACCGACCACCGGACTCGATCCGCGCAGCCGCCGTGCGGTCTGGCGCTTGGTACGGGAATTGGTCGCCGGCGGCACCACTGTCTTCCTGACTACGCAGTACCTGGAGGAGGCCGACCAACTGGCCGATCAGATCGCTTTGATCGACGGCGGCAAGGTGGTCGCGCAGGGAACTCCGGAGCAGCTCAAGCGCCTGGTACCGGGTGGCCACGTGAACCTGCGCTTCACCGACGCCCGGGCGCTCGCCGCGGCGGCGCTGCTGCTTGGCGCCACCACCCGCGACGACGACGAACTAACGCTGCAGATTCCGAGCGATGGCGGCGTCGACACCCTGCATACCCTGCTCGACCGGCTGTCCGCAGCCGCCATCCAAGCCGCCGAATTGTCCATCCACACCCCCGATCTCGACGATGTTTTCCTCGCCCTCACCGGCCAGCCGAAGGAGTCCGTGCGATGAGCACCACGATGAAGTACGCCCTGACCGATTCCATGATGATGGTGCGGCGCAGCCTGCTGCACATCGTGCGCTACCCCGCCATGACGGTGCCGCTCGTCATCGGACCGATCGTCTTCCTCCTCTTGTTCGTCTACGTCTTCGGCGGCACCCTCGGAGCCGGGCTCGGAAACTCCGGTGGGCGAGGCGATTACGTCAACTATGTGACTCCGGGCATTCTGCTGCTGGCGGTCTCGGGCGCGGCGACGGCCACTGCTGTGTCGGTGTGCACAGACATGACACAGGGCATTGTGGCGCGGTTCCGCACCATGTCCATCTTCCGGCCATCCCTGTTGACCGGACATGTGGTCGGCAGCATGGTGCAGACCTTCCTCAGTGTCACGGTCGTCATCGCCGCCGCGGTCGTGGTCGGATTCCGGCCGAGCGCCGGACCGCTCGAATGGCTGGGCGCCGCAGGCATACTGGCGCTGCTGACCATGGCGATCACCTGGATCGCCGTGCTGATGGGGCTGGTCAGCGACAGCGTCGAAACCGCGTCCAATCTGCCCATGCTGCTGATGGTCCTGCCCTTCTTCGGCAGCGGTTTCGTACCCACCGACTCCATGCCGACCTGGCTGGGCTGGATCGCCGAGCACCAGCCTTTCACCCCGGTCATGGAAACCCTGCGCGGCCTGATGCTGGGCACCGAGATCGGGAACAACGGCCTGATCGCCGTCGCCTGGTGTGTGGCCATCACCGCCGCCGCAAGCTTCGGCGCCACCAAACTACTGAACCGCGAGCCCTAACCCATCCCGGACCGTGTCGAGCGCTTCGGCTCGCACACCAGCCACATCCAAGGCGGCGTACGTCGAGACAGCCTCGACGTACGCCGCCTTATCGGCGTTCTCGGCGCTCACCCGAGTTCGATTGCTGGACATGGTCGGATGGATCTGGCGCGGGGGGTCGAGCCGCTCGGCCAGCGCGACCATACGGGCTCCGACCGCCGGTTGGTCCCGAGAGATCTGCACCTGGGCGAGCGCCAGCAGGCCGGCCCCGCAGGCCGTCAACTCCGCGAGGAATCCACCCGGCTGCGCCGCTGGTTGCTCCAGCAGCGCGATCACCTGCCGGGGCAGGTCCGCCGCCAGCTCGTCGACCAGATCCAACCGGCTGTGATAGGCGTGGGCCAGCACGATCGCGGACAGGCTTTCCAGCGCCCACACCTGCACCCCGCGCGGGTCCGGCCGGTAGAACGGGTTCGCGGGATGCGATAGCAGCCCGGCGATTTCCCGCCAGCGCCACAGACCATCCTCGATGTCGCCACACGCCAATCGGATCTCGGCATTCGCCACCAGGGTGTACGGGTGCGCGAACGGGTCGGCTGGATCGGGCACCCGCGACAGCCACCGCTGCGCCGTATCGACGTCGCCGAGTTGCAGCGCGGCCATGGCCATCGCGACCATGAGGTCATTGCGGTCGGGCCGGGGGCCGACATCCTCGATCAAGCCGAGGGCGTATTCGCAGTGCGTGCTGGCCTGTTCGGCGCGTTCGGACAGCAAGGCGAGTTTTCCGATCCGGCAGTGCGCCTGGTACCGCAGCCACACGATGTTCGCGCGCTGCGCGCTCCCGTCCAGGACGGTGAGCGCGCGCTCGGTGGCGGTGAGCGCGGTATCCCGGTCGCCGAATTGTTCGGCACGGAAACTCGCGACCAGCCAGGCGATTCCGGCGAGCAGGGGATACGGTGACGCGCACCGCTCATCGAGCGGGCCGGGGTCGGTCGACAACTTGGGTACAGCCGTGACGATGGCCGCCATCGCCCGGACCGGCGTGTCGGGCAGCGCGGGTGGTAGGCGTCGCAACACCACCAAGGATCTCAATTCGAATCCGCTCTGGGTCGCACCACTGAGCACACAGACGACGGCGGCGGTCCGGGTGACCTCCACCAGCTCCGGGCCGGGCCGGAAATGCGAAAGCACCCAGGCGCATTCGCGCGCCGACTCCGCGATTCGCGAGTATTGCGCCCCGGCGTACCACCAGCCTCCCAGCGTCGCCCAGACGGCTGCCACCGTCGGCCCGTCCGCCCGATCCAACCCGATCCGGAGCGCCCGCGCCAGATTGTCCTGTTCGGCGCGCAGCCCGGCAGGATCGACCAGGCCGGTGAACGCGCTCACATTGCGACTGATGCCGAAATCGCGGGCCCACGCCAGGAATTCGGTCCGCGCCCGGTCCTCCTCGCCCGCCTCGGCCCGCCGGGTAGCGGCGAACTCCCGGACGGTCTCCAGCATACGGAAACGCGTGCCGGTCGCCGCCTCGACAACCTGGATCAGCGACTGATCCACCAGATGTTCGAGCAGATCCAGGGTGTCGTCGAGCTCGCCGCCGCACAACCGATTCCCCGCCTCGGCGGTGAACCCGCCCGGGAAGACCGACAGCATCCGCATGGCCGCCCGGCCCTGTTTGTCGAGCAGGTTCCAGCTCCAGTCGACGACCGCGTGCAAGGTCCGATGCCGTAGCGGTGCATCACGAGATCCTCCCCGCAGCAGCGTGAACCGATCGATGAGCCGACGTGACACATCGGCGACGGTCAGCACGCGCACCCGGGCCGCTGCCAGTTCGATAGCGAGGGGCAGTCCGTCCAGATGCGCGCACAGCGCCGCCACCTCCGCCGGGGGCAGGTCGATGTCCGGCCGCACCGCGCGGGCGCGCTGGGCGAAGAGTTCGGCGGCGGTGCCGGACGGCAGTTCCGGCAACGCGTGCACGGCCTCGGAGCTCAAACCCAGCGGTGCGCGGCTGGTGACGAGCACGCGGAGTTCGCCGGTCAGTGACACCAGAGCGCTCACCAGTTCGGCGACGCCGGAGCGGACCTGTTCGCAGTTGTCGAGAATCAGCAGGGCGGGTCCCGATCCCAGAGCTTCGGCGATTCCGCTGACCAGACCTTTCCCGCTGCCCGCCGGCGAGGTGGCGCCGGTACCGAGCGCGCCGGCCACCGTCGCGGCCACCGTATCGTCGTTGCCGATGGCGGCCAGCTCGATCAGATGTATCGTGCGTTGCTCGGCCGCCTGGCCGATGGCATGTGCCAGGCGAGTCTTGCCCAGCCCGCCCGGACCTACGATCGACACCACCCGCGCGGAGCGCAGCAGCGCGGTCACTGTCGCGATGTCGTCCGACCGTCCGAGCAAAGGATTCGGATCGTGCCGGATACCTTCTCGCACAACGGGTTCGCTTGATCGCAGCAGCTCCCGGTGGACTGCTCGCAGCGCCGCACCGGGATCGGCGCCCATCTCGTCGCGTAGTGCCCTGCGGTAGCGGTCGTAGCGGATGAGCGCGGTGGCGGACCCGGCCGTTTCACCCTCCGCGCGCAGCAACTCCGCCAGCACTTCCTCATCGCGCGGCGCACCCGCCGCGATTTCCATCAGCGGCTCGACCGCCTCGGCGTACCTGCCGGTGCGGGACAAGGCCAGCGCCCGCAGTCGCAGCAAGGTCCGATACGCGGGTGCCCGGCTCGCACGCAGCGCGGTCACCGGATCGTCGAGATCGGGATACTCCTCGACCGAACCGTCCCACAGCGCCAGCCCCGCCTCCGCCTGTTCGAGGGTGGCGAGGTGGTCTCCGGATCGGGCATGCCGCTGTGCCGCCGCCGCCCGGATCTCCAGCGCGGCCGAATCAACCTGCTCCGGAACCAGATTCAGGCGATACCCATTCGATGTGCTCGCGATGAGTTCGGCACCCAACTGCGAGCGGGTCCGCGACACCAGCACCTGAAGCGCCTTCGACGGGTTCTCCGGCATGGCATCGAGCCAGATCCCCGCCACCAGCGCCGAGGCACTGACCCCGGTCCGCAACTCACCGGCGAGCAGTGCGAGCAGAGCCCGCGAACGAGCCCCGTGGATCTCCCGGCCGGACAGCGCTACCCCGGACAGGAACGTCAACTCGATTCTCACCCTCACACCTTAGTGGCGCGCCGACCGATCGGCGCGCCACTAGGTGAGCTCGAACTCCGGCTACTTTGCGGATGCGGGCATCGGCGAGTTGATGGTCGCGAAATACTGCGTCACCGCAGCGAGCGCCACCGGGGCCGACACCAGCAGCTGTCCTGCGATGGTGCCGAGCGCGCCGGCCGCCATCGCACCGCCGAGACACCCGAGGGCCGCAGCGGGAAGGAACGGCCCGAACAGTCCGACGATGGTGGCGGCCGCGACCGTGGCGCCTGCGAGTCCGCCCAGTACACAACCCACTGCCGCGCCGCCGATGCCGCCGACCAGCGCGCCGATACTGATACCGAGGCCGATGGTGCTGGCCATGCGCGCCCACGCCGCCTGCTCCCGCTCATACGGGGTGCGCCAGCCCGACTGGTCTTCGAAGGGCAGCGCCACCGGCTGGTAGCTGGCGAGAACAGGATCGAGCCGCGGGGTCAGGGTGGCCGTATTCGCACTGATGTCGGCGTGGATCGGGAAGACGAAATCGTCGACGCGGAAGCGTAATTCGGTTCCGGCGAGCAGCTTCCCGCCAGCGGACTCGATTCTGAATACCCCGTCCTCGACGGACATGGAACCGCTATCGATGGTGATGGTGGCCGTGGTGGTGTCACTGGTCGCGGTGAACCCGACGCTCTCGGCAGAGTCTGCGGACGCGGTGCCCGCGGACAGCCCGAGCGCGGCGATGAGCGCGGCGGCGGCAAGCGTGTAGGCGCGAATGGTCATGGCGTGGAAGTCCTCTGATCGCGGGAGAGTTGGCTACTTGGCCGGGCACAGTGCGGCGGAGGTGATATCGGTCAGCGCACCCAGCGCGGTGCCGTGGTCGGCGTTCACGGTCGCCACGATGGTCCGCTCGCCGTCGCGGGTGCCCATGCTGTAGGTAAAGGCGCCGTTGATCGCGCCCGCCATGCCGTACGCCGTGGTGCCGCAGGGCAGCGTCTGCTCGAAGATGCCTGCGCCATAGCGGGTCTGCGGAATCCAGCCCGCACCTTCGGTGCTCACAGTCGTCCACATTTCCCGGTGCAGTTCCGCCGGCAATAGTTCACCGCGCAGGATCGCCTCCAGGAATCGGCTGAGATCGGCTGTGGTGGAGATGATTCCACCAGCCGCGTAGCCCCAGGAGGCATTGATGTCGGTGACATCGTGGACCGGGGCGGCGGGGTCGAGGCTGGCGAGGTTGGAGTACATGCGCGAGTGCGGACCGCGAATCGTGAATTCCCCGTCCGGCGGCAGGTAGGTGCCGGACAGCTGGAGCGGCACGACGACCAGTCGTTCGAGTTCCGCGGCGAAGGTTCGCCCGGTCGCCTTCTCGATGATCAGGCCGAGCAGATCGTGGTTGACGTTCGAGTAGCGGAAGCCGCCGCCGGGGGCGAAGTAGGGCGGGAACTTCACTGCGATCTCGACGATTTCGACCGGTCCCAGGTTGTCGAAACGGTGTTCCAGGTAGTTCTGGCCGACGAAGTTGTCGAATATCGTCTGATCCTCCAGGAAGTTCCGCAGACCGCTGGTGTGGTTCAGCAGATGCCGCAGTGTGATCGCGCCGCCGTCATTGCCATTGCCCTGCACCAGGCCGGGCAACCACTTCTCCACGGTGTCGTCGAGGCTCAGTTCGCCCTCGGCGACAAGACGCAGTGTCATGAAAGCGGTGAACGCCTTGGAGATGCTGCCGACCCGAATACGGTCCTCGGCCCGCTGCTGGCGGCCGTCGGTGATATCGCCGGCACCTGCTCGGCCCCACCAGGAACGATCGCCATCACGCAGTTCGGCCGCGGCTCCCGGCAGACCGGTGGCGACCGCACGCTCGAGAGCCTGCTGGACGGCTTGACTGGCTTCGGGGGTGGCGTTGGCCGGCGTGGCGGCGGTGGTGCCGCAAGCGGCGGTGCCGATGGCGGTGGTGGCGACGACGAGTGCGGCGATGCCGGCGCGAATTGCTTTGGTGCTCATGATCTTCTCCTTGTTCGCGACCACTCGGTCGCTGTCGAGAAGAAGAGTGCGCGCCCTCGGATTCACCGTGGTTCCGCCGCGGTTTCACGCCCGGCCCACGGTGAAACCGGCTCGAATCCCGCAGGTGTGCAGTGATAGGTCCGGCTCCCACGTCGTCTACCGACTGCCCGGGCGCACCGTCGCCCTGTCCCGGGACTACCGGAGCCCGCGGCCGTCTCCGACCACCCCGGACTCCCACAGCACCTCGGCTTGGCATCGCGCGAGCGTCTCGCCATCAGCGCCTTCGGCGACCACGATCTCGAACCCCCCTCGGAGGCTCCTGTCGGCGGCTCCCACGGCGTGGAAGACTCTCGGGTGCATCATTGTCAGCCACCCTCGGCGGGGCACATCGAAGAAGGGAACGCGGGCGACCTGCGAATCTGCTCTGGCCGACTGGTAGTCGAGGCGGACTTCGCTCTGAGCTGAGAAGAGGCGGCGTTTCCTAGGTGTAGGTTCCCGGCAATTCGGAGGACTTCTGACTGATCCGGAACTCGCAGGCGCCCGGACAGCTCATGCCCGAGACCGGGGCTCCTATCGGCCGATCCCTTGGAGCAGTTGATCGACCACACGCTCGAGGAAGGGTTCGTCAATCGGCTGGTGGGTCAGTAGTGCACGAAAGTGCACTGGCGCGATCAACGCCTCCAGAGCCATTGCTGCGTCGACGGTTTCGGGAACTTCGCCCCGCGCTACGGCACGGTCGATCATTACCCGTGCGAGCTCTAATCGTGACTGCCAGAACTCGATCCGACTGCTTGCCAGCACCGAATCGTCATCAGCGCAGCCATTGCCCGCGCCAACGCGATCCCCTGGGGGCCTGCTTGGTATGTCGCAATCGAGCGGGCGAATTCGATCAAATCCTTACGCACCGACCCCGAGTCGGGTATCGGCAAGTGCTGGGAGCTGAAGCTGAGCAGCGCGTGGAGGATGACGTGTTCCCGGGTCTCCCAGCGTCGATAGATCGAGGACTCGTGCACCCCGGCGAGCCTTGCGACCTCGCCGATACTCACCGCGTCGGGACCGTTCTCCGCGGCCATTGAATCGAATCCGAGAGGTCGCGCAGCGGTGCGTCGGCATGGGCGTCACCGCCGGGCCCGAACTCCTCACCCGCGCAACAACAGCGCGGGCTCCTATTCCTGCGAAACTGTAGGGTTTTCAACCCACTCGGCGTACTTCTCGATCGTCCACGGCACCGGTGTCGCGCTGATCTCGGGCCCGCTCCACGGATGCAACTCCGCGATGCGTTCGGCGAGACGGTCCCGACCGGCTGCGGCGACGCGGAACGTCAACCTCCACTCCGGGCCGGTGCCGACTTTCCCGAGGTGCCAGAAAACGCTGTCCTGCTTGACGATCTCGGCACCAGCGGCGAGACGATCACCGACGACACTCGCTGCGATCGTGTGCGCGTCGTGTTTGGTAGGCAACGTCGTGGTCACGGCCCACACGCGAGATTCGGAAGTCATGATGTCGAGGCTAGCGCCGGGCGGTCGCGGTGGCGGCGATGTCACCACACGGCCCGCACCGCCGCGGCCGGCGGCGGGTCATCTAGACCGCGAGATCAGCGCCGACGGTCTGCTCCGACACCCCAGCTTCCGCGGTATACGTACCGACAAGACTTTCGACGAGGTCGGCCTGCCCAGCTGACATCAGGTGCAGGCCGGCCAGCTCGTGCGGCTGGTGGAAGTGATGGCACTACCGCAGATCTCGCTGGGCGTCGTGCCTTTGGTGCACGAACGCGGCGATGTCGGCTCTGCGGGATTCTGGATCTTCGACGACGACGTGGTCGTGCTAGAGCCCCCGATGGCGGGCATCCAGGTTGAACTGCCGAGCGTGCTTGGGGCGAGGGCGATTTCGAGCTACTTTGTCAGACCTAGCAGCGCGGCTGTGAGGCCGTAGTCGGGACCGAAGTCTTGCATGTTCCCCGTGCGGCAGCCGTCCGCGCGCATCTGGATCCGCTCGCAGAAGACACTGATGATCTCACCCGACAACGCTGGACCGATCAGTGCGTGAGTGCGGAAGTAGCGTCCCTCCTTGTCCATGGTTCCGTCGATGTTCTGCATCAGCAGCGGCACGATATCGACGAGTTCGATCATCGCGCCGGAATTGGCGCGTAGCTGGTTGGTGACGTTGGTCAGGCCGGTGAGTGAGGCGGCGAGTTCGTCCTGGTGCCCGGCGAATGTGGTGCTGGTGTTGGCCAGGAACGCGTTGAGCTGATCGAGGGTGGCTTGCAGGCCGGGGGCCTGTTCGGCCAGTAGCCCCGACATGGCGGTCATCCGGTTGCTGAAATCGCGCACGGACTGGTCGTTGTCGGCCAGCATCGTCGTCAGCTCGTTGAGCTTGATGATGATGGTGGAGATGGCGTCCTTGTTGTCGATACCGACCTTCAACGCCGAGGACAGGGCGTCGAGGGTTTCGCGGATCTTCTGGCCGTTGCCGTTGAGTACCGGGTAGAGCACCCGGCCCGAGAGCGGGCCGAGTCCTTCATGGCCGGGTTCGGGCTCGAGTGAGGCGGAGAACTGGTCGATGGTCTTGATCATCGTGTCCAGCTCGACCGGGGTGCGGGTGCGCGCCTTGGGCAGGTGCTCACCGGACTTCATCGCCTCACCGCCGGTATAGGGCGGGGTGATCTCGATGTGGCGGTCGGTCACGATCGAGGGCGAGATGATCGCGGCGATCGCTTCCTTGGGGATCTTCACTCCGCCGTCGATGGTCATGTGGACCTCGACGTAGGTGCCCTTGGGAATGATCTTGTCGACCTTTCCGACGGCCAGTCCGAGGACCATGACGTCGTTGCCCTCGTACATGCCGGCGATGTTCTCGAAGTCGGCCGTGATCTCGGTTGCGGGTGTCGACTCGGGCAGGGATGCGCAGCCGCTGAGTGCAAGGGCGGCCGCCCCACCCGCCAACCCATATCGCCATCGGACCCTGGTCCTGTTTCTGGCCAGCATTAGATCCCTTCGAACCGAAAGAAGTGATGAGATGGTCACAGATGATAGAAGCAAACAGCAGAGTAGGTGATGAAACCATCAAATTTGACCGATGACTCGGCTTGTGGGTGGCACCGCGTCCGATCGATGCCCGCACCCGGTCGCGCTCCCGGCCTTCTGCTCGGTGCTCGAATCGACCGTGAGGCTGCGTGACTTGCTCGGCATGGGGGCGGGTGGTCGGGTCTGCGAGCTCAAAACTGGAACGGTATGGATGATGTCCGTCACTCATGAGCGATCTATCATTGCCCTGGTTGGATGTTGACATCATTATTGATGAAATAGTCACCATGGCCGCGTGCTGCGTGCCTTATACGGATCGGTGAACGGAAGGCCTGCTCTTCGGGCCGGTTGTCCAGGGCCGGCCACACGCACTGCTCGAGCTCGATACGTCTGTCAGGAGGAAAGATGGGTTACGAACCACTCGCGTCGCGGGCTTTGCCGTCGTCCGGTAACGCGGTTGCCGGACGGGCCGGTACCGGGGGAGTCCTCTTCGCGATGTGCACCTGTCTGGTGCTGGTTGTCGCTTCGGTGTCGGCGCTCAACCTGGCGATGCCGGACCTGGCCATCGACCTCTCGGCGTCCACGACATCGCTGACCTGGATCGCAGACGCGTACACCGTTGCCCTAGCCGCGCTCGTGCTACCGATCGGCGCACTCGGCGACCGATTCGGTCGCCGGAATATCCTGATCGCGGGCACGATCGTATTCGCGATCGCGTCCCTTGCCGCTGCCTCGGTCGACACCACCGAATTGCTCATCGGATGGCGCGCCGTGATGGGCGTCGGCGCCGCCATGATCATGCCTGGAACGCTGTCGACCATCACAGCGGCCTTTCCCGCCAACCGCCGGGACCGCGGTGTCGCGATCTGGTCGGGATTCGCGGCAGCCGGCGCGATCATCGGCCTGCTCGGCGCGGGACTCCTTCTCGAACAGTGGAGTTGGCGCTCGATTTTCGTCACCAGTGCCCTGGTCGCCGTTCTCGGCGGACTGGCGGCGCTGATCCTGGCCCCCAACACCAAGGATGAGGAACGGCATCCGCTCGACCACCCGGGGGCGTGGACCAGTGCGGTAGCGATCGGCGCACTCGTGTACGGAATCATCGAGGGCAGCGAGGCGGGCTGGACGAGCTGGCCCGTCGTTGTGAGCCTCGCGGTTTCGGCGGTCGCGTTGACGTTGTACGCGGTGCTGGGGCTCCGCAACAACCACCCATTGCTGGACCCACGGCTGTTCGGAATCCCGGGATTCCGGGCCGGCGCGATCACGATCCTTGTGCAATTCATGGCCGTCTTCGGGTTCTTCTTCGTCGGACTGCAGTACCTGCAGCTGATCCTGGGCTACAGCCCGCTGAAGAGCGCCCTGGCGCTGGTCCCGATCGCCGTGGTGGTCTTGCCGACCAGCGTCCTCACTCCGCGACTGACCCGAATTGTCGGGATCAAGGCGGTGATGGGTGCCGGGCTGTTGCTGCTCGCCGCCGGCATGCTCGCGTTGTCGTTCCTGGAGGTCGACTCCGGCTACCTCCCGTTCTTCGGCGGCCTGATTGTCTCAGGGCTGGGCGTCGGTCTGACGAGCACCGTCGGCACCGCGGTCATCGTCGGATCATTGCGGATCGAGCAACAAGGCGTGGCCTCGGCGATGAACGACGCGACCCGCGAAGTCGGCTCCGCGGTCGGTATCGCGCTGATGGGGTCGGTCTTCGCGAGTCACTACAAGTCGGCACTGCCATCGGTCGACCAGTTGCCGCCGGAAGCCGTCCATGCGGTGGAGTCATCCCCAGCGGCAGGCATCCATGTCGCGGGTCTGATCGGTCCGCAAGGCCCGGCGCTGGCCGAAGCGGTGCGGTCGGCCTTCATCAACGGGCTCACGGCGTCATTGATCGCGGTGGGCGTCATCGTCGCTGTCGCGGGTGTCGGTGCGCTGCTGTTCGCACCGCACCAGCAGCCCACTCCGGAATAGATGCGGCGAACGTCTGTGTACGCGTCGGATCGAGTGAATCGAATCAGAAAGGAGCGGTTGGGGATGTCGAATCTGCGCCGCCTCGTCACCGTGCCCGCGATGGGGGTCGTGCTCTCCGCCGCGCTGTTGGCCGCCGGGTGTGGCATCCCCGGCGGGACGCATCAGAGCGACGGAAACTCAACGGCTGGAACCCCGCACGCCACGCCAAGTGCCGTTCCGGTGGAGGCGGTCGTACCCGGCGACGCCGGACATCGATGGGCGGCTGCCGCCTCCGCGGTCTTGACGCCCGGCATCCAGGCGAACACGCAGGGAGCTGGGCAATGCACGACGAACTATGTCTTCGTCGACGACACCGGTGGGGTCTATCTCGGCCAGGCCGCGCATTGCGCCACCCTGGGTGAGTCCACCGAAACCGACGGATGTCAGGCCACGAGTCAGCCGCTCGACACCGCTGTCCAGTTCACTCGCCATGGCTCACTCCGCGGCGCCGGCACCAACATCGGTACCGGCCGGCTGGCCTACAGCAGTTGGCTGACCATGCAGCAACTCGGTGAGGCAGATCGAAACGCGTGTGCGTACAACGACTTCGCGCTCATCGAGATCGACCCCGCACTCGTCGATCAGGTCAACCCGAGCCTGCCCTACTGGGGTGGCCCGACCGGGCTCAACACCACCGGCACGCCCGCGGGGGACCGCGTCTACAGCTATGGGAACTCGAGCTTGCGCGCCGGTCTCGCGGCGCTGTCGCCCCAGCGAGGCGAGAGCTTCGCCGATGACAGCTCTCTCGGCGGTTGGTCCCACGCGCTGAAATCGCCGACCCCCGGTATTCCGGGCGACAGCGGGGCCGCCTTCCTCGACAGCGAAGGACGGGCCGTCGGCACGCTCTCGACGATGGGGATCGGGCTCCCCATCGTCAACAACATCGGCGACCTCAGTCGTGAATTCGCCTACGCACGAGCGCATTCCGGGATCTCCGGGCTGCGCCTCGTGTTCGGAACCGAAGCATTCGACCCCAACCGGTGACAAGGAGTGGACAACGTGATTGCACGACGACGGATTGGGCGCTGGTGGGCCGGCGCGGTGGTCTGCACCGCGTTGCTGGTCGGGGGCTGCGCCGCCGGTACCGCCGGGCTCACCTCGGGCACGCAAGCAAGCTCGGACGAAGCTCGGGATCAGCTGCTGCTGACGTCGAGTGAACTGCCCGCTGGATCTTCCCCGGTCGAGGTATCGGAAGACCGGATCGCCGACGGATTCGCCACCGCGGCGGGGGTCGCTGACTGGAGCACCACCGCCGGACCGTTGACCGTGATGCCGGCAGAATGCGGACCGGCGCAGAAGGACCTCGCGAATCAGCTGCAGCAGCTCACCGGCAATGCGTCATTCGCGGGCGCGCAGACCGTCGATGGCATCGTCTTCACGGAAGTCATCTCCGACACGGCCGTAGACCTGGCCTCGATCTCGGACATCCTTGCCCGATGCGGACAGATGACTGTGTCCGCATCGGTATTGGGCAAAGAAGTGAGCAGCACGAGCGTGGACATTTCGACCCTGTCCACGCCCGGCGATCTGAATGCGCTGGGTGCCACCGCATTCCACACCGCGGTCCGTTCCGATGTGGTCGGGCAGCAGGCCATGGCCACGAGCTCCTACACCGGGTGCGCAGTCATCGGCGGCATGACCATCGTCGTTCGCGCCGAGAATCTGGCAGGGGGCGGCGAGAGCGCGTTCGAGGCCGTCTTCAACTCGGCCGTGGAGAAGGTGCGGGCCGCCATGCAGTAGCTCCTGCACTCGATGCCGTCACCGACAGGGCGTTGCCTGCCCAGTCCTGGAAGTTCGGAACAGAAGGATGCGGATGACACATCACTCATATATGATGAACTTATCAAAGAATGCCGTTGCCTTCGTCACGTGACGAACGCAACGGAGATGAGAGGAAGCTGCTGTCCATGGATCGGATCGACGTACATCAGCACCTGATACCGCCCATGTATCGGGAGGCGCTGATCAGTCAGGGGATCAGCGCCGCGGGTGGACGCGAGGTACCGGCCTGGTCGGTGGACTCTGCCCGGGAGATGATGAACGAATCCGGGATCGGGGCGGCGGTGCTGTCGGTGTCGACCCCGGGAACCAGCTTTCTGGCCGACCCGGACGACGCCGCGACCCTCGCCCGTGCCGTGAACGACTTCTCCGCGGCCGTCGCAGACCAGGAGCCCGACCGCTTCGGCTTCTTCGCGACGGTTCCGTGGCCGGACGTGGATGCGGCTGCCGCGGAGGCGACGCGGGCACTGGACACCCTCAACGCCGACGGTGTGGTGCTGCTGAGCAACGCGCGCGGCGTGTACGTCGGGCAGCCGAACCAGGACGCGCTGTTCCGGGTGCTCGACGAGCGTTCGGCGGTGGTGTTCGTGCATCCGGCGGATGTGCCGGGACCGACCGTGGACGGAGTGCCGCCCTTCGCCACCGACTTCCTGCTCGACACGAGTCGCGCCGCGTACCTGCTCGTCCGCAATGAGATTCGCCGACGATATCCCAATATCCGGTTCATCCTCAGCCACGGCGGCGGGTTCGTACCATACGCCGCGCACCGGATGGCGCTGGCGATCTTCAGCGAGACCGGGCGCAGTCCCGTCGAGGTGCTCGAGGAGTTCGCCGGCTTCTACTTCGACACCGCATTGTCCTCGAGCGCGGCGGCGCTGCCGAGCTTGCTGGCCTTCGCCGATCCCGGTCACGTGCTCTACGGCAGTGACTGGCCCTTCGCGCCACAGGCCGCAGTGGCCTGGTTCGATGCCGGACTGGGGGAGTTCGACGGTGTCAGCCGAGACGCTCGAGACGCGATCCGCCACGGCAACGCCGCCGCGCTGCTTCCCCGCTTCGGCGGAGCACCGGCCGCCGTGCCGACGGCTCCGCTGTTGACACGGACGCGCCGCGAGCTGCGCAGGCGCGCCTTCGGGGCGATCGCGCGGGCGGCCTCTCGGCGGGCCTGACTCAGCGGCCTACGCCCCGGTCTGCAGGGGCAGGTCGGGGTTGGTGGGCAGCTCGGGCAGCGGGGCGGAGCTGAGGCGTTGCGCGGACCGCTTGTTCATGCCGAACATGCGCAGGGCTCGATAGGTCATCTCGTCGGCGAGTGCGGCCGCGTCCGCGTCGGGTTTGGCGTCGAGCAGCTGGAGCAGTCCGAGCAGTGTTCCGCCCGCCGCCATGATGGCCAGATCGGGATCCATCGGTTCGAAGCGCCCGGCCTCCTGGGCGGCGATGATGTCCTGGCGCGCGCTGGGTGCGAGCCCTTGATCGCGCAGCATCACTCCCATGCCGGAGTGGAGGACGACGCGCACCATCTCCGGGAGCTGGCGTTGCAGCCGACCGGTCAGCCGGAAGCTGACCGCGAAGATCTCCGCGGGGTCGTCGTAGCGGGCCACGATGTGGTCCCGCATCTCGTTGTAGACCTTCAGCGCGGACTGCACGGCCTCGTCGAAGAGCTGTTCCTTGGAATCGAAATGGTTGTAGAAGGATCCGAAACCGACGTCCGCGGCGTCGGTGATCTCCTTGATGCTCACCGCCGACTGGCCTTCGGACAGGAACTTCCGCGCCGCGCCGAGCAATGCGTTGCGCGTGCGTTCCCTGCGGCGATCGGTACGCGTGGGTGCGATCTGTTCGGCTGTCATCTGCCCTCCACCTCGAGTTGCCGCAAGAATCATAACTGATCGTACATTCAGTACCGATTCGTGCGCAGATGTGTGACGGTGGTATCTCATGTACGTCGAGTGAGGGCGTCGACGTACCGATCGATCGTCGCGGGCAGGGCGGATGAGGGGCATAGGCGAGCGACATATGCGTCGAACGTGATGCCCCTCATCCGGACTCGCGCTTGGAATCTAACTTCGGCCGTAGATTTCGTCGATGAGCGCGGCGTGATTGGCGACGACCGCGGCACGTTTGACCTTCAAGCTCGGCGTGAGCTCGCCGGCTTCCACGCTGAGCTCGCGGGGAATGATCCGGTACTCCTTGATCGTTTCCCAGCGATTCAGCGACGCGTTCACCGCATCGATCGAGGTCCGGACGGTGTCGCGAATCGCTTCCTGCTGCATCGATGCGGTCACCGCGGTATCCAGGGCGAGCAGAATGCTGGCGAAGTGTCTCCCGTCGGCGATGACGACAGCTTGCGAGACGATCGGGCACGCGGACTTCACGGCCGACTCGATGGCTGTCGGCGCGATGTACTTGCCCCCGCTGGTCTTGGCGAGGTCCTTCTTTCGATCGGTGATGGTGAGGAAGCCGGACTCGTCGACCTGACCGATGTCGCCTGTCGAGAACCAGCCGGAGGGTGAGATCACCGCGGCTGTTTGGATGGGGAGGTTGTGGTAGCCGCGCATCACGCCCGGACCGCGCAGGAGAATCTCGCCGTCCTCGGCGATGTCGACTTCCATGCCGGGGAAGGCTGTTCCGACGGTGCCGATCTGTGCGGTGCCCGGCCGGTTGACGAACGATGCTCCCGTGGTTTCGGTCAGCCCGTAGCCTTCGAGGATCGGTAGTCCTGCGGCCTCGAACCACTCCGCGATCTGGGGCGCCAATGCCGCACTGCCCGACACGAGGTATTCGAGGTTGCCGCCGAACCGCGAGCGGATGCGGGAGAACACGAGCCGGTCGGCGATCGCGAGCGCGGCCGAGTGCCAGGGTGGGATCCGCTTTCCGGACTGCCGGCCTCGCACCGCGGCGATGCCGAGCGAGAAGGCCCACCGGTAGGCCGCCGCGCTGAGCCCGCCGGAAGCCGTGGCGGTGGTGGCGACCCGGCTGTAGATCTTCTCGAAGATGCGAGGTGCGGCTGCCATGAACGTGGGCTGGATGACCGGAAGATTGTCGATGATCCTGTCCAGCCGGCCGTCGATGGCGGTGATGAATCCGATCTCGTACTGCGCCGCCAGGAGCAGCTTTCCGAAGACGTGGGACAGCGGCAGCCACAGGAACTGCACGTGGTCCGGCCGTACCACCTCCTCGGTGGCGACCGCTGCTCCCAGATACAGCCAGTTCCCGTGGGTCAGCTCGACACCCTTCGGGCGCCCGGTCGTGCCCGAGGTGTAGATGATGGTCGCCAGGTGGTCGGGGGCGAGCTGTGCCAGTGCCTCGTCGATCGAGGCCGGGTTGGCTGTCAAGTACTGCCGCCCGGCCTCGATCGCCGCTGTCCACGACAGCACCCCGGGTTCGGAGCTGTCACCGTCGAAGAGGACGACCTGCCGGATCGCCCCGACGAAGCCGGATTCTGTTCGCAGCTTCCGCAGCTGTTCGACGTTCTCGACGAACGCGACCGCGGCGCCGCAGTCGGTGAGGATGAAGGCGACGTCCTCCGGGTTCGTCGTGGGATAGACGGTTGTCGCGGCCGCCCCGGCCAACGATATGCCGAGGTCGGCGAGCACCCACTCGATTCGGGTCGAGCTGGCGACAGCCACCCGATCCTCGGCGCGGACGCCCATGCCGAGCAGCGCGGCGCTGAGCTCGCGCGCTCGGACCGCGGTCTCGGACCACGTCAGCGACTGCCAGTTGTCAGCGTGATCCGGGTACCGAAACGCTTCTGCCTGAGGGTTACGGTCGCACTGGGCCAGAAATCGGGCGCCGACCGAATCGAACCCGGTGTGGGTGACAGGCAATGGACTCTCTTTCACTTGAAATCGACTGCTGCGAACAGTTGTCGGGGGGTAGGGATTTCGATCTCGTCAGACGCGGGCCGGCCGGTCGAGCCGCACGACCCCGCGAGACAGCGCAGACGACTCGCTGCCCGCCTGCTGAATGGTTCCGTCCGGCCGGACGAGAACGGCTCCCGCGCCGTAACCCCGCAGCCACCGGCTCAGGATCGCGGACGAGGTCGCCTCCACGACAACGGCATGACGGCTCTCGAGCTCTCGCCGCAGGGCGGCATCGATCGGCACGTCGGTGACCACCGCGTACCGGCCCGCGATGAGGTCGTCGAGACGGCGGCCATCGGCGAGCCCCGGGTTGGGGATCAGTCGGCCGACCGCTCCGCGGTACCGGCGCGGAGCATCGACCAGGGCGCTGCGGTGGAGCGCGGGTGTCTCACCGGAGGCGACGAGGCGAGACACCAGCGGCATGTATCGAGCGCAGATGCCTACGCCGCGGCGTACCCGGTCACCGAGCCGGCCGCCCGCGGACATGACGACGCCGACGGTCCGCGCCAGGCGAATCATGGCTTGTGCGTGCGGCTTACGCTCGATCTCGTAGGTGTCGAGCATGTCGTCGGACAAGCGCCCCTGCAGCACTGCGGCGAGTTTCCACGACAGGTTGGCGGCATCGCGAAGGCCGGCGCCCATGCCCTGACCGATGAACGGGGGCGAGAGATGCGCCGCGTCACCGAGGATGAAGATCCGGCCGAGACGCCAGCGGTCGGCGAGCGCGGCACGAAAGGTGTACTCCGCGACTCGGACGAGCTCGAGGGCATCGAGCGGTACGCCGTCGAGCCAAGGTCGGAGTCGCGGCAGGAGCTGCGCGATGTCCTGGAAGTCCGCCGCCTTCTCGCCGTCGTCGAGCCGGAATTCCCAACGGTATCGGGTGTCGCCGATACGCATGAAGGTGGCGGCGTGCGTGGCATCGCAGACTTGCTGGATGCCGTCCCATTGACCGAGGTCCGCCGCGGTGCGGATGTCGACCACCAGCCATCGTTGCCGGAAGCTACCCTCGCGCAGCTCGGTACCGATCGCGTCGCGAACCCTGCTGTTGGCGCCATCGCACCCGAGTACGTACCGCGCCCGGATGCTGCTCGGTTCGCCGGTGGATCGATCGGTGTATTCGACTCGGACGCTGTCGATCTCGTCGATGACGCCGGTGACCTCGACCTCGCCCCGCATCGTCACCGACGGGTACCGGCCGAGGTTGTCTCGCAACAGTGCTTCCAGTACCGGCTGATCGAACAGGTTGGCCTCGACGTGGCCGTTGGAGCCACCGTTCGGATCTCGGTCGAACTGTGCGAGGACCTCATGGTCGACGCTGTCCAGAAGTCGTAGGCCCAGAGCGGGTCGCGATGTCGCGTCGAAAGCCTCGCCCACGCCCAGCCTGGTGAGAATCCGGCGTACCTCACCGTCGAGGTGTACTGCCCGCGGTACACACCGGGCCAGCGCTCGAGGACGACACACTCGATTCCGTACTGCGCGAGCAGGGTCGCCGCAGTGAGACCGGTCGGTCCCGCGCCCACGATGGCGACGGGCACGATCGAAGTGCTCATGCCGTCGGCCTGTCGCTGGTGCCGCGAGGTGCGGATATCCGACCAGGGAGTGCCGACCAGGCGATCACCGTGCGTACCGCACAGCCGTACGTTGCCTGCCCAGATCGACGGCGCCGTCGTCGGTGGCGATCGCCGCTTCGATGACGTCACCGTGCTGGAGATACTTCGAGTTTTTGGCCTGGCGGTCGAAGAACAGCTTCCACTTGATCTTGGGCGGCAGCATCGCGCCGATGACCTCCACCGGCTTGGCAGGCGCGCTGATCGCGGTCCCCACCGGGGTGCCGGTGAGGAGCAGATCTCCGGCGTCCATGCGCTGGAACCGGGACAGCGCCCGCACGGTGTCGAGCGGCTTGTAGATCATGTCGGCCACGGTCATGTCCTGGCGCTTGTCGCCGTTGACCCACAGCCGCAGCCGCAGGTCGACGAACCGTTCCAGCTCGCCGTCTTCCAGGAGTACCAGCGCGGGGCCCGTCGGGGTGAAGGTCGGGTACGACTTTCCCTCGTAGTACTGGGTTTGCGGCAATTGCACGTCGCGTGCGGAGATGTCGTTGGTGACGACGAGTCCTGCGATGTAGTCGCCGAGGTTGTCGGCGTCGATCTCGGCACCGACGGGCATCTCCTTGCCGAACACCAGCCCGATCTCGACTTCGTAGTCCAGCAGCCGCACGTGGCTCGGACGAATGACGTCGTCGTGGGGCCCGCTGATCGATCCCGATGTCTTCCTGAAGAAGGTGAGTGGTACCGAGTCGGGATCGCCGCCGGAATCCTTCACGTGGGAGGCGAAGTTCGTCATCTGAGCGACCACTCGACAGGGGGTCGTCACCGGGGACAGCAACGCGAGCTCGTGTACCGGGACCAGGTCGGCGTTGCGGGCGGCATCGGCGATCGTGGCACGGTCGGCGAGCAGCTCGGCGGTCGTGGTGGCGCTGGTCTCGATGCGGGCCGCGCCCGCGCCGGTGTGCAGCCACCAGCCGTCGATTGTCCGGAGAACGGTGTGTGTCATGAGCGAGCTACTTTCATCAGGCCGACGAGGCGGCGGAGGTCGAATTCGTTGTCTTCTTCACGGAGTGCGCTGACCATCGCGCCGAGTTCTGCCGCGGCGTGCCGACCGGGTGCGACTCCGAGGAAGTCGGCGGTGGCGGGCGGTCCCCACTGCGCGAGGCCCGAGGCGGTCATCGGAGCCCAGCCGGGTGCCTCGGTGTTGTCGAACAGGTCGCCGTCGCTGAAGTGCTCCACCATGAATCCGTCCGGATCTCGCCAGTAGTCGAAGATCTGACTGCCTTGGACGTGCCGGCCGATGCCCCAGGAGTGGTGGTAGCCGTGGTCGTGCAGGTAGGCGCCGCCTGCGGCGAGGGTGTCGAGGTCGGGCACCTGGAAGGCGGAATGCACGTACCGGTTGCTCGGCCCGAGGGTCAGGGCGAGGGTGTGGTGATCGGTCGGGATCGACCCCTGGTCGCAGCGGATGAAGCTCATAACCGGGCCACGTTCGCGTTGCCGGTCGTAGTAGAGGAAATCGCTGACGATGAGGCCGAGGTACTGGAGGTACCAGTCGAGGGTTTCCCGATAGCGAGTGGTCTGTACAACGACGTGTCCGAGTCGCTGGATCGGTGCGGGTTCGCGCGGCGGTCGCTGGGGCCTGTTGATTCGTATCGTTTCGTCCCCGCGGTTCCAGTCCAGCGGGGCAGGGGTCGGTAGGGGATCGAGGCGATGCGTTTCGGCCACCACGCGCACCCGGAGGCCGCTGGGGTCCGTCGTGCCGACCGTCCAGCCACCGAGCGACTCCTGCAGCGGGAATGTCCTGGTGTCGAGCGCTGTCGCCAGCCGCTCGAGATCGGTCAGGTCGGCGGCGTGGAAGACCGGGCCGGTGAACCGCGAGACGGCCCCGCGGCGGATCCGGACGCACGGAGCTCCTGCGCGGGCGCCGCGTAGTTGCAGTTCGTGCTGGTCACGGTACGCGGTGCGGAAGCCGAACGCGTGGGCGAACGCCTCGGCTCGGATCAGGTCGGGCTTCTCGAATTCCAGCCAGGCGAGGTCGAGGACCTTGATGACGGGATTCGGGTGTCTGCCGGGATGCTCGCCGGGTAGGGCGCCGTGTTCGCTGTGTATCCCTGCGTGTGCATCGCGATGGCCATGCATCGGTGACTCCTTCGCTTGACTGACGATATCATCACTCAAGACGTATCTGTCAGTCAAGGGCTATTGGATGATATCGTCAACTATGAGTATGCGATCATTGATGCGAGGTCGGGATCGATGGATTCCGAGTGGAGGGCATGATGGATGACGGTGCGAGCGCCAATCGTCTGGAGCGGCGAAAAGCGCGAACTCGGGCCGCGCTCGTCTCAGCTGCGCAGGTCTTCATCGCCCAGGGCAGACTCAACGTGCCCATTTTGGAGATCACGCAGGCCGCGGACGTCGGCATGGGGTCGTTCTACAACCACTTCTCGAGCCGGGAGGAACTCCTGCAGGTGGCGGTGGGGGAGGTCCTCGACCGGCTAGGCGCCGTGCTGGATGAGCTGACGGCCGGGATCGACGATCCGGCGCATGTCTTTGCCCAGAGCTTCCGCTTGGCCGGCAGACTCCATCGGCGTGAGCCCACCGCCAGCAAGGTTTTGCTCGCGGAGGGACTTGTTTACGCGGGCTCGGGCAAAGGAGTCGCCGCACGGGCGCGCCGAGATATCGAAACGGGTGTGCGAGCAGGTCGATTCTTCGTGCGCGATGTCGAGCTCGCGCTGGTTATCGTGTCGGGCGCTGCGCTGTGTCTCGGGCAGTTGCTGCACGAACAGCCGACTCGCGACGACTCCGCGGCCGTCGATCAGGTAGCCGAAGACCTGCTTCGGATGCTCGGGTTGAGTGTGGACGAGGCGCACGACATAAGTCAGCGCCCCTTGCCTGAGCTCTGAGTCGGCCTATGCCTTGCCCTGGGAAGGTCGATGTGGGGTGGCCGGCCGACGTCGCTGACGGCCGGGCGCGACACGGGGCGACCCCATGGGTTGGTGATGTAGCTGCTGATCGAACAGCTATGCTTGCGGCCTGAGACAGGCTGGCGCCGTGGTTCTTTCCCCTGAGCTTTGCTGTCGGTCGGCGGTTGTTCACTGTGGGTACGGCGTAGACCCACAGCGAACAACGACTAGGCCCTGTCCTGTAATTCGTTGTGCTGGTTGGTGTTAGCTGTAGAACGTGGTTGGTCGTGGCGAGTTGACGGATCGGGCATGGGCTCGGATCGAGCCCATGTTGCCGGTATCGGGCCGGGGCCGACGGTGGCGTGATCACCGGCAGGTGATCAATGCGATTCTGTGGAAACTCCGGACCGGCGCACCGTGGCGTGACCTGCCCGAACGATATGGGCCGTGGAAGACCGCCCACGAGCGGCTGCGGATGTGGACCGTCGACGGCACCTGGCAGGCGATTCTGGATGAGGTGATCGTCAAGGATGACTCGATCGGGCAGGTCGAGTGGACCCTGAGTGTGGATTCGACCATTGTCCGGGCCCACCAGCACGCTGCCGGTGCCCGGAAAAAGGGGGCGCCACAAGCGCAAACATCGCCGTCGATGGGGAAGCGCTCGGCCGGTCGCGCGGCGGGCTGAGTACCAAGATCCATCTCGCAGTCGATGGCCGCGGCCTGCCGATGCGAGTGTTGCTCACACCCGGTCAGGCCGGTGACAACCCGCAAATCCTGCCGCTGCTCGACGGGATCAGCGTTGCCCGCACCGGCCCCGGCAGGCCACGGACACGGCCGGAGACCGTGATTGCCGACAAAGCGTATGCACATCCATCGACCCGAGCCGCGCTGCGCCGCCGGCGAGTCAGATTCGTCAGTCCCGAACGAGACGACCAGATCGCCCGCCGACGGGCCAAGGGATCGGCGGGCGGTCGGCCACCGATGTTCGACCATGAGACCTACATGCAGCGCAATGTGGTCGAGCGATGCTTCAACAGACTCAAGCAATTCCGTGACCTGGCCACCCGCTACGCCAAACGCGCCGTCTACTACCAGGCCGAACTCACCATCGCCGCGATCATCCTCTGGCTCCGATGACTTACAGGACAGAACCTAGTCGGATCGGTTCAGCCGATAGCCCCGGACAAGGTGGGAAGCATCTTGATCACCTGGGCTTCCCAGTACTTCCAGGCGTGGATGCCGGCGGAAGGAAAGTCGTAGGTCACAGCAGGTGCCCCTAGTGCGGTCATCCGCGCCTGGAACGAACGTGAGTTGCTCAGGGAGAGTGTCTCGAGCGCTGATCCCTCTGCCGCCGCCCGACTCGGCTCACCCGACTCTGTCGGCACACCGGTTGCGGCCGACACCCAGACCCTGGTCCCGTTCTTGATCAAGTCGGGCGCGAAGAACATGGGATCCATTCGTTCCCATTTATCGGACGTCGGCGAACTGATCATGCACGCGATATTGTAGCCACCGGCCTTGGCCATCGCCGCGGCGATCGCCCCGCGCATGCCCGGCGCCGAAGGGCTGAGATATCCGGACAGTGATGCGGCATAGCTGAACTGACTCGGGTGGTGGGCCGCGAGCGCCAGCGCAGCGCTTCCGCCCATCGAGAGTCCCACTACGCCGTTACGTACCGGGGACAGGCCGAGTCGTTCGTGCAATGCGCCAGGCAGTACCCGAGTCAGCAGTGTTTCCCAGGTGTAGGTGTAGGATTTTCCGGGGCCGGTCTCCGCTGCTTCCACCGAAATATTTGCGATTTCGGATGGTGAGCTCTCCGGCTGACGGGAGGGGCGGTCCCAGTCCATGTAGAAGCTGGACTGTCCGCCGATCGGCATCACAACGTTGATATTGTTTTCCGTCAGAGTTCGAGCGACCTCTGTTTCGATTTCCCATCCGTTGAGGTCTTCGCGTGCCCACATGCCATCGAGGGCATACACCACACGCTGTGTGTTGCCGTCTGCCGCGCGGAATACTCGGCTCTTGACGGGCCCCATGTCGGAGTCGACCCAGAAGTCGACTCCGGTCGGGTTGAAGGCGGCGTTCGCGCGAGGCACGGTCGTGTAGACGAGAAGTACTGCGAGCGATGAGAACAGGGACAGCCAAAATGTCATTCGGGCGAGCGCGATCAACGCTTCGTCTCTTTTCTGGGGTAGTCGGATCCAGTTGTGCGACTGGTCGGCTGGGCGGCGCCCAGCTCGAATTGGATCCTACGGAGCAGATGTGAAGATTCTGGCTGCCTGATTCTGAGACAAATTTTAATCCAGGTCGCTTCTCAGCACGTACCCGACGCCATGGATGGTGTGAATCAATCGGTCGTGGTCACCTGATTCCAATTTGCGTCGAAGGTGAGAAATGAAGACTCCGACCACGTTGCTCTGCGTCGGAAAACTGTACCCCCACACCAGTTCGAGGAGCTGCTCGCGGCTTACTGTCTGACCGTGGTGCAGGGCGAGAGTATGCAGCAGGTCGTACTCGCGCCGCGTCAGGGCGATTTCCTTGCCCGCGATCGTGACGCGTCGAGACGAGTCGCTGATCTGAAGCGGACCGATTGTGAAGGTAGGTGGGTGGACGACCTGCTGGCCGCGGGTACGGCGCAGCATCGCGTGGAGACGTGCGGTGAGTTCCTCGAGAACAAACGGTTTCACGAGGTAGTCGTCAGCGCCCACCTCGAGGCCTTCGACTCGCTCGGCGAGACCGGTCTTCGCGCTGAGGATGCATATCGGTACATCGCTACCGAGCGCACGGATCGCACGAATCACCTGGAGTCCGTCGAGATTCGGCATCTGGAGGTCGAGGACTATCGCGGCCGGTGGATGGCTTCTGAAAACATGGATCGCCTCGACTCCGTCGGCTGCTGTACGCACCTCGAAGCCGAGGAGGGTCAGCCCCCGCTCGAGCGACTCGCGGATGTGCACGTCGTCGTCGACGACGAGGACTGGGTCCGGTGCCTGATAGCCAATGGTCGCCGGCGTCACAGCGCCTGTGTGGGGTTCCGTCACGAATGCAGACCGACAAGTTGGTCGCTGGCCTCGCGAAGACGCTGCCCCAGGATCGGGTCCTGTGCCTCCATGGACGGCAGGCGCAGCTCACCGTCCTCGAAGTAGCCGCCGGTGGTGTCTTTCAGCGCGGGGTCCGTGGCGAGGGCGGTGAGTCGGTGAGCCCCGTCGGCTGCTGGAATCATTCGTACGCGCTTGACCGCTGCCACGATCGGCTTGGCGAACCACGGGGCGTTGTTCCATATGCCGGTGGCTACCATCCCCGGGTGAACGGCATTGACCGTGACCCTGGACTGTTCGAGCTCCGCGGCAAGGCTTCGGGCGTACAGGACGTTGGCGAGTTTGGACCTCGCGTATGCCTTCATGGTCGAGTAGCCGCGAAGGTAGTGGAGGTCGTCGAAGTCGATGTTGCCGCGGTAGTGCGCGGTGGATGCCGTGATCACGATGCGGGCTGACTCCGGGGACACGAGCAGCGGCTTGACGGACTCGGTCAAGAGGTATGGCGCAAGATGATTGACGGCGAAGGTGGCTTCGTATCCGTCTTCGGTCGTGGTATGCGACGCAAACACCGCGCCCGCATTATTGATCAGGATGTCGATCGCGTCGTACCGATTGCGTACTGTCGTCGCGAGAGATCGCACGGAGGCGAGCGACGCGAAATCGGCCTGGAGCACATCCGTTCGGGCGGCGCCCGCCGCACGGGCTCTTGTCGATGCGGCTTGCAGCCGGGCTTCGTCTCGGCCGACCAGCACGAGGTGCGTGCCAGGAGCGAGTTGGATGGCGCATTCCAGGCCGATGCCTGACGTTGCGCCAGTGATGAGAATTGTCTGCACGACCCCTCCGCAGTCAAGATCAATAGTGATGACTTAATCATATGTGGTTGTTGTGACTGGAAGGCAATCGGCAAACCGGGCTCAGGGAGCTGCCGGGCGCGCAGAGGGCCGCTGCGCGCCCGGCGGCAGGCGGATGGGAGGTCAGCCTGCGTTGATCGCCGCGGCCAGTCTGGGAAGCTGGCGCAGCGGGGCGTGGTGCTCGACTTCCATGCGCTGGTCGGCATCGAAGATGTCGCTGAGTCCCGGGGCGGGGTCATGGGTTCCGGACTGTGGCAGGGTGGTCGCGCTGAACGGCCAGTCGGAACCGAAGACGATATGGTCTCGACTCGTCACGGCCGAAACTGCCGACATCGCGGCAGGAGACGCGCTGAGTGCGGTGTCGTAGAAGAATCGCGAGATCTGTGTCTTCGCGTCGAGCAGGGATGGCTTACCCAGGCCCTGCGGCCAGTTTTCGCCGATCGCCGTCTCCGACGCGACGCCGATCCGCCACGACAGGAACGGCAGGGTGCCGCCTGCGTGGGAGAGTTGGAAGCGGATGTTGGGGTACCGCTGGGTGACGCCGGTCAGCATCATCATCGTCGCGGCTCGGGTCGTGTCGAACGTGAACTCTTCGAGGAAGTCGGGCAAGGGCAAGGTTGGCTTGGCGTCGTCCGGGATCGCGGCGGGGTGCACGAAAACGTAGGCCTTGCGCTCGTTCAGCGCAATCATCAAGGGCTCGTAGGAGGGGTCGCCCAGGTACACGCCGTTGTAGGCGGACAGTAGGACGATGCCGTCGGCGTGGAGGACGTCGAGGGCGTGGATCGCCTCGGCGACCGACGCGGCGATGTCCGGCATAGGGAGGACCGCGAACGAGCCGAAGCGCGTGGGGTGTTGCTTGGTGAGCCCGGCGACATAGTCGTTGCAGTAGCGAGCCATGTCGTTGGCTTCCTTGCCCGCGGGCAGGAACCCGACGCCGGGGTCGGAGACCGACAGGGCCTGGGCCTGGATGCCGTAGTAGTCCATGAACGCCAGCGCGGACTCGGGTGACCACTCGGGAGTCGGGTAGCCGCCGATGGTGAAGTGTCCGTGCGACAGCAATGCCGCCCGGTAGTCCGGTGGCAGCACGTGGGAGTGCAGGTCGATGCGATACGTGCCGCTCGGCGCGGCCTGCTGAGCGCGGGCCGTTCCGGCCGCGCCGAACTGAGTCGACGTGCTCAGGGGGAGGGCCGTCGCCGCGGCTATGCCGAGGGTGCCTGCGACGGTCCCACCCAGCATGCGGCGGCGGCTCACGCCGGCGCGTGACGGTGTATCGGATTCGTTCACGAGTATGTCCTTCCTGGCGGTTGGTTCAGCCGCACCGCGGATCCGCACTTGGTGGTGCCGGGATGGTCGGTATCCGCTCGGCGGTCGATGCCGCGTTGTGGGAGTGTTCGATCGAGCTGATCGAGCCGAGTAACGCGCTCAATCGCTGACGAAAATATCAGATGCGATCAAATTGCTCACTGAACCGGTGATCTTGGGTCCTGTTCGGTCTGCCGGGCCGACGGACACGGTCGGCCCGGCAGACCGAAGTTTCGGAGCGCTACTTCGCCTGCTGCTCGCTCTTCTGCTGCTGCTCGCTCTTCACCGACGGCTGGTTGATCGTGGTGAAGTACTGGACCGCGGCGTAAATCGCCACCGGGGCGGCGATCAGCAGCTGGCCGGCCAGCACGCCGAGGAAGCCGCCGGCCGCGACGCCCGCGATGCAACCCTGAACTTCGGCGGGCAGTCCACTGAACATGGTGGCAAGAGCACCGGTGAGGGACGCTCCCGTCGCGCCGCCGATGACGCAGCCCACCGCTGCGCCGCCGATGCCGCCGACCATCGCGCCGATCGAAGCGCCGAGTCCGATGGTGCTGGTCATGCGGCTCCACGCGTCCTTCTCGCGGTCGTAGTCGTTCTTCCAAGTGGCCTGATCTTCGTACGGCAGTGCGATCGGCTCGTAGTGAGCCTTGTCGAGGGTGAACTGCGGGGTGAGCGTCGCCGTCCGCTCCTTGATCTCGGCTTCGATGGGGAAGACGAATTCGTCGACGCGGAACTTCAGTTCGGTGCCGGCGAGGACCTTGCCGTCCGGCGCCTTCACCTTCAGGGTGCCATCCTCGACGACCAGGGAGCCCGCGTCGATCTGGATGAGTGTGGTCTTGTCGGTTGTGGCCGTGGTGTAGTTCACGACACCGAGGTCCTCGGAGGGGGCGGCGTGTGCGGTCCCGACGCCGGCGGCCAGCGCGCCGATCATGACCGCAGAGACTGCTGTGAGGTATTTGATGCGCATTTCTGTTCTTTCTTGTGGTGGTGGAGATTCCCGGGGAGGGTCTGGATGGCAGGTCAGCCGAGTCCGGAGAGCCAGTCGTGGAGCCAGGTGACGGCGGTGTGACTGCCGTCTACCCGGTAGCTGCCGTACGACATGTGCGTTCCGGATCCGTAGAAGTTGGCCAGCTGACGTGCGCGTTCAGTGCGTGCCTGTTCGCTGAGTCCGCCCTGTTCGTCGGTGGATCGCAGGGCGGCCAGCAATTCGGCTGCTCTGGCTCGGTAGAGGGGGAGGTCGTCGGGGTGGTCGTCGGAGATGCCGGCCAAGCTGCCGGCGATGACGGTGATGAAGTCTTCGTCGTCTGTCGAGCAGTAGAGGTCGCCGATCGCGCAGATGGTGCGGACGCGGGAAGCGATCGACCCGAACCCTTCTGGACGCGACCCCCGGACGCCGACGCCGGCGGCGGGTGGGCCGACCTGGATGTCGGCCGGTGACCGTTGTGGGTCGGAGAGCAGGCCGACCGCTTTCAGGCGGTCCGGCGACACCACGCCACGGCCACGTCCGATCTCTGCCGCCAGGTCGCCGGCAGCGTCCGCGCCCTGGCTGTAGCCGACTAGAGCGAAGTGCGTGTTCGCGCAGCGCTCCGCAGTGGTGCGCATCATCTCCCGTGCGGTATCCACGGCGACCTTCTGTGATGCGCCATAGGCCTTGCCCTCCCAGGGGAAGGCCGTCGCGGGGTAATCGACATAGGCCACCTGCTCGTGCGCGGGCAGACCATCGGTTACGCCGGCCAGCATGCCGGGGCCGGTGGTGTGCCTTGTTTCACCGGTCTCCCACGTGCCTGGTATCGCGATGACATAGACGGCGGGGCAGCCCGGGTCGGCTCCGGCACTGCTCGCGGTCATGCCTTGGATGGCCGTGCCCGCGGCCATCGTGATGGCTGTACCGGCAGCCAACGCGATGGCCGCGGCGTGAACGTTCACTCGCACCTTTCTTGCTCCTTCGTCGGTCTGCGCTGATGGGTTGTCGGGACAGCAGCGTGACCGGCGTCATCGGCGGAGTTGCTCACTGCTGGTATAAACCGTCACAGATGATGCTCTGATCAGCAATCGCTGTCAGAGAACTCTCAAGCAATCGGTAAACCTCCGATAGGGAAGTGTCCGACCGGCAGAGGAAGAGATTTCAGGTGAACCCAGCAACCACTGCGCGCACGACGCCGACGCGCGAAGTGAACGCAGTCGAGGTCCGCACCGTGTCGGGCGAGTACGGGACTGTGCTGATCGTCGACGACGACGCCGATGTGCGTGAATCACTGGAACGCGGTCTACGTCTACACGGGTTCGGGGTGTGTGTCGCGGCTGACGGCGCGGGGGCGCTGACCGCGATCCGCACGCGCATGCCCGACGTCGTGGTACTCGACATCGAGATGCCGGGATTGGATGGGCTGGCCTTCATCACCGCGCTGCGCGCACTCGGCAGCGACGTGCCCATTTGTGTGCTGAGTGGCCGTACCCGGGTGACCGACCGCGTCGAGGGGCTCGAACTCGGCGCCGACGACTACCTGACCAAGCCGTTCGACTTCGTGGAACTGACCGCGCGATTACATGCTCTGCTTCGGCGGCGCGGTAGCGGCTGGAGTGCTGCACAGGAATCGGTCACTGTGGGTGCGCTACGCATCGAGTTCGCGGCACGCCTGGTGTCGGTGCAGGGCCGGGACGTTCCGCTGACGCGACGGGAGTTCGAGCTGATCAGCGTGCTGGCCGCCCACCGTGGTTCGGTCGTGACCCGTGACCGGTTGCTGGAAACGGTATGGGGCTATGACTTTCGACCGCAGACGAACGTCGTGGACGTTGTCGTCGGTCACCTTCGTCGAAAGCTGGAGACCGGCGGCGTCCCCCGCCTACTGCACACGGTGCGAGCCGTGGGATTCGTACTACGGGAGGAACTGCCGTGAATGGAATCCTTTCTCTGCGAACGCGAGTCGCGGTGGCCGCCGCGACGGGAACCACGCTCATCGTCGGCGCCCTTGCTGTCTTCTTGTTCGTTGCCATCGAGGAGAACAACATCCGGCATGTCGATGAACAGCTGGACATCATGACGGGGCTCGTCGAAGCCAATGTCGGTACGGCACAGCTGTTCATCGGCCGGTTGAGTGACGGCGGTATCGCGGCGATCACTCTCTCTCACGACGGCACTGTCCTGGCGAGTACGTCAACGGAGCTCCCACGACTACCCGCAGGGCATCAGACCTTGGTGATGGCGGATGCCGGATACCGTGTCAAGACCATGGTGGTAGAGCAATCGCCCATCGGCCCCCATTCTGTGTCGGTCGCCGCCCCGTTGTCCGCGGCGGAATCGGTAACACGTGAGCAGCGCCAGCACGTGCTCCTCGCCGGCGCGGCAGCGATCGCCGTCGCATCAGGGTTGGGTTGGATTCTCGGTGGCCGGGCGATCAGACCGCTGGTGGACCTGACACGCCGAATCGACGAAGGTGGCGGACTCCCCGAGGCGGGTGGGTGGTTCCGTGTGCGGGAGGCCGAACAGCTCACTGCTGCTGTCCGGTCGATGCTCGCGCGCATCGACTCGGCGCAGCAGCGGACGATGTCCGCTCTCGAGACAGCCAGGACGTTCGCGAACTCGGCGGCCCATGAGCTGCGAACTCCGCTGACCGCAATGCGCACCGATATCGAGATCGCGCGTGACGTCGAACTGGTTGCCGATGTGCGCGCGGAGATCCTCGGAGATGCACTGCGAAAACACAGCCGAGTGGAATCGACTCTGGTGGCATTGGAACTGCTGGCTGCCGGCGAGCTCACCTCCGAGCATGCGAATGAACCTGCCGATCTGGTCGAGCTGGCCTACTTGGCGATCGCGGATGCGGCGCGCGTGCATCCGGGAATCCACCTGGGCGTATCAGGCGATGAACGAGCGGATTGCCATTGCTCCCCAGCCGGAATTCGGCTGATCCTCGACAACGCGATTGCCAACGCGGTACGCCACGGGCGGGCTACGCGGATCGAGATTTCGGTGCAGCGAGCCGGGCACGGGGTGCTGCTGGCGGTCGACGACAACGGTGCCGGTCTCCCGGAGGGCGAGCGGACAGCGGTATTCGCCCGGTTCCGGCGCGGCACCGGCGCCGCACGTGAAGGCTCGGGCCTGGGGCTCGCGTTGGTTGCGCAACAGGCCGAACTGCACGGCGGCCGGGCAGAGTTGGTCACCAGCACACTGGGTGGCCTGCGGCTCGCTGTCGATATCGCCTGCTCGGGCATCGGCCGGTAGGTGGGCGAAATCACCCAACTTGGCCGCTTCGGTCATATATGATGATTTCGTCACTATTGGTGCAGTGATGCAAATGGCACCCTGGATCATCCCTGGATCCGCAGGGGTCTGGAGGAGGATGCATGAAGCTTCAAGAGTTGGATGCCGTTGGTCATGACCACGTCCCTGCGCGGAGCGCACGGCGAAGAATCGCGCGCGGTGCCACGCTCGGACTCGTTGTCGCGCTCGTGCTGGCGACGATCGGGATAACGTCCGCTGAGCTCTACCTGAGGAACCGCCTCGAGCATTGTCTGGCTGCCGGTCTGCACGATGACCTCGGTTCTTCGGTGGACGTGAACCTCGGCACGCGTCCAGTCGTGCTCAGTCTGATCGACCGGCAGATCCCGGAGCTGACCGTAGACGGCGACAATGCCCAGTTCGGGCCGGCGGTGGGCATGGCAGTCCACACCACGCTGCACCGGGTCTCTCTGTCGAAGGACGGCGGTTCGGCCACCGTGGGCAGCTCCGAAGCGCGCGTCGACTGGGGTGCTGAAGACATCGAGCGGACGTTGCATGGCCTGGCCGGTGATGTCAGCACGTCAGCCGTCGACGGCACGGTTGATGTCACAGGGATCGTCGGAGTGGTCTCAGTACGTCTGCGCCCCTTCATCGAAGGCGGGGCGATCCGGGTCGAGACGGTATCCGCCCGCGGTGTCCCGACGCAGCTTGCGGACGAGATCGCAGACCTGCTGATGCAAGGTCTCCGCGACTATCCGCTGGGACTTCAGCCGGAATCGGTGATCGTGACCGATTCGGGAATCCGGGTCGAGCTCCGTGGTGGCAGTGCTGATCTCCCGATCACCGGCGACAGGTGCTGATAATTTCATCAATAGTTGCTTGACCTGCGAAGAGCTCGTGGTCGATGATCGAAATGGTCGGTAGTACGTAGTTGCCAGGCAGTCAGGAAAGGAGACGGTTCCATGGCGATCACCGTTAAGGACCTGATGAGGTGGCTCCGGCCCAGTGCTGTCGTCGCAGTGCTCGCGGCGCTGCTGGCCACGATGTATCTGGGATACATCGTCGACCCGGAGGGGAACTTGCACGACTTCCCGGTCGGACTGGTCAACCTCGACGTCGGAGACGTCGTCGGAGGTCAACAGGTCAACGTGGGTGATCAGATCGAGGCCGCGCTGGTTCAGCAGATTCCTGCCGACACAGTCGATCTGCGTGAAATGGGTCTGCCGGAGCTACACAGGGCAATGCTCAACGGCACGATCTACGGGGCGATCGTCATTCCGAGCGACTTCACCAAGCGTGTCTCCATCCTCGGCGCGGCCAGTGTTGTGCCCGGCGACGTAGAGCGGCCCGTCACGGTCCGGGCAATCCTCTACTACGACGCCCGAGCGAGCTCAGGCTTGGCTCACGGAGTGTGGATGGCACTCCTCGGTCTGGCGATCGGTCTGGTCATCGGCCTTGTCGCAACCAGCTTCTACGACAGAAAGGGGCTCGAACGCCGAGCCGGTTCGACGTCCGGAACGCGTTGAGCACTAACGATTTTCGCGCACCGCAGACGCTGCGTTCCCGTATTCCGTCGAAGAGCGGATGCCGACCGGCGCCGACCGCGGCAGGTCGGCGCCGGCCCGAAGGTCAGAAGGCGGCCTCGTCGAGCTCCATGATCGCGGTATCTATTTCCGATATCACCACACGGTCGGCGCTGAGCCGCGGCAGGACGGTTCTGGCGAAGTAGGACGCAACCGCGATCTTGCCTGCATAGAGGTCCTTGTCCCTGGTAGCGGAGGGAAGGGCGATCGAAGCGACTTCGGCGGCTACCAACAGTCGCCACCCGATCAGCAGATCGCCTACTGCGAGCAGGAAGCGGACCGACTCCAGCCCGATCTTGTAGAGCTCCCGACTGTCACCCGCTGCCGCGAGCAGGTGCTGTGTCAGGGTGGCGGTCATCGCCTGCACGTCGTCGAGTGCGGTCATCAGTAGCGCGCGTTCGGCTTTGAACTCAGGCGTGCCGGATTCGGGCTGGGCGGTTGCCCGGACATGATCGGCGATATGGGCGAAAGCGACGCCGCGGTCGCGGGCGATTTTGCGGAAGAAGAAGTCCTGCGCCTGGATGGCGGTGGTGCCCTCGTAGAGCGAGTCGATCTTGGCGTCGCGGATGTACTGCTCGATCGGGTAGTCCTGCAGGAAGCCGGAGCCACCGAAGGTCTGCAGCGAGTCGGTCAGGTACTGGTAGGCGCGCTCGGAGCCGACACCCTTGACGATCGGGAGCAGCAGGTCGTTCACGCGGGCGGCCAGCTCGGCGTCGGCGCCCGAAACCCGCAGCGCGGTGACCGGGTCCTGGTGTGCCGCGGTGTAGAGGTATATCGCGCGCAGGCCTTCTGCGTAGGCCTTCTGCATCATCAGCGACCGCCGGACATCCGGGTGGTGGCTGATGGTCACCTTCGGAGCGGTCTTGTCGGCGATCTGAGTCAGGTCGGCGCCCTGAACACGGGTCTTGGCGTATTCCAGCGCGTTGAGGTAACCGGTCGACAGGGTCGCAATGGCTTTGGTGCCGACCATCATGCGGGCTTCCTCGATGACCTGGAACATCTGTGCGATGCCGCTGTGCGCGTCACCGACGAGCCAGCCCTTGGCGGGCACGCCGTGTCCGCCGAAGGTGAGTTCACAGGTGGCCGAGGCTTTCAGGCCCATTTTGTGCTCGACGTTGGTGACGAACACCCCGTTGCGATCACCGAGTTCACCGGTCTCGTGGTCGAAGTGGAACTTCGGCACCAGAAACAGACTCAGGCCCTTGGTTCCCGGGCCGGCGCCCTCGGGGCGAGCCAGGACCTGGTGGATGATGTTTTCGTGCAGGTCGTCGGCATCGGCCGAGGTGATGAACCTCTTCACGCCCTCGATGTGCCAGGAGCCGTCCTCCTGTTCGATGGCCGTGGTACGACCGGCGCCGACGTCGGAGCCGGCGTCCGGCTCGGTCAGCACCATTGTGGCGCCCCAGTTCTTTTCGACCGCGATCCTGCCCCAGCGACGTTGGGCTTCGGTACCGATGCGGTCGACGATATCGGCCATGTTGGGCCCGGTCAGGTACATGTATGCCGCCGGTTGGGCGCCCAGGATGAGTTCGCTGACAGCCCATGCGAGCATGCGCGGTGCCGGGATGCCGCCGATGGCCTCGGACTTCGCGATACGCCACCATTCACCGGCCTGCCACGCTCGCACCGAACGCTTGAACGCCTCCGGTAGCCGCACGGTGTGGGTCTCGGGATCGAATTCCGGAGGGTTGCGGTCAGTTTCGGCGAACGATGCCGCGGCTGGTCCCTCGGCGATCCGTGCCGCTTCGACAAGCATCGTTCGCACGGTGTCGCCATCCAGGTCACCGAACGCGCCGGTGCCCAGTACGTCCTCCAGCCCGAAGACCTCCAGCAGATTGAACTCGAGGTCTCGGACGTTGCTCTTGTAGTGGCCCACTGGCCCAGTCCCTTCGACGGTCCGGTCGACGTGACCGGAACTGAGGTGGAGAGCGCGGATCCGGCACGCGCCGTGAGCAATTGTGGTTGCGTACCGAACCGCTACGCAACCGTAAGTTACTCACCGCTAAGTGAATATCTAGGCGCGGTCGCCTTCAGAATCTGGACATTCGGAGTTAAGTTGATGGCAGCTAAGTCGGTCGATTGGTGTGCGCCGCTGTGTCAGTCGTGCAGCACGATACGGTCGCCGATAGCGATCAGCGCACCTGCCAGATTCTGGCGGCTGAGGGCGCGCGGATTGCGTACGGCATCGATCACGACAGTGCTGATCGCCTGGATGAGGACCCGGGCCTCTGGCGGCGTCAATTCGGAATCGGCTGACTGCAGCAGTCGAGCCCAGCCCAGGATCCCGTCGCGATGGATCCGGCGGTAGTGCTCGGCTTGCGGCTCCGGCAGATGTCCAACCTCGCTGACGGTTGTTCCGAGCAAATCCGGTTGTTGAAGTGCGAATCCGACGAATGACTCCAGCAGTAGGTGCACTGCTTCCCGAGCGTCTCGGCCCTCGGCCAGCGCGCGGGCGGTGTAGAGGCCGATCCACTGCTCGTTGCGCACGATGATCTCGTTCAGCAAGTCGGCCTTGCTCGAAAAATGGTGATAGAGAGCGGGTCCTCTCACCCCGACAGCTGCCCCGATGTCCTCGATACCTACGGCGGCATAACCTCGGGAGTTGAACAGGCGTGCGGCTGCGCCGATGAGGCGCTCGGGTCGGATCGCTCGCTCGAAGTCCGCGGAGTGCGGCGGCGAAGTAGACGGCCGGGACGTTGGAGGCGTGGCGCCGCCTGGGGGCAATTCGGTGGTGAGAAGCCGCAGGATCGCGGCCTCGAGTATTGATGTGAACGCCGTTGTCGGCAGCTCCTGGCGGTGATATGACGGGCTGACCGCAACTGAGAGAACGCACCAGCTCAGCAGTTCTGCGTCCTTGTCGGGTAGTTCTGGGCGATGCGCGCGCACTGCCCGGCGCAGGTGCCTGGTCAATCGGACCGCCCGAATCAGTACCGAACGGCGGTGTACGGAGGCGAGGTTTCGGAACTCGAGCTGCCACAGCCTCGGCAGTCCGCGCAGTTCGAGGGCGATAGCAACAAGCTCTTCGAATACCCGATGACCGCTCACGTCATGGGCTGCGGCAGCGTCCAGCCGGGCCACCGTCGAATCCAAGCCTGACATCAAACAGTGACCGAGTAGCTCCTGCTTGTTGCGGAAATGGCGATACAGCGCGGTCGATGAAATCCCGACCGCAGTGGCGATGTCGGTCATGGATGTGCCGTGGTATCCCGCCTGTGAGAAGGCGTCGGCGGCCGCGGCCAGGATGGTTGCGCGGCGGTCGCGTGGCCGACGGCGAATCGGGCGGCTGGCCGGGATGCTGGTGCTCATTGCCTCCCAGTGTGGCGTACCCGGTCGTGGTCCGGTGTTCGGTCGTTGGCAGACCTACCGTCGAGATTCCTGCCTGTGCCGGGGTGGCGCCCCAGGCGGTTCAGTGGGTGAACTCACAACATCATGGGTTAGATCATCAAATATGATCACCTCATCAACTACGCGGGCGGTGATCGCTTCGCGTGTCAATCGGCACCGGATACGAGGTGGAAGTCATGAGTAGAACCTTGACGCGCCCGAATGCTCACTCCGTGACGATGTCCGGCCAGCACGCGCCTCTATGGATTGTCCGCGGGGTCGGAGCGGTTCAGATTCTCTTCGGAGTCACCGTCATCGCCTCCTGCGCGGCCGGGGTGGACATGGGAACCGGCACCGCTATGCCGGTGATGTTGCTGACCGGAACCGGGTTCGCGCTGCTGCGATGACACGCGTACACGACTGAATGGCATGGAGGGCAGGCCAGGTCGTCGCGAACAGATGCGTTCGCTGGTTGTGAGGTGTCCATTGGGTTCGGCCGTCGGGCCGGCCCGTGTTCTCGGAATCGTCAATATGTTTGCGCCACCGCGCAGCGAAAGTGCAATGGAAGCGAGAAGTAGTGCCTGACAGTGGTGTTCAGCCGCTCCATGATGGGCCGTTCGAAGACTTGCCACAGGGCGGGGGCCAGGTCGAATCAACGCCGATGCCGATTGTCGTCCGTATTCTGCTCTGGGCGTTCCGGTGGTACCACCGTCATGAGATCGGCGGGGTGCTCGAGCCGCCGACGGGACCGGCGCTGGCGGTCGCCAATCACGGCTTCGGTGGTGTTTTCGACCTCAATGTGTTGGCTGCTCGCGCGGCGTACACCCGAATCGGGGACCCGCGAAGGGTGGTCACCCTTACGCATCACATGGCGTGGGCGCTCGGGCTCGGTCCGATTCTGTCGAAGCTGGGCGCTGAGCCTGCGACCGGTGAGAATGCGCTTCGGGCGCTTGCGCACGGCGCGCACGTGCTCGTCTTTCCTGGCGGCGATGTGGATGCCTTCAAGCCGTGGAGCAGGCGCAACAGGATCATCTTCGATGGTCGGACGGGGTTCGCTCGGCTGGCAATCCAGGCGGGAGTTCCGATCCTGCCGATAGTCACCTCGGGGGCGGGGGAATCGCTGATCTGCCTGTCCGACGGCCGTGCGCTGGCTCGCTGGCTTCGACTGGACAAGCTGCTGAGGCTGAAGCGATTGCCGGTGACCCTTTCGCTGCCGTGGGGGCTTACCGCCGGGGTCGCGGGACTACTGCCTTACATCCCCCTGCCCACCAAGGTGCGCACCACGGTGCTTCCGGTGATGGCGCCTGTGGCGGGCGAGCAGCCGTCGGAGTTCGCGGAGCGGGTGCGCCATGCGATGCAGGCCGAGATGGATCGCCAGACCGCGAACCGCATCCCGATGATCGGCTGACAACAGTCCAGTTCTGATTCTTTCATCAAAACCACTTGACGAGGAATCAATCGGAGGTGATGATTATATCAACTTCATTGGGAGGTACATCGTGGCAAGCATCGACAAGGGTGTCGACACCGGACGAACGGTCCAGGTCGGCAACTGCGAGGTCTACTTCAACGAGTTCGGGACCGGGCCGGCGGTCGTGCTGTTGCACGGCGGTGGCCCCGGCGCGACCGGGCTGTCGAACTACTCGCGCAATATCGACGTCCTGGCGAAGAACTTCCGGGTGATCGTGCCGGACATGCCCGGCTACGGCCGGTCATCGAAATGGGTCGACCAGTCCGACCCGTTCGGCTACCTGGCTCGGGTGCTCGGAGAGTTCCTCGACGTCGTGGAAGTGGACTCGGCGGACCTGATCGGCAACTCCTACGGTGGGGCTGCTGCGCTGCGGCTTGCGATGGACCGACCGGAAAAGGTGGGGCGACTGATCCTGATGGGCCCTGGCGGCGTCGGTTCTTCTCGCGCCTTGCCGACCCAAGGTCTACAAGAACTACTCAACTACTACCCGGGAAGCGGTCCCAGTCGCGAGAAGATCATCCGCTTCATCCGCGAATGTCTGGTGTACGACGGTTCGACGGTCCCGAATGACCTGATCGAGGAACGCTACCGGGCAAGCATCGACCCCGAGGTGATCGCTCACCCGCCGTTGCGCCGTCCCTCCGGCTTGTTCGCACTGCGCACGCTCGTGCGGATGGACTTCACCCGTGATTCGCGCCTGAAGAAGGTCGAGCACCCGACACTGGTCGTGTGGGGCGCGGATGACAAGGTCAACCGGCCATCGGGCGGTAGGGCGCTCGCCGAGGCGATGCCGAATTGCGATCTGTACCTGATCGCGCGCACCGGCCACTGGGCGCAGTGGGAGCGGGCGGATCTGTTCAACGCCCTCGCGATCGAGTTCTTGAAGGCTGAGCGATGAACGGCGATGGGGTGTTCGACGACGGATCGGTCTTCGGTGCAGTCCACCTCGGCTATATCGTCGTGGAGTCCTCGCGGTTGACCGATTGGCATCGCTTCGGGACCGACGCGATCGGTATGCACGCCGATGAAGTGGATCGTTCTACGCTGCGTTTCCGTCTCGATGATCACGCATGCCGATTCCTCGTCCAGCACGGTGCACAGGAAGATGTGACAGCCATCGGCTGGCAGGTCGACGATCACCAGTCATTCGACCGCATCATCTCCCGGGTCTCGGATCGTGGCGTGCCCATCACCGAGGGCAGTGCCGAGGACGCCGCGCGCCGCGGCGTAGAGCGGCTGTGGCGGTTTCCCGGCCCCAAAGGGATCACGCAGGAGATCTTCACCGTCCCGGTGACCACACCCGACCCGCTGCGCATGCTCAGCTCCGGCTGGGTGACCGGCGAAGCCGGAATGGGCCACGTGGCGATCGTGTCGAAGGAACCGGAAACACTGCGGGGCTACTACGAGACGGTCTTCGACTCCCGCCTCAGTGACTACATCGACGAGAACGTGTCCGGTCTCAAGCTCAAGATCAGGTTTCTGCGGGTGAACGAGCGCCACCACTCGATCGCTATCGCGAACATCCGCGGCGTGAAGATCAATCCGATCAGGACTCGCGTGCAGCACATCAACATCCAGTCGGGTTCGCTCGACGACATGCTGGCGGCCTACGAGAGAGTCACTGATCTGGGCTTCCGGATGGCCTGGGCAGTCGGTCAACACACCAACGACCGAGAGCTGTCCTTCTACTGCGTGACCCCGTCCGGGTTCGAACTCGAGGTCGGCTGGAACCCGATCGTTGTCGGTCCGGAACGCGAGTCCACGTGGGAGCCGACCACCTACCAGGGCATCAGCATCTGGGGCCACACCCCGGTCGGCGAGACCGTACTGGACAAGTTCAACCAGTTCCGGCAAGTCGTCCGTACCTTGCGGACACCCGAGATCACAGTCCCCCAACTCACCGGAGGCATGGCGCGATGAAATCGTTCGACTACGACGTGGTAGTCGTCGGACTGGGGCCGACCGGTTTGACCCTGGCGAACCTGCTGGGCCGGCGCGACGTGCGCGTTCTGGTGCTCGAACGCGAGCCGGAGTTCTACGGTCTGGCTCGAGCTGTCTATACCGACGACGAAGGCATGCGGATCTTCCAGACCGCCGGAGTTGCCGACGAAGCCTCGGCCCAGATGAACCTGGACTGCACTGTGCAGTGGGTACGCAAAGACGGTTCGGTGCTCGCCCAGTTCAATCAGGCTTCGCGCCCGCTGGGATGGCCGGTGGCGAACTTCCTGTACCAGCCCTACCTGGAGAACACGCTCGAGCAGGCCCTCGACCGGTATCCCCATGTGACCGTGCGCCGGGGCCGAGAGGTGCTCAGCTTCGACCAAGACGCCAACGGCGTACTCGTACGACATGCCGAATGTCAGGGCACCGGATACGGCAAGCACGACGCCGACACCGACACGACCACCACCGAGGAAGTCCGGGCGAAATTCCTCGTCGGATGCGATGGCGGGCGCAGTGTGGTGCGCACGCAGTTGGGCATCGACATGACCGGCACGAGCTTCCCCGAACGCTGGCTCGTGGTCGATCTGATCGCCAACGACGGCATCGATGCCTTCCGTCACCTGCCGTATTTCGACTTCGTCTGCGACCCCGAAATGCCCACGGTGTCATGCCCGCAACCTGGCGGACATCACCGTTTCGAGTTCATGCTCCACGATGAGCAGAGCAAAGAAGAGATGGAGGATCCCGAAAAGGTCCGCCACCTCATCGGCGAATACGTCGACCCTGACGAAGTCCAGGTATTGCGCAAGCTGGTCTACACCTTCAACGCCGTGGTCGCAGACCAATGGAGACAAGGTCGCATCCTCCTCGCCGGCGACGCCGCGCATATGACCCCGCAGTTCATCGGTCAGGGCATGAACTCCGGCGTTCGCGACGCAGACAACCTGTCGTGGAAACTCAGCGCCATCGTCCACCACGGTGCCAGTCTCGACATTCTCGACACCTACGAATCCGAACGGCGGCCACACGCCAAGGCCATGATCGACCTGTCGGTGCTGAACAAGAGCCTTGTCTCGATCGACAACAAGCTCGCGGCGGGTGCTCGCGATGTCGCGTTGGCGACCGCACTGAAGGTTCCCGGACTCAACACGTGGATCCGGGAGGCGAAGATGAAGCCTTCCCCGCGGTTCCGTCGCGGCTCCTATCTGGGACTTCCTCGCAAGATGCTGCGCGGAGTGGAAGGCACCTTGGCGCCACAACCGGACGTCCGCACCTTCAATGGTCGGCATCAGCGATTCGATGATGCACTCGGCCTCGGTTTCGCCGTCATCGGCTACGGCAACGATCCGCGTGAGGGGCTGAGCCTCGCCCAGCGAAATGCCCTGCAGGTACTCGGTACACGATTCGTCACCGTGTATCCGACCGGAGGCCGCCCCCAGGGCGAGCCCGGGGATGCGCGCCTCGACGCCACCGACTACCTCGACGTCGAGGACCATACCGGCGAACTGGCGCATTGGTTCACCAAAGCCGGTGTTTCCCTGGGCGGCACGGTTCTCCTGAGGCCGGACAAGTACGTATTCGGCACCGCTGCGAAATCCGAGGGCTCCGAGCTGGTCACCGCCTTGCTCGTCCGCCTCGCACTCACTCCCGAAATCCTGTCAGCGAACCAGAGTCCGAGCCCGCTTCGCATCGTGCGGTCCGCATCGCCCGTCAAACTGGAGGAAGCACGATGACCACGGCCACCAAAGAGCTGCCAGCAGTGCGCGCGGCTGCCGAACGACTCGCGAACGCAGCAGATTTGGGCATGCCCGTCGCAGCGGTTCGCGACCTGATCGGCTCCGACGATGTCGAGCTGGCTTACGCGGTTCAGAGCTTGGGTACCCGTCGGCGGATCGAAGCCGGAGCGCGGGTGGTCGGACACAAAATCGGACTGACCTCGCCAGCAGTGCAGCGGCAGCTCGGTGTCGACCAGCCCGATTTCGGTGTGCTTTTCCACGACATGGACGCGGGCACAACACCGGCAAGGGAGCGGCCGAAACTGCTGCAGCCCAAGATCGAGGCCGAACTCGCCTTCGTCCTCGGCTCCGACCTGACCGGAGACGACCTCAACCCCATCACCGTCCGCGGCGCCGTCGACTACGCCGCTGCCGCGCTCGAGATCGTTGACAGCCGGATTGCCGGGTGGGACATCACTTTCGGCGACACGGTTGCCGACAACGCGTCGAGCGGCTGGTTCGTGCTCGGCGCGCAGCGGCTCTCGCTCGAAGACTTCGAGCCGAGGGATATCACGATGTCCATGACCATCGACGGCGACGTTGTCTCCCGCGGCAAGGGCGTGGACTGCCTCGGCGATCCCCTGGTAGCACTGGCCTGGCTCGCACGTACCGCCCAGGACCTGGGAGATCCACTACGGGCGGGCGAGGTCGTCCTGTCCGGTGCGTTGGGTCCGATGGCACCCCTACGGCCCGGCGTCCGTGTACACGCCGAACTGTCACAGCGTTCGGGGCCGCTCGGCACCGTCGACTTCACATTGGAGGAGGAGTAATGAGCCGCACCAAAGTCGCAGTCATCGGATCGGGCAATATCGGCACCGATCTGATGATCAAGGTGTTGCGCCTGTCCGACACACTCGAAATGGCCGCCATGGTCGGTATCGACCCCGACTCCGACGGTCTCGCCCGCGCGGCCCGGATGGGGGTGCAAACCACTGCTCGCGGTGTAGAGGGACTGATCTCCCTGCCCGATTTCGACGACATCGACATCGTCTTCGACGCCACCTCGGCCGGTGCGCACAAGGCCAACGCCGTAGCCCTCGAGCCTTTCGGTAAACGCCTGATCGACCTGACGCCGGCGGCAATCGGGCCCTTCGTCGTTCCAGCGGTGAATCTGGATCAGCACCTGGCGGCCAACAACGTCAACATGGTCACCTGCGGCGGGCAAGCGACCATCCCGGTGGTCGCGGCGATCGCTCGGGTCACCACAGTTCCCTACGCTGAAATCGTCGCCTCGATCGCGTCGAAGTCCGCAGGACCCGGTACCCGTGCCAACATCGATGAGTTCACCGAAACCACGTCCAACGCGATCGCCGCGGTGGGCGGGGCTCAGCGCGGACGAGCGATCATCGTGCTCAACCCAGCCGAGCCGCCGCTGATCATGCGCGACACCGTGCTCGCGCTCATCGACAACGCCGACCCCGAGGTCCACACGCGGATCAAGGAGTCCATCCTGGCGATGGTGGCTGATGTCGCCGCCTACGTGCCCGGCTATCGGCTGAAGCAGGACGTGCAGATCACCCCGGTCGAGGCCGAAGCTCCACTGCACACGCTCGCCGGAGACACCCCCGTCACTCACCAGGTCAGCGTTTACCTCGAGGTGGAGGGTGCCGCGCACTACCTGCCCGCCTACGCCGGCAACCTCGACATCATGACCTCGGCAGCGCTGCAGGTCGCCGAACGCATCGCCGCATCCACCCGGGAGAGTGTGTAATGACGACCACCGAGATCTTCCTGCAGGACGTCACCCTGCGCGATGGCATGCACGCCCTGCGGCACCGCGTCGATCCTGACACGGTCGCACGGATTGCTGCGGCACTCGATGCCGCCGGTGTGGACGCGATCGAGGTCGCCCACGGCGACGGTCTGCATGGCGGAAGCCTCAACTACGGCCCGGGTAGCCACACCGATTGGGAGTGGATCGAAGCTGCCGCGGGCGCCCTGCAATTCGCCCGGCTGACGACGTTGCTGCTGCCCGGCATCGGCACCATCGAAGACCTGCGTCGTGCGTTCGACCTCGGCGTGCGCTCGGTCCGGGTGGCTACACACTGCACCGAGGCCGACATCGCTGCCCAGCACATCTCCTCTGCGCGCGAACTCGGTATGGATGTGTCCGGGTTCTTGATGATGAGCCACATGAACAGCCCCGAAGGGCTGGCTGGCCAGGCAAAACTCATGGAATCCTATGGCGCGCACTGCGTCTACGTCACCGACTCCGGTGGGCGACTCACCATGGACGGTGTCCGTGAACGCGTCCGCGCCTATCGGGAAGTGCTCGAACCGGGCACCGAGATCGGTATCCACGCCCACCAGAACCTCTCTCTGGCCGTAGCGAACAGTGTCGTCGCGGTGGAGGAGGGGGTGACTCGCGTAGACGCGTCGCTGGCCGGACTCGGTGCCGGTGCCGGCAACACTCCGCTCGAAGCATTCGTGGCGGTAGCCGACCTGAGCGGCTGGGATCACGGTGCGAACCTCGATCAACTGACCGACGCGGCCGACGACTTGGTGCGTCCATTGATGGACCGGCCCGTCCAGGTAGACCGTGAGACGTTGACCCTCGGCTACGCAGGCGTCTACTCGAGCTTCCTGCGACACGCCGAGAACGCTTCAGCCACCTACGGCGTCGACGTGCGCACTCTGCTCACTGCCGCCGGCCGCCGTGGTCTGGTGGGTGGACAGGAAGACATGATCGCCGACATTGCACTCGACCTGGTCAGCGATCACTGAGGCTTCCGGCCTGCGCGGGCCGGAAGGTGACGCGGTCCCAGCTTTTGTCACAGGAGGCTGGGACCGCCGTCCCCACAATCCAGAGGTTGGTGGGCAGTGATGGCCGGGGCCAGGCGATACGCGGGCAGGACCGTCGCGGCGCGCAAAGCGGAAAGACGGCAGCAGTTTCTGGACGCGGCGGCCCGGATCTGTGCCGAGCGTGGCAACATGGCCTGCTCGCTGGCCGAGATCTGTACATCCGCCGGCTTGTCGAAGCGGCAGTTCTATGAGGAGTTCGAAACCCGCGACGACGTGCTCATCGCGACCTATGTCCAGGTCCAGCACGACGCTGCGGCCGCGGTCGCACTTGCGCTGGCAAGCATGGCGACTGTGCCGGCCGACCCCGCTGCAGTCATGCGTACTGGCCTGACCGCCTACCTTGTTTCGATCGACAGCGTGCCGAATCGGGCCAAGTTCGCCCTTGCCGAGGTAATCGGCGTCCATGAGCACACCGAAAAGCAGTGCAGGGAGCTCGGCGGAAACTGGGCAGCGCATATCCAGAGAAAGCTCGAGACGATCGGGATAGGGCTGGATGGCGACCGCGCCCTGCACACCGTCCCGCTGCTCGCCGCTACGGTCAACGCCATCGCACGCGAATCGATGTTGCGTGAGACCAAGCCACCGCTGTCGGATCTGATCGATCTGCTGACCGACGTGGTGATGCCGCTGGTTACGCGAAGGGTTTCGGCAGATTGCGAGGTAGGGGATTTGTAGCCAGCCGCTCCGCCGCTTCGCTCGACATGCCGAGCATGCGCAAGACCCGCCCGGTCACCTGGTCGGTCAGCGCGCCGGCATCAGCGTTGGGCGTACGGTCGAGTAGCTGCAGCAGGCCGAGTAGTGCGCCACCTGCTGTCATCATGGCCATTTCGACATCCATCAGATCGAACCTCCCAGCTTCCTGCGCGGCGGCGATGTCGCGGCGAGCTCGGGGAGCGAGGCCTTCGTCGCGGACGAGGATCGATGTTCCCGAATGCAGGATTACTCGTACACCTTCGGGGAAGTCGCGCTGCATCCGGCCGGTCATCCGGAAACTCACTGCGAACACCTCTGCGGGGTCGTCGTAATCTGCGACAACCATGTCACGAAGGCTGCCGTAGGTATTCAAGACGGCTCTGACGGCCTCCTCGAACAGCTCGTCCTTCGAGGAGAAGTGGTTGTAGAACGACCCGAATCCGACGTCGGCGGCATCGGTGATCTCCTGAATGCTCACCGCGGTTCTACCGTCGGCCAGGAACGCCGTCGCCGCGGACAGAAGTGCATTTCGCGTGCGTTCCCGGCGCCTGTCGACCCGATTCAGCGAAGCGGGTTCGGCTGTCATCGGCCCTCCCCTCCTTGCTGAAGCATGAATCGCTACTGACTAAACTATCAGAATTGGGTCGAAATAGTATCCCCTGCAGGTCAGAACAAGTTCGGGCGCCTCGTCGAGTCTCGTTCGCCGACCACGGTGGTGGTGGATGTAGATGTTCAACGGCTAGGTCCTCGACTGTCCTCGGCGCTGTGACAACAGCCCGACTCTAGGAGGGTCGGGCGACAGACCGGACCGGCATACGCTCGGGTGAACGGCCACGGCGGGCCAGCACATGCTCGCTCTGTGCGAGTGCATGGCCCAGACTCCGCGCGCCGCGAGCTTCTGATGTTGTGGCTGAGTCAGTCGAGGCTTTTCAGGGCTGCCGCCCACGGCGCCGGTTCGCCTTCGTTGATCCGGATGAAGCGCACACCCCAGTCGGCGAGGTTGGACAGTGCGGCAGCGACTGGGTTCCATGTTCGTCGGTTCTATGGCCCACCGACTCGTCGCCTCCGGATCGACGGTTGAACGTCCCCGGTGACGGTCTGACAGCCAACCTGGGCGGTGCCAACCCTTCTGGTTGCGGGGTCGGTCAGTAGGGCGGTCTCGGTAGACGTGTCGAATCCGCCGAACGTAGAACGTAGCTGCCACTGCCGATGATGTCGTGGTGCTGTTTGTCGGCCGGACAGACGCCCGATGCCGCCGGCGAGAACCCGTCGTAGAACAAGCCCGAGCACTTACGGCACCAGCGCCACTTGGCCTGCCCTCCTGCCCCGTCGCGATTGCCTTCGTCTTCCAGTCGGTAATGGCCGGAGCCGAAATTCACATGCTGAGAGACGATGTCCGGTGACGGGCAGACTCCAGCGAACTGGCCGGGAGTAGTTTCGAACCAGAGTCCTTGGCATCGACGGCACCAGCGCCACCCGGACTGGCCCTGTCCACCATCGGGGTCTTCCTTCAGGATGTAGTCGCCGGTTCCGTCGTCATGGTGGCCACCGTCGAAGATGTCACCGGCCGGGCAGCCGCCGCGGGTGCCGTTGCCCGTGTACCAGAGACCACTGCAACGCGAGCACCGCTTCCACAGGCGCTGCGTAGCAGAAGCCGGCGCGGCGTTCTCTACCATCAAAGGCAGAGTTAGAGCGGCTATTCCGACACCCGCTGCGACACGCAGCAGTGCGCGCCGCGAGGGAAACATTTCGTCGTTAGTGGACATCGGATCCACCTTTCTCCTTCGAGTAGTGGGGTCACAGCGTTCGGCTCCGGACAAGTTCGACAGGCGGTCATCGGCGTAAGGGGCTGGCCACCGCCGGGGAGGGCGGGCGGCCTGGCCATCAGGCGGCCGGGCCGTCCGCCCGGCGGACGCTATTGGTCGTTGGGTCCGTCGTTACGCCAGATCTGCAGAGTCCATCGCCACTGACCGCTGTTGTCGCCGAGGTTGTCGTCGTTGATTCCGTAGCCGAGGCGAACTGGGATGGTCGGGGCTTCGAAGCAGTTCACCGCAGCGAGTTCGCTGAGCAGATGCGGGTTGTACGGGTTGGGATCGGATCCGGAAGCGACCCAGCCTCCGGGGTTGTTGTTGAGCCGGAAGACGTTGGCGTATTTGGGCCAGCCGGGGAATGGGTAGCCCTCTGGCGCCTGCTCGGCCTTTCCGTCCATGTTGTAGTTCTCGGTGATCCAACCTTGGACGTTGACCAGTGAAGTCCATTCCACTTTCACGTGAAGGGCGTTGCCCGGTGAGATCCCGTTGTGAGGGTCGGGCCCCGGTGGGAAGTTCGCGTGCCCGCCGCCGGTCTGGGTGATGGTGAACTGCTCGTCGGGTCCGGCACCGGACAGGCACTTCTGCATGCCGGTCAAGTCGTCCGCGTGTGCGGGGGCGGCGGTGAGGATCATGGCACCCGCGCAGGCCACGGACAGGGCCAGCGCGACGATCCTGGAACCCGGGCCAGGACGGCATTGCAGGGCGAGGCGGTTCATGTTTGCTCCAATTATGTTCTAGGAAGGAAGGGTTCAACTTCTTCTGTGGACGTTTCCAGTGTGGGAGGGCCGAGCTGGGGCTGCCTCCGAGAGATCCTGGCGCCGGCACGTGGCTGTCCAGGAGACGGTTGTGCGGAAACCTTGGTTGCGCTGGCTGGCCGTCGCTGGATTTGATCAATTGGACGCAGCGAGTGAAGGGGGAAACCGTGGCCCACGATGCCGGTGTCGGGCGGGTGCCGGTGCGCGAGCGGCGTTGGCTCGGCGCCGGTTTGGGGGTCGCCGCTGCTTGCGTGCCCGCTGTGTGGGCGACGGTGGTGTCGTGGTCGGTGATGGCGCCGACCTGGTGGGAGGAACTCCCGCCTCGGCTGGTCGGTGTCGTGGTGCTGGTCACGGGTCTGATGGTGTGGATTCGCCTGGCTTCGCCCCGGACCGGCCAATTGATCGTGCTCGGGGGTGGGTTGTACTACCTGCAGTTCTTCCGTGCGGCCGAAGGCGTGCTGTTCGCGCTCGGTTTCTGCCTGGCGTATCTGTGGACCGCGGTTGCGGCGCATGTCCTGCTCGTCTGGCCGAGCGGCCGGTTCGGGAGCACCGTCGATCGCGGTTTCATCGTGTGCTGCTACTGCGCGGCGGTCGGGACGCAGGTGATCCGGTACATCCTCGACGATCCACAGGGTCCGTGGGCGCTACACCTGCCACAGCCAGGCAGTGTGTGGGGGACGATCGGAAGCACTTGCGCCGCAGTGATGTTCGTAGTCTCGGTCGGATTGGCGGTGCGGCGTTGGCTGTCCAGCCCGGTGCGTCGTCTGCCATCGGGTCCGGTCTGGGCGGGCATTGCGATCGCCGCGTCGGTCAAGTTCGCCGAGGCGGCGGCCAGCTTGGTCCCGACTCCGTTCGCGCTGCGTCTGGCGCTGGGATGGCTGTTCACCGTCGCGACGATGGTGTTGATGCCGGCGCTGTACCTGATCGGCTGGCTGTATCGGCGGTTCGGCCACCGTCGCGTGGTGGATCTGCTGTTGTCCCTGCAGGACAATGTTGCAGCCCTCACTGATCCGGCCTCGCTGCAGCAGACTCTCAGACGGACCCTCGGTGATCCGACCCTTGTCGTGGCTTACCGCCATGACAGTGAGGGATATGTCGATGTTCACGGCCTGCCGACCGAGATAGACCAAGCCGGCCCGGGTCGGGCTGTCACCGAAGTGCGTCGTAGCGGCGCGGTGATCGGGGTGATCGAACACGACGAGGTGCTGAGCCAACACGGGGAGGTGATCGACGCGGCAGTTGCCGCAGCTGGTCTGGCGATCGAGAACACCCGCCTTTATGCCACTCTGCACGCGCAACTGGAGCAGATCCGCGCCTCCAGGTTACGTCTGACCCAGACCGCGTTCGAGGAGCGCCAGCGTATCCAACGCGATCTCCACGACGGTGCCCAGCAGAGGTTCTTCGTCGTCCTCATGCTCCTCGACCGTGCGCAGCGGATGCTGGCGGAAGACCCGAACCTTACCGGCGAGCTCTCGGCAACTGTGCGCGGTGCGCATGGCGAACTCACCACAGCGCTGCGTAGTCTGCGGGAGCTCATCCAAGGCATCTACCCGACCGTGCTGGCCGACCACGGGTTGGCAGCCGCGATCGCCAACCTTGTCGACCAGGCACCGATACCTGTCGACTTCACCGTGACCTCCACCCGCTGGGCCCGGCACATCGAGATGACGGCGTACTTCGTCATCAGCGAAGCCCTGGCCAACGTGTACAAACACGCGGCCGCGACCCAGGTCCGGCTCGAGGTCGGAGTCCGCGACCAGCTGCTGATCACGACAATCATCGATAACGGCCGCGGCGGCGCCCGCCACACCGAGGGACTGGGGTTGGCGAGCCTGCAGAACCGGATCGATGCCGTCGGGGGGACCCTTTCTGTCCGGAGCAGGCCAGGCCAAGGAACCACCGTCATCGCGGCCATCCCACATCCGCACCCGAACACCACAACGGAGCTGTCATGAGAGTCGTCATCGTCGAAAACCAAGGCTTCTATCTGGATTTGCTGACCGACGCCCTGCGAGGCCGCGGCATCGAAGTGGCCGGGCGGGCCGCCAACCGCTCCGAAGCTCTGCGGGTCATCGACGAGACCGCACCGGATCTCGCCGTATGCGATATCCGGCTCACCGACGCCAGCGACGACGAGGGCCTCCGCGTCGCTGAACTGGTTCGTGCCCAGTACCCCGACGTCGCGCTGCTGGCCCTCTCGGCGCACTTGGAACCCGCCTACGCCGAGCGACTACTGATCATGGATACCGTCCCCCGCGCCGTCGGTTACCTCGGTAAAGAACGTCTGGGCGATCTCGATGAACTGGTCCAAGCCTTCCACCGCATCACACGCGGCGAGGTCGTCATCGACCCGTACATCATCAGCCAACTCATGGCCCGCCGCCGCACCGACAACCCGCTCGACCGGCTCACGCACGCCGAACGACGTGTCCTGGCTCTTGCCGCGGAGGGCTACTCCAATCTCGGCATCGCCCAGAAGCTCAACTCCAAGATCAGTACCGTCGAACACCATCTTTCCACGATCACCGACAAACTCGGCCTCGCTCAGGCCGACGAACCTACCCGGCGGCAGGTCAACATCCGCGTCCTGGCCACCCTGGCATACCTACGCGGCAATCACGGATAAACGTCGAGATTGTCGTAATCGCCAAAACGTGATGTGTCACCTTCGTGATTGAAGACGTAGTCGGTGGTCGGCGTCCTACAGCCCCGATCGAAGTCGGGTCGGGCGTTGGTGCGCGCGTTCGTCGACCGTGCCCGGACCGCCGGGGCTGGTGAGGTGGCGGTGGTGCTCGACACCGACCCGCAAGGGCGGTGGGGCCGTCGGCGGTTCTTCGAGGCGCTCGGCGTCACCGCCGAGCCCGGCAGCGCCCTGCACTTCCGCCTCGTGCTGTGAGACGGTCCGGGGCTGCCAGGCCCTGACGGGGACGGCCCGGCCGACCCGGACCTGTGCGGGGCGTGCATCCCGCCAGAAGCTCGCCACCGCGCGATATCGACGCCTGCCCTGACAGGTGTCGCAGGCGACGAACGCCTCCATCAAATGAGTGTTGCATTCGTTGTGGTCGCCGATCATCAGGCCGGTGAGCCGCGGAGGGCCTTTTGCACACCTTTGCGCAGGTGTGGGATGGTGGTGGGTGAAAGGACGGACGTGACTGCGACGACGCATTCGACCACCGTCGGCCTCGGGCCGCGTGCGCTGGCCAACCGACGACGCATCGTCGCTGTGGCCGGGGACGAGTTGCTGCGAAATCCCCTGGCGAGTATGGAAGACATCGCTGTTGCCGCAGGGATGGTCCGCCGGACCCTGTACGGTCATTTCCCCACCAGGGAAGCGCTGATCGACGGCATGCTCGACGAGGCCTTCGAGCAGGTCGGTCGCGCACTCGACGGTATCGACACCGCGCAACCGCCCGCCCGGGCGACCGCGGATATGGCGGTCGCGCTGTGGGCTGTCGGCGACGAGTTCCAGCTGCTGCTGCGCCTGGACGAAGCCGGGTCGCGGGCCCGGATGGCCGACCGGCTCGCGCCCGTCCGCGCCCGGCTGATCACGTTGATAGCGGCTGGTCAAGCCGACGGAACCTTCGCTGGTCACCTTCCGCCCACAGCGTTGGCCGGGGTACTCACGGCGCTGGTGCTCGAGCTGCTGAATGCGCACAGCGATGGTGAGTGGGTCAGCGCCGAAGCCGCGCGCGACGCTGCCCTGGCTTGCCTGATCGCGGTCGGCGTCGACCGTTCGGGTGCCGCGGAGATCGCCCGGTCCGCCGCGGAGGCCGCGCAGCACTGATCGCAGGTGTGCTCGTCGGGCGATCGCTCGTCGAAACATGCTGTTCCCGAATGGATCCAAGGTGTGCTCTCCGGCACGAACCCTGGGCGGCTGTGAGTCCCTTCACGAGTTCTTGCACATTGGTGTGCAATGGACGTAGTTTCACAGCTACGTGCAATTGCACGATGGTGTGAAAATGTCGAAGGAGCGGGATATGACCAGCCAGGTGGCAACCGTGCGCATGGCGTACGCGACCAAGACCTCCACCGGGGGTGCCCCCGTCGATGTGTCCTCGTGGATGCTGCGCGGTGTGGGCGCGATCCGTGTCCTGTACGGCCTCGTCCCGTTCGCCACGCTGATCCTGGGGACCGATGTCGGCACCGGAATGGCCGTCCCTGTCTTCGTCGTGGTCGGCCTGGTGTCCGTCTTGCTCGGCCTGGCCACCGTTGCGCTGACTCCTCGGCTGCTGGGCCGCGACGACGTCGTCCTGGCCGCCGTCGGCGTCGACGCGATCCTCGTGGTCCTCGGCGTGGCCGCGCTCATGGTGGGCTGGGATCAGTTCACGGTCGCCGCCGCCGCGGTCGTCCTCGGCGGGGTGGTGATCGGGGCGTTGTCCGCGGCGGTCGTCGCGATCGTCACGGCGGTGCGCGAAGCCTGATCCGCGGACACGGTGCGAAGTGCCCGAGCGGCGCCCCGGAATTCCGGAGGCGCCGTTCGTGATTGGATGCGGTGCGGGGATTTCAGGGCAGAGTGGTTCCTTGCCAGTGCAGGGTTTCGAGGGCGACGGTGATGTGAACGCTGGATCATCCGAGGGGCGGGTAGGGGTTGCGGGCGCGAGCGAGCCTGCGGAGCAAGGTATTTCGTTGGATGTAGAGCCGATCGAGCTGGCTGGTCGAGCCATCGCCTTCGCGTACTGGCAACCACAGCACGTCACCATCCGCGAGATCGTTCTCGCCGCCACCGTCAGGAACCTTGAAGGCCCATCCGCAGGCCGACGATATCGGTATTCGCGGCATGGCAGGGCATCGGTGATGCCAGGAGGCGTAGAGCACTGCGGGATCACCAGCTCGGCGGGCTGCTGTCTCGACGGCGAATGCGGTGGCTGTGACGTGACGGACGGCACCGACGACTTGTTTGTTCGAGAAGCCGATCCCATTGCCCAGGTTGTAGATTCGGTGCTCGCCTGGCGGATGGCATCGAGCGCTAGCAGATGTTCATGCGCTAGGTCGGTTGCGTCACCAGCTACGTGGGCAGTCATCCACCAAGGGCAACGAAATCGCGCAGCGGATCACCGCGATCGAGAAATCCCTGGCAGAGATCACCCGACGCCAGGACAACATCCTCGAGGTAGCGCACTTCGAGCCGGGTGGAGTCGCACAGTGCCCAGACCCCGGCCTTGCTCGCGGTGTAGGGGCCGTGGACGGGTGAGTGGATGAAGGCTGCCATGGACGAAATCGCCAGCAGGTACCCGCGGTGCTCCTGCACGAAGGGCAGACCGGCGCGAAATGTACGCCAGACACGTCGACGGCCCGTCCCCGGGCGACGGTGTCACCACCGAGAGCGGCTGCCTGCCGGTGCGTGGCGTCGCCGTCGAGATCGAGCAGGGCGAGGTTGGCGCCGCGAGCACGCAGCGATGTGGCGACGGCGGCGCCGAGCCCGCCGGTGGAGCCGGTGATGGCGACGGTGCGCCCGGTGAGTTCGTATCGGGGCATGGCAGGTCCTCGGATCGGTGAGCCGGGCTGGGTCCAGGCGTCGAGTTGGCCAAGCAGCGTCTGCATGCGGTGGTGCCGGTCGAGAACGGTGTCGGTGACGATGTTGACGATTCCGCGAGCGGCGGAGACGGGAATCCATCGACGGGACAGATGATTCGAGTGCGTCGGGCCGCTAGCATCACGAGCGTGGGCGACCAGGACCGGCCGAGCGAGCGGGTTGTCGAGCAGCGACTGCGAAACCGCGCGATAGAGGCACTGGAGACACTCGTCGAGGGGGACGAGGGTGTTCGTACATGGGGGTACGGGGAATACATCAACGAGTTCTTCGACACAATTGACGACGGCGGAGCGTGGCTATGGCGCGAATGGTCGACGTTCACACCGGCAGAGGTGACCGCGCTCGACAAGGTGCAGCGAGCACTCCTTGATGCCTGTGCCGCGACACCTCGGATTTCCTCCGATGAGGAGTTCGTCGCTTCGGGGTGGCCTAGGCGTATCAAGCCGGTCGCGGCCGCGGCGCTCGAACTGATGCAGTCGAGAGGTCGTTTTCGAGAGGATCGCGAGGAAGATGTGCCTTCGCGTGCGAGCTGAACTCACACCACCGATCGCACGGGAATCGGCATGAGCGTGCATCGGCAGGCCGCCAGTCCAGGGGCGCGCTCAACCGCGCGACATGCGGCATGACAGTGCGTTGAGAACGCACCCGCTGCAACGGCAAAGCGGCCAAGGCGCTGCCTGTGCCTGGGCAACCCTTCAGAGTGTTGGTGAGTCGCTCCCATACGTCTCAATCACCATGTACGTAAAGTGATCTGGACGCTCGTTGGTTGTCAATCCGACCTTTGCATGGAGGCCACGCGATGTCAGAAAACGAAGCTCAGCAGACCACACCCAACCAGGCAGCCACGCTGTCACTGGCGTACACCCAAGATCAGCCCGCTATCGCATTCGCTGAAGGATCGGCGATCCCTACAACCCTTCCGGTCGTGGATGGTGACGGTCGAGTGGTGGCCGTCTACCGAGCCGAGGCGCTTCCCCCGTCGCAGGCGCAGTCGCGGTCGTTCACCACCGCAGACCACGCCCTCATCTATGAACCGGAGCACGGGCTGTTCGATGTCAGCTACGCAGCCGCTTGGACGCTCGGCCGATAGCCGTCATCGAGGAAGCGGCGGTGACCGGTTTCGATCGGTCCCGCTGCGTCCGCGTGCAGTCCTCGGGGTGTCAGTCAGCATCGTTCCAAGGATGATCAGACATCCTGCATTCGCCATGAGGGTGCGTTCGGCCGACCACAGCCCGGCCGGTCGGAGCCGCCCCGTAAGCGGCATGTGCGGAAGTAGCGACGGCCCCGAGATACCCCGGGGCCGTTAATCTTCAGCTAACGCATCCCACGCTATTCGCCGCCGGCGGGTCGAGGTGAGTGGTGATGAGGCCGACCATCAGGTCGACGGTGAAGTCGAATTCGCGGTCGCGATCGAAGCGGGCGAGATGGGGTGCGGCCTGGGCGACTTGCGGGAGGCCGGAGGCTTCCAGGGTGTGTTGGCGGTCGGCGATTTCTTCGGGGTCGGTTGTTCCGAAGGTGGGGCCTGCGGAGACCTCGCGCAGGAGGGTGCCGATCATCGTGGCCAAGAGGGAGCGCATGAGGTGGACTGCTTGTTCAGTGCTGCAGCCGGTTCGGCGGAGCACGGTGAGAATGCTCTCGGCGGGGGTCAGGCCGGCGGTCGAGGACAGTTGGCGGGTGAGGACGAGGGTTGCGGCGCGGGGGTGGGCGAGGGTGACGCGGCGGAATTCCTGAGCCCAGGCGCGTAGGTCGCCTTCGATGGAGTCGGTGGGCGTGGGCGGGTGCAGTTGTTCGAGTAGGTACTCGGCGACGGCATCGAGGAGGTCGTCCTTGTCGTCGACGTAGTGGTAGAGGCTCTTGGCGTCGACGCCGAGGACGCGGCTGACCGAACGCATGGTCACGGCCTCGATGCCCTCGACGTCGATGACGCCGAGGGCGGCATCCCGGATTGCCACCCGGGACAGCTGCGCTTGTTCCTTCCGGGGACGGCCTCGTCGGGGTGCGCTCGATGCTCGCTTGTCCGCTGTCACGCCGGTCATGATTCCACTCTTGCATATTTCCACGGCGTGGGTTTAATCTGGCATTAATTCCACGCCGTGGGATTAATGATGTGAGGTGATACCGATGCGAATGCCGTGGCGACTGGGTGACGTGCTGGACCTGGCGAGCATCGGCTCGCGGGTCGACAGCCTCACCGACCTCTCGAGGATCGATGGCGGCCCAGGGGCGCGGCTGACCGCTGTCCGGACCCAGGCGCAGGACTTCCGCCGGGAATTCATCGAAACCGGTACCCCCGACAGCGTGACCACCTGTGACCTGGTGACCCTGCCGTATCCGACCCGGTTCGGCCTGTTCCGCGCCTCCCGGGCGATCGCGCCGTTCCTGGCGATCACCAACCGCCTGCTGGTCATCCGGTGGCACGAGAGCGACGGAACTCCCCGGGTATTGCTGTTCGAGCCCAGCGATGTCGAACTCAGCCGCTACACACCGTATTTCGACAAGCTCGCCGCTCGCACGCCCGATGTCGTGCTGAAGCGGATGGTGACCGAGCACGCGACCGTGCTCACGCACCTGGCGCGCCTGCGCATCGACCCGTCCGAGGTCGACTACCTGATGTTCGACCATCTGCACACCCAGGACCTGCGCCGCTGGATCGGCGCGACAGCGCCCCAGCCCGATCTCGGAGAGCAGCCGAAGCCGCTGTTCCCGCGGGCGAAGGTCATCGTGCAACGCGACGAACTCGCCGCGATGGCCGACCTGCATCCGTTGCAGCGGCCGTGGTACCAGCCCGGCACCTACCGCGACGTGCCCCCGGAAGCGTTCCTGCCCATCGATGGATCGGTCGTCCTCGGTCCGGGCGTCGCGGTGGTGAAGACGCCGGGACACGTCTTCGGCAATCAGAGCCTGGTCCTCAACACCGCCACCGGCGTGTGGGTGAGCAGCGAGAACGTCATCGCCGCCGAATGCCTGACACCGGAGCATTCCCGGATGCCGGGATTGGCTCGCTGGGCGCGCGAGTGGGACCAGGAGGTTGTGCTCAACGCCAACACCATCGAAACCACTGTCGACCAGTACAACTCGATCGTGCTGGAGAAGACGCTGGCCGACCGAAGCCAGCGCGATTCCCGCTTCCTGCAGTTCTTCCCGTCGAGCGAGCTCACCGCGTCGTGGACCAATCCCGGTACGTCGCCGACGTTCACCCACGACGCCATCACTCATCACTGACCCCTAGGAGACCTCATGACCGATCGATTCGCCGTACCGCCCGTCGAGGTGCTGAGGTCCAGGGAGAAGCTGGTCCTCGATCACTTCCACGACGAGGTGGCGCAAGAGTGGGATGCGGTGCTGTCCACGTTTCCGCACCCGCACTACGAGATCATCCCCACCCTCACGGTGCACGACGGTGATTCCGAGGTGCGTGGCTACTACCACGACACCCGGGTCGCCTTCCCCGATCAGGATCACGAGATCATCGCCCTGCGGCACAGTGCTGACGCCGTGATCGTCGAATTCTGGCTTCTCGGAACCCATCTGGGGCCGTTCGGCGGGGTGCCGCCCACCGGCTCACGGCACCGCACGCGGGTGACGGCCTACTTCGTCTTCGACGAGGACGAGAACCTGGTCATCGAGCGGATCTACTTCGACACGCTGTCGATGCTCAAGCAACTCATCGGCGGAGTGAATCTGCGCGACCCCCGCAACTGGCCGCTGGCCGTCCGCGCCGTGCGCGGGCTGCTCGCGCTGTCCAGTCATCCGAACTCGCTGCTGGTCGATACCCCGCGCGCCGACCTGTCGGCCTGACTCCACACATCGTGCTGTGAAAGGACACCCACCCATGCGTGCACTCATCGGCGGCACCGGTCGGCACTGGCAGCTGCGGAACATCGAAGCCCCGCACCAACTCGGTGCGATCCGCCTCCAGGTCATGGCCGCCGGGCTGAATCGCGCCGACCTCTACGCCCTCGACGGCAGCTACACCGCCAACTCCCAGCAGGCCGGCGAGTTCACCGCGGGCATGGAGGTGGCGGGCGTCGTGGAAACGTCCAGTCCGCTGGCACCGCACCTCACGGCCGGGACACGGGTCATGGGCATCACGGTCGGTGGTTTCGCCGACTACGCGCTGTGTGATCCACGGTTGCTCGTGCCCATCCCGGACGGTCTGAGCTTCGAGGAGGCCGCGACCCTGCCGGTCGGGTTGATCACCGAACACGATGCCCTGGTCAGCCAGGCGGGTTTCGTCGCGGGCAACAGCGTGCTGATCGTCGGCGGCACCAGCTCGATCGGCCTGGTGGGCATCCAGCTCGCCAAGGCACTCGGTGCAAGCGTTGTCATCGCCACGACCACCAGTGACGACAAGCGGGACGCACTCACCGCCGCGGGTGCCGACGTCACCGTCGACACCACCACCCAGGACCTCGCGGAGGCGGTGGCGGCGGCCACGAACGGCAGCGGTGTCGACATCGCCCTCGACCATGTCGGTGGAGAACTCTTCGCGCAGTTGCCGGCGGCAACCGCGATCGGCGGCACCATCGTCAGCATCGGCAGACTCGCCGGTGCCGCGACCACCCTCGACCTCGACACCATCGCCTTCCGCCGCCAGCGTCTTCTCGGCACCACATTCAGTATTCGCACCCGTGCCGAGCTGGCCGAAGTGGTTGCCGCGCTGACCCCGCAGGCCCTTCCCGCCGTCGCCGCGGGCAGGATCAGTCCGCGCGTGGACAGCGTGTTCGCTCCCGAACAAGCCGAACACGCCGCCGAGCGGCTCCGCGGGAATGGGGCGGTCGGCAAGATCGTGTTGTCCTTCGCCGACGCACACAGCGGGCCCGCTCCGTCACCGTCGCCGCGCGCCAACATGTTCGGCACCATCCGCCAGATCGGTTATGTCGTGCGCGATATCGAGTCTTCCATGCGCGGATTCATCGATAGCGGCATAGGTCCCTGGTTCTACCTGACGGGACTGAGGCCAGGGAATTTCATCTATCGCGGCGAGCCGTCGGGCATGGTGATGGATGTCGCGGTCGCCAACAGCGGCGATATCCAGATCGAGCTCATTCAGCCCGTGAACCAGGAACCGTCGATGTACAAGGACTTCCTCGACGCAGGCCATGAGGGCATGCAGCACATCGCCTACTGGGCCGAGAACTATCAGGATCTCTACGACGGGGCACTGGCTGCCGGGTTCACCGTCGGACAGGAAGGCGAAATCGGCGGCCCGACAGGACGATTCGCCTACCTCGAAACCGAACACCACCCCGGTACCGTCATCGAGATCTCCGACCTGAGCGGGACGAAGAAGTTCGTCTTCGACCTCATCAGGCTCGCGGCAGCGAACTGGGACGGTACCCACCCGATCCAGGTCGTCGACCCTGCCCTGCTCAGCGGCGATCCCGCGGCGATGGACGAGATGAAGACAGCGCTGGGCGGATGAAGGTCCATCACCTCAACTGCGGCACCATGCACCCGATCGCCACACCCGGCGGACTGATCTGCCACGTCCTGCTGGTGGAAACACCACGAGGACTCGTCCTCGTCGACGCGGGCTTGGGTCTGCGTGATTCCCGTTCTCCCGGCGAAAGGTTCGGGCCCGCCCGCTTCTATGTCCGGCCCGTATTCGATCCTGCCGAGGCCGCAATCACGCAGATCCAGCGGCTCGGCTTCGATCCCCACGACGTGCGCCATATCGTGCTCACCCATTTCGACGCCGACCACGCCGGCGGCCTGGCCGACTTTCCCTGGGCTCAGGTGCACCTCACCGCGGCGGAGTCCTTCGCCGCCCGGCATCCCCGCACGCTGGTCGAACGCGGGCGTTACCTACCTGCGCAGCGATCCCACAACCCGATCCTCGTCGAACACACGCCGGACGCGGGGGAGGCCTGGCGCGGGTTCGCCGGCGCCGAAGAGCTCACCGACATCTCGACCGGCATCGTGCTGATCACTCTGCCCGGCCACAGCCGCGGCCATGCGGCGGTGGCGGTCGATGCCGGTGATCGGTGGATTCTGCACGTCGGTGACTCCTTTTACCACCACGGTCAGCTCGACGGAACCCGCTCAACGCCGCGGGCGATCACGGCGATGGAACGAGTCATCGCCTATGACTGGAAACGGGTCGTGGCCAATCATGAACGCCTTTCCGAGCTGTGGAACGCCGCCGACCCCGACCTGCTGCTGGTCAATGCGCACGACCCGTATCTGCTCCACAAGGCGCTCGGACCGGCTTGACCCTGTCGGCCTACCGGATCACACTCGTCGGCCGAACCCTAGCCACCACCCGCGACACAGCACGCCGAACACTGACGGCCCCGTCAACGCGCGCTAGCCGCCCAGCTGGACGGGCGGAATCGGCGCGTCAATGGCAACGTGCCGGTTCCGTTCCCATCTTCTCTTCGATGTGCCCCCGGCAGGACACGCACAACATGGACAACGGGGAAAGCCTGGTCATCGTGGGAACGTACCTGGTCTGAGTGGCATTCGGGTGTGGCGGAGAACAGGGCTGTCAGCGGATCAGTCGGGCACGTTCAGCATGGGGCAGGGGGCTCGGTACTCGATGGTCGGCGACACCCACTCGTCCCATTCGGCTCGGGTCATGTTGGCGGTTAGTTTGCCGCAGAGTTCCTCGCCCCACCTGTTGGGGCCGGGCCACAGTATCCATCCGTCGTCCGCTCCGCGGGACACGATGTGGCTGCCGTCGGCGGTGAAAGCCAGACCTAGTACGGCACCTGTGTGGCCGGTCATCGGGTTACCGACCGGCCGACCGGTCTGAACTTCGCGCAGCTGCAGTTCCGATGTCTTGATGTTGGCGGCAACGGCGTAGGTGCCGTCGGGACTGAACGCGACGGCACCGCCATGGCTACCGCCCTCGGTGGCGATCCACGGTTCGTCGATCGGCTGCCCGGTGGCCGCATCGTGCAGGCGCAGCGACTTGGTCGTGCTGACCAGTATGCGTTGGCCGTCCGGGCTGATCGCGGCGCCGGCGATCGGGGCTTCGTCGTCCTGTTCCACGAGGTCGGCGAGAAGGCCACCCCGGCTGATGATGGGTGGTCCGGCAGGCTCCCCGGTGTCGGTGTTCCAAACGCGGACAGCGGAGGGCGTCATTTCAAGTGGGTTGGCGAAGACGTTGCCGGTCTCCTCCACCCTGTTGGTGTCGCCGGAGGCGAAATGCGTTGGCGCCACGGTGATCAGCCGGTGCCCGTCGGCGCTGAATCCGACGGTGGAGACGAAGTCTTCATCGCCGCCCAGCGCGGTGCCCCGGGCCGGGCTCGTCGAGATATCCCAGAGCCAGGGGTAGGAGTCGAGGAAGAGGGAAGCGAGACGACGCCCGTCCGGGCTGAAGGACAATCCCAGGATCGTCTTGGTAGGACCGGTCAGGGGCGGGCCGTCGGGCTCACCCGTGTGCGCATCCCAGATGTGGACCGTATTGGCGATGCCGTCGGCGGAGGCGATGGCCTGTCCATCCGGTCGCCAGGCCAGTGCGGATACCCGCCCGACGTGGCCGGTCGAAATCGTACGTATGAGCTCGCCGGTGTCGATCCGCCACAACGCGATGTCGGATTGGTTGTTCGCGTCACGTGTCGCGGCGGTGCGCCCGTCAGGACTGACCGCAGTCGGCGCGGACCCGACAAAGGCGAGGCCTGGGAGTTGTGTCCCGATCCATTGATCGGGATCGGCTGCCCACACGTGGATCGTATTGTCGCCGCCGCTGATGATCCGGGTGCCATCGCCGCTGTAGGCCACGGCGGTGACGGCCTCGGTGTGACCGCTCGAGGGTGGCCCGACCGCCGTCCCGGTGTCGGCGTCGCGCACGCGGATCTTGCCGTCGGAGGCCCCGATGGCGACACGGCGCCCGTCCGGGCTGAACGCCAAGTCGTAGGGCCCATAACCGAATTCGGTCAGCCCGTCAACGATCGGCCTGCCCGAGTCGGCGTCGGTGATGCGCAGCTGCGACCCGTCCGAGGGCGTGCGGGTGTCGTCGTCGGCCGACGACGAATCCGTAGGGTCGCTGCCGACCCGATAACTGATCGAGGCGATGCGCCGGCCGTCAGGGCTGAAGTCCACATCGGTGACCGAGCCCTTATGCGAGGGCAATGGCGGACCCGCCGGCTGGTGGCTGTCGACATGCCACAGCCGCGCCAGTCCATCCAATCCGCCCGTGGCCAGCCGGGACCCGTCCGCGCTGAATGCGACCGCTGATACCACACCGTCGTGTCCGCGGATCGGCTCGCCCGTCTGCGCACCCGTTGTCACCTTCCACAGCCGGGCCGTGCCATCACGGTTCCCCGTGGCGAGCAGGGCACCATCGGGGCTGAACTCCATACTTGTGACGTCGTCGAATTGACCGGTTAGCACGTGCACGGCCGCGCCGGTATTCGCGTCCCAAATGCGCACGGACTTGTCCTCTGCGGCCGAAGCGATCCAGCGCCCATCTCTGGTGTACTCGATGCCCCAAGCCTTTTCCGAGTGCCCGGCCAGCGGATCTCCGACGGGCTCACCGGATTCGAGATCCCACCTGCGGATCAGGCCGTCATCGTCGGCCGAAAGAACGTGGCGGCCATCGGGACTGATCGCGATGCCGTTGACATCCGATGGCGCCGTGATCACCCGCTCCAAACGCCGCGTATCGATCAGCGTGTTCAGTAGGGCATCCGGATCCGATCCGGGCGCCAAGGTCTCGGCTGCGAGCATTTGCTGTATCGCGCGCCGGTCACCGCCCAACCGGGCACCGCCGAGCATCGCGCGTGACTGCCCGACGAGCTTGGCCGCGATCGCCTCCTGGGCTTGTCGGCGGGCCTGCTGCTCGGCGGAACGTGCTCGGTTGAGGCTGATGACGGCGACGGCCGCAACCAGGACAATCACGGCGAGCAGCGCCGCCAGCACCTGTGAACGCCGCCGCAGCGTGCGTGCGTGCGCTTGCGCCTCCAGTTTGTCCGCTTCCAGTTTGCGATTCGTGCGACGGCGCGACGCGAGCAGGAACTCGCCGGCGGGGTCGAGGCGTGCCCCGAATCCCCGCTGTGCACTCAATGTTTCGGCCCGGGCCAGCCGCACACCGTCGAGCAGCCAGTCATCGTGGCGGCCGCTTCGCTCCCACGCGACGACAGCCCGCTCGACCGCGTCGGCGTCGCGCAGGTCCGACGCTTCGGCCCGTAACCAGCCCGCCAGCTCGTCCCACTGGTGCAGCAGACTCTCCAAGGCCGCCTCGACGACGATCCGGCCGTCGCGCTCACCCTTGACCAGCAGCCGCCGACCGACGAAAGCGTTCAACAGCGCGTGACTGTGCTCGGGCAGGTCGGCCCAGCGCGCGATGCGGCGCATCGGTTGATCGGTGTCCGAATTCACCGTCGCCAGCCAGGGGATAAAGGCGTCATGCAATCGATCGAGCTGCTCGGAGCGCTCTGCCGGATCCGCCGCCAGCAGGTTGTCGATTTCGTTCTGCACTACTCGGCGCATGCCGCCCATCGCCTCGTAGCGGTCGACGGTGACGGCGTCCTCGCTGCCGGCATAGTCCTCATAGAGCCGCGACAGGGTCAATGCCAAGAGCGGCAACGTGTCGGCGCCGCCGGACGCATCCTGGGCGAGTCGGTCGACGAGCTCCGGGGTCAGTTCGAACCTGGTTCCCGACTCCGCTGCACGTCGGGCGGGCCCGTAGATGACCTCGGTGAACTGAGCCTGCGGCATCGCCTTCAATCGGTCGAACAGGTGACTCTGCACGGTCGACAACTGCGGCGCGGTCTGCAGCGGCTCATACCGATCCGAGCGAATCGTGGCGACCACGATCATGTCCAGCCCGGTCGAATCGTCGTCGCTCAACAGCCGCCCGAGCAGCTCCAGGAACTCTGGCCCCTCTTCCCCCGCGTCGGCACCGAACAATTCCTCGGCCTGGTCGAGCGGCAGCACCAGTGTCGGCGGCGTCGCCGATGTCGGCGCATCCAGCAATCGGTTACGCGCGGCCACGGCCGCCTCGGCCAGCCATGCCCGTACCGTGCCGTCGTCGGAGATCGCGTTCTTGATTTCCCCCAAGTTCGGCTCGATCAGACCGACCTCCTTGCGGAGGTCATGGATCGAGCGGGCCAGACCGGTCTCGCCGGTCAGCGTATGACGTTGCGGGCGTACCACAGGCATCGTCAAGAACCGTCGGTCGTCGCGGTGCACGCGGGGCAACATGCCGGCACGCAGAAACGACGACTTCCCGACCCCCGACGGCCCGAGGATGACGAACATCCGTTCGCGGCCAGCGACACGCATCTCACGAAGTTCGTCCAGCGCACGCACGATCTGCGCGTCCCGTCCGAAATAGACTGCGGCATCGACCGATTCGAGCGGCTGCCAACCCCGATACGGTGAGCGGTCCGGGTCGTCGGGCGGCGGCCACGCGAAGCTGTCGGCGCCGATCCCCACCTCCCGCAGCCCCGCCAGCAGCCGATGCAACCCGTCGACCTGCAGCCGCACCGGCTGCTCGTCACCGTCGACAACGACCTCTGCCGCAGGGCCGTCCCCGAACAGGTCGCAGCTCTGCCACGCGCGGGTCACGTCCTTTTCGTGGAACGCTTCGATCCGTGCACAGAAGATCGGTTTGCGCATGCCCTCAGCCTGGCGATATTCAGCGTGGCACTCCGCAGAGGTCGCCCAACTGCTCGACAGCAGGCAGATAACCGCCTCGCAGCGCGCGTTCACCTGCCACAGTGCTTCCGTCCACAGCATCCCCGTACGGATACCGGTCTCGGGGTCCAGATCGAGGTAGATCTCGCCGGCCAACCCCGGCTCGGCCTGCTCGAGCCAGCGCTTCACTGCGATCGCGTGACGATTGTCCCGCCTCGAATGACTCAGGAAGACGCGCGACATCTGATCACACAGCCCGGGAACAGAGTGCGGTTTTGAGCCGCGATGAGCCCACGAGCCACATCGTCAACCCCGCGGTCGCGTCTGGCTTTCCGACGCGCCATTGGTGCGACCATGTTGCCTCCCTGCGGAACGAAGGAACTCGATGCGGGCAGTGACTCCTATCTTGAGCCGCCACACCGGCCCGGTGAACGAGTAGCCCCCTACTCGATTTCCGAGAATCGTCATCAGGAGCTGGCGTCCCCAACAGCAGATATGGCGCTGCCCAGCCCGAAGAGCGCCACTGTCGACCTAAGTTGACCTGGGCCGAATGACTTTCTCCGCGCTCATGTCCGGTAGGTGTCGTGGAACGCTTCGCGCACGGTGGCTGCGCAGTGTCGATCCCGCTGCTCTATCCCGCTCACGATCTCCGACACTCGCCAGTAGTGCGACGGGACCAATCGGCCGCTGGTGACCACGCCCAGCGCCGCGTTTGCCGCCTCATCGGGTTTGTCGGCGGCGACCAGCGCCAGGCCGAGGTCCAGGTTCGCCATCGCGATTCGGCGCGGTCGGACGCACGCCGCGCGCTGGAGGTCGGCCACGACATTGCGCGCGTAGACCTCGGCCGCCGGGTCACCCAGCCAGGACAACGTGGTGGCGACGTAGGTATCGGCCTTCGACGGGTCGTAGCGAAAGTGATGCTCGGGCCGGTCGGGGGTGCGCAGGCCGGATACCAGGCGCGCGACATTGCGCAGCGCCCCGTATGTACCCGCGCTGTCACCGATTCGTGCCAGGGCGCGGCCCTGCTGCGCGGTCGCTTGGATGTAGGCCGAACTGTCGGCGGGGGAGACATCGCGCGCCGCCTGCGACAACTCGGCCGCTGCGGCGAACTCCCGATTGACGAGGTGCTGCCAGGCCCGCGTCTCCAGCGTCCAGGCCGATATCTCCGGGTGCTCGGACTCCTCGGCGATATCGCGGGCAGCGCGCAGACGGGCAGCGGCGGCCGGGAGTTCGTCCAGGTCGATGTGGCATGTTCCCGCCAGCAGGGAGAGCCACCCGGCAGTGACCAGAAGGCGGCGGTGCTGGACCAGTGTCATCTTCCCGTCCAGCAAGCGCGCTGTGTATCCGAGATGCTGACGAATGCTGACCAGCAGGTCGGCGGGCGCGGTGGTGGAGTATGCCGACGCCAGATCATCCACGGCCATCTCCAGCCGGTCCAAGGTATCCCCGCCGACATCGGACGCGGCGACCCGTTGTATCCATTCGGCCCCGGCGCGTTCCCCGTCGGCCGGTTCGCCAAGTGCGGCGGTGTAGGCGGCGGCGACCTCGGCCGGTACCGGCCGCTTGCCGGACTCGATGAGCGACAGATACGCGGGTGAGTAGTGCGTCATCCGGGCGATTTCGCGCAGCCCTATCCCGGCCGCCTCACGCGCGGCTCTCAGCTGTGCGCCCGGTTCCATCGCGGTGATCCTTCGGCTCGGTGAGCTGTGAACACTCTGTCAACACCGTAAGCCTGTGACCACCAATAACGCACGCCTAGCGTTGATTTCAGCCCCACTGCCGGGCCGATGCTCGGGGGCGATCCTCGGCACATCGTGCGCAGTGAGCTGTGCAGACGATGGCGAAAGCTCTCCGGCGGTGGGCGCATTCACCGAACGACCAACAGGGGGACCGATGAGCGACGCGATCACACCTCGGCTCGATGAGCTGACCGAGCGGGCCGCGCGGCGGTCTATGGCGATCCGCCGCGCGCTCGAACCGCCGTACGGGTGGTTGCTGTACAGCCCGTTCAGGGTCGTCTGCGCTGGGTCGCTGGACAACGTGGCCGCGTGGCTGACCGCCGCCGAACAACGCGACGGGCAGATCACCGCCTTCGACCGGGCCGGTCCTCATGGATTACCGGATCCGCAAGGCACGCCCACCGTTGCAGCACGGCTAGGTGAAGACAGCGCAGGCAGCGAAATCTGCAGGTCAGCTACTGACCCGCTGATGGTGAGGCGCAGCAAGGACCTGAACATGTCTCGCCTTGCGATCAACCGAGCCGCGCCCGAAGGCTACGAGGCTGTCGTCGCGCTGGATCAATACCTACACCACAACATCGACCCTATCCTGTTCGACCTGGTGAGGCTGCGGGCCTCTCAACTCAACGGGTGCGCGTTCTGCATCGACCTGCACGCCACCGACCTCGACAAGCACGGGTGCCGCGGCCGTACCTGCCCCGCAGCCGCGCGTGCGGCCGCAGCCTCCATCCCTGTCACAGAAAACAGCCTGCCACCGAAATCATTCCCCACATCGCTTCTCAGTGGCGAGAGGGAACTCCAACCGCCTAGTCGACACCGGCCGCGCGCCAGGGCAGTTGGATTCACGCAGTGAGCGTTCGGTAAACGGTCCGAGACTACGAGGCGATGGTTAACCTGGCCGCGATTCACGCGCTGACCCGCCGGTTGGCTCGCGACAGCGCGCCAACCGGCTGAGTTCTCGGGCACGCTCTCAGGGGTTGTCGGCCCTTGACATGTCCAGCGATATGCCGAGTCTCAGGGTTTGCAGGAGTTCGCGAAGCCATGCTCCGTCGGACTCGTCGACCGCCATGTCCATGGCGACGCCCTTGGCGATGGCCAGGATCAGCCTGGCGAGGACTTCCGATCGCACCGGCAGCCAGGTGAGGCCTGCGTCGCGAACGATGTCGTCGATCAGGGTTTGGACGGCTGCGCGCAAGGTTCGGTCGCGTTCGGCGAGCTCGGCGCGCAGCGTCGGGTTGGTGCGTGAGGCAACCGCGAGCTCTGATTTGAGCAGGCCCCAATGACGTTCGGCGGCAGCGGTGTTCATCCACTGCTCGAGCGCGTCGAGCCGTTCGTCGATGGTGCCGGAGCTCAGCGTCGACCGCACGGTTTCGATCTCGCCGTCGAGGAAGCTGTCGAGCACCGCCAGCGCCAGTTGTTCCTTGCTCGCGAAGTTCGAATACACCGCACCCCGACTGTATCCGGCGTTGGCGGCCACGTGATCGTTGCTGGTGGCCGCGTAGCCGTTTCCGAGATACAGCTCGGTCGCGGATTCGATCAGCCGGGCGCGAGTCCGCGCTTGCGACTCGGATCGACTCAGTCGTTTCGCCATCATCCTGTTCCGTGAATTGGGCCGGACCCTGGATCTCGACGATATCAACCACGCCAACTCGCATGCTGATAGCATCTGGATGCTGTCGACATCTGAAATCGAGTGTCGAACCGAGGTCTCCTCACGACGAATCACCGGGATGGATATGACAATCACTGATGTCCCAAGCGGCTCGATGCCGCTGCCCACCGCCTCCGCGCGGCGCCCACGCCTGGATGCGCTTGCCGAACTCAACATCCACGAGCTGCGCAGACTCTTCCGCGAGGCCCCCGCGACCACCCCGGCCGATTTCGACCGACTCTCCGGCGACCTCGTGCTGCGCGGCCTCGCCCTCCCCGGCGGTGCGCTGATGCGTCGCCTCGTTGCCCGCCCAGGATTCATCTGGACCGGCAAGTCTTTCCGACGCGTGGATGCCGCGACAACCTTCGGCCACAACTTCTTCAACGCGTTCGGCGGAACCCGCGCGCTACCGTTCGTCGCCACGGTCGGCCCGTCCATGACCGACGGCGCATCCGCGGCGCGGATCGACTACGGCGACCAGCGTGTGCGGGGCACCTGGTGGTCGCGGCGGTTGTACGACGAGGTTCGCGAGATCGAGCCAGGGCTGTGGCTGGGTCCCGGATATCTGCGCATCGGTGGCACTCGAATCACGCTGTGCTGGTTCGCGGTCGACAAGACGGTCAGTTTCGAGGTGGTGGCATGACAACTAACCGTCGATCGAGCTTTCTCGGAAATTGCTGGTGCCGTGCGGCATTCGCGATCATCACCGTCGCTGGTGCGGTTACCGGCGTCCTCGCCGCACCGGCGACACGGGCGGACGTCGCCGATTCATCACAATGCCAACCAGATTCGCGCGCGATGGCGCTCGGCCAAGCCGGACAGGGTCTCGCGGCCGTGACCCAGCTCGCCCGACACTGTGGCGTGCCGGTGGCCGCCGTCGGCCCGGATCCCGCCGCCGACAATGACGGCGCTGGCCTGTGGCCCGCAGGTGTCAACGACTACTCGTGCAAAGCAACGCCCGGCGGCCCGGCACCCGTGTTGCTGCTGCCCGGGATGCTCGTGCCGGGCGAGTTGTTCTACTGGGTGCGACTCGCGCCCGGCCTGCAGGCCGCTGGGCACTGCGTGTTCGCGATGGAACTTCCTGCGCTTGCTACCGCGACCCCGTCAGTCGGCGCGCACGCCGTCAAGCAGAAGCTCGCGACGATCCGGGCGGCCACCGGATACCCCGACCCGGCGGTGGTCACTTACTCGGTCGGCGCGATCTACGCGCGGCAAGCGATCCGCGAAGGCGATACCGAGATCAGCCACCTGGTCACCCTCGCCGGACAGAACAACGGATTCAGCCCGGCCGTCGCCACCCTGATCAACTTTCCTGTGCTGCATCAGGCCGTCGGCTTGGTCTGTCCGATGTGCATCGCGATGGCATTCGGATCGCCCTACCTGCGCGACCTCGCCGCCGCCGACACCGCCCGCCTGGTGCCGACCACCACCCTTTCCTCGCGCCTGGACTGGGCTTCGGTCCCCGAGGACAACGCTGTGCCCGGCGCCCGCAATCTCGTCCTCCAGGATCTGTGCTCGAGTGACCTGGCCGGACACCTCACCGGCGAATGGTCGGCCCAAGCACTCGAGGTGACCGTGGCAGCGCTCGCCAACCGTGAAATCGCGCCGCTGCCCGCGCCCTATTGCGGACTTGGCCTGCCGTTGTGAACGCTCGCGCAACCGGCCATCCGGTTGCGCGCGGCCATGGAATTGCGCGACGGAGTCCAGGCCGAGGGCCAGATGAACACCGACAGCATGGACACCATTCTGGCTATGCCGGTGGATCTGCTCTTCGACTACGCGGCCGTCCACATCGACGGACCGTCGGCAGCCGGGGTCGACCTGCGCGTCAACTTCACCGTCAAGGAACCGGTGAACGAAGACTGGACCATGTGGGTGCGGCACGGCGTCCTGAACGCGCGCCGCAGATACGTCGGCGGGGCGCAACTGCGCCTCGCCGGCCTCGGTCAATGCACGGTCGGTGTGGGGGACCGGATCGGAAGGTTCCGGGTCATCGCAGGTACATATCCCGTCTGAGGGATCGCGATGTCCTGCGGGCGTTGGTCAATCGGTGACAACTTTATGGTGCCCGGGGTGAGGCATGTCGAACATGAGAACGGGGACGACCTGCGGTTTTCGGGTGGGCGGTTGGTGAACGAAGCCGATTGTCAGTGGTCGATCAGTGTGACGCGGGCGGGATGCTCTGCTCGTACTGGAAGACGTTGTGGGGGTCGTACTTCGCCTTGATTTTGCGCAGCCGCTCGAAGCGCTGGCTCCCCCAGTAGGCGGTCTCCCACTCTTGCATTCCGATGTTCGGCACGTTGACGTAGGCGCCGTCCGCGTAGGGCCGCAGCGCCTGGCTGAACTCAGCGGTCCAGGCCTGGGCCTGTGAGGTCAGCGGGTCGCCGACGCCGGGTTGTGTTGAACGAGTACCCCAGGCTGCGCCGATCTCGCCGTAGAAAAGCGCGTCACGATGCGCGAACGCCGTGCCGCCGGGTGGCTCCCTCTTGATCGCCCCGCCGAAGGCATCGACGAAGTAGTTGCTCTCCTCTGTGGGAGCGTTTCGCATGAAGTCGCCGATGATGTCGATCGCCTTCTTCGGAAACCGCTCTTTGACGAACTCCGAGAAGAACTTCCAGTTCGCGGGCTCTTGCGCGAGCGGGAGCTGGGCTCGCGCATAGATGTCGCCCCAGTTACCGACCTGCACCGTGACATCGGGTGTGCCGACCGACAGGATCGGAGCCAGCATCTCTCTGGCCTGTGCCGCTGCCCCGTCGACAAGCCACGCGGTCAGCAGGATCTGGGACTTGTGGATCTCGAGCTCGGATCCCAGACGGCTGTCGGCGGGCGGTACCACACGCTGCCACGCCTCGAAGACCCCGAAAAGGTCCCCAAGTCCATCCCATGTCGCCTGCAGATAAGCGAGATGCTCGAGCGGATACACCGTATAGGTGAGTTGTGTGACGATCCCGAAGTTGCCGTTTCCCGCCCCGCGGAGCGCCCAGAGCAGGTCCGAGTGGTGCTCCAAGTCCGCGTTGATCACCTCGGCGCAGTCGTGACCCGACGGGACGACGACCTCGGCCGCCACCAGGCTGTCACAGGCCATGCCGAGCCAGCGGTTGAGGGGCCCGAGACCACCGCCGAGCGTCGCACCACACAGGCTCACGCTGCCCTCGCTTCCGGTGGTGACCGCCAGGTTCTGCTTCGCGAGCGTCGTCACCCCTTCCAGTTGGTTCAGCCCGGCGCCGACCGTCGCGATGCGAGCGCCATGGTCGATCTGGACCGATTTCAGCTGGCTGACGTCGATGACGATGCCGTTGTCGACGTTCGACCAGCCTTCGAGGGCGTGGCGGCCACTCCGCACCCGCAACGCGATGTCGTGCTGCCGCGCCCACGTCAGGGCGTTCACCACGTCCTGGGTTTCCTGCGCGAAGACGATGACCAGCGGATAGTGAGTGAAGAGCTGGTCCCAGCCGAGTCGCGCCTCCGTGTACGACGCGTCACCCGGGTGGACGATGTGGCCGGTCAGCGTCGCGGGCGGGCATCCCGGGCTTTTACTCGGGTGGTCCGCGGCCACAATTCCCGGGGCGCTTGTGTCCGCAATCTCCGGCGTGTCTGCGGCCGTAAGGCCCGAGGCAACGACTGCTCCGACGCCGGCGGCCGCCGACGTCCTGAGCAGGTCACGGCGAGAAAGATCGCTCAAGGTTCAGATCCTCTCGATCGGTCTACGCCAGTGCCGGGCTGCCAAGGGAACTCTTACACGCGGCCGCTAACACTTTCGCGGCGCTGTGCGGCGTGCTCGACCCGAACTGCTGCCGCTGACCTACGCCCGTCATCGGTGCCTAAATCCTGGTACACAGGCTGCTCTGTGCTTGTCGTGTCAAATCCGCGCAGGGCGGGCACCGCGCCGCCGTGGCCGCATCTGGTACAGGCGATACCAGGCCAGTGTGAGGAAGACGGCCGCCAGAGCGGCGACGACTCCCATGTCGAGCAGCCACGTGCCGAGGGTGTGCTTCCAGAGCGGGTCGGGTCCACCATCGTGCGGTGAGAGGGTGTCCAGGTCGAGACTGGCCGCTCCAGCGCCGTAGCCCCAGCGAGATGGTGACAGGTAGGACAGCTGTTGCAGAACGGGCGTGCCGGGCAGTCGCACCAGACCGCCGGTGAGCACGAGTTGTGCCATCGACAGCACGATCAGCAGCGGCAGTGTCTTTTCCGAGGTGTTCACCGAGACCGACACCAGCAAGCCCATCGCCAGCGACGCGATGCCCAGCATCGCCATCGCCAAGATCAATTCCACTTCGACCGAGGTGAATATCCCTTTCGGCGGGAAACTCTCACCGATAGTGCCGATCAAGAACAACACCACCGACTGAAGGATGGTGATCACACCCAAGACCAGTAGTTTCGACATCAAATAGACTCCGGCCGACAGGCCTGCGGCGCGTTCTCTGCGGTAGATCGTCTGTTCCTTGACGATCTCGCGGATCGAGTTGCCGGTGCCGACGAAGCAGGCACCGAATATCAAGATCATGAGCTTGGTCGGGGCGTCGGTGTTGGTTCCCGGTGTCCCGGTGAATCCCTCGCCCGACGGGATCGCAGCGATCAAACCGCCCAGCAGCAGCGGCATTACGCCGAGCAACACCAGATAGCTGCGGTCCGAGGCGATCACCGCCAAGTAGCGCCTGCACAGTGTGCTGAGCTGGCTGAGCTTGGACTGCGGCGCGGGCGGCGGTGCCGGTGGGCGCTGCACTTCCGCCTGTCCGACGTCGTCAATCGGCCCGACATCGACGTAGTTCTCGTAGCGCGGGGAGTCCCGGAATTCACCGGCCCAGTCGCGGTCCTCCTCCCGATCGAATGCTTGGAACACCTCGGCCCAGGTGCGCTGCCCGAATTGCTGCAACCCCTCTGCGGGCGGTCCGTAATAGGCCAGCCTGCCGCCGGGCACCAGGACCAGCAGGCGGTCACACGAATCGAGATTCGCCACGCTGTGGGTGACGACGATGACGGTGCGCCCGTCGTGGGCGAGTTCGGACAGCATTTCCATGACCGTCTTGTCCAGGCCTGGGTCCAGGCCGGAGGTCGGCTCGTCGAGGAACAACAGGGACGGTTTGGTCAGCAACTCGAGTGCGACGCTCACCCGTTTGCGTTGCCCGCCGGAGAGTCGATCGATGCGAGTGTCGGCGTGCCGCGTCAAACCGAGCTCGTCGAGGACCTCGTCGACCCGCTGTTCGCGCTCCTCCCTGCGTGTGTCACCGGGGAAGCGCAGTTCGGCCGCGTAGAGCAGGGCGCGCCGGGTCGGGAGCTGGTTGTGCAGGATGTCCTCCTGCGGAACGAGCCCGATCCGGTGCCGGAGTTCGTCGTAATTGGTGTACAGGTCGCGTCCGTCGTAGCGGACGGTCCCCTCGGTCGCGGGCCGCAGCCCGGTGACCGCGCCCAACAAGGTCGACTTGCCCGCTCCGCTGGGTCCGATGACCCCGACGAGCGAGTGCTGCGGGATAGGGAAGGTCACATCGTCGAGGAGAACTTTGCCTTCCGGTGTCCGCACGATGAGGTTTTGCACGCAGACCGAGATGTCACCGGTGTCGACGGACTCGCGCAGTTCGTTGCCGACGAGTCGGTAGGTGGTGTGTCCCATGCCGATCAGATCGGATTCGGAGAGGTCCGCGGCGTCGACCTGGTGTCCGTTGACGTAGGTGCCGTTGTGGCTGTCGAGGTCGACGACTCGATACCTGCCTTCGGCGATCACCTGCAGTTCGGCGTGATGGCGAGAGACCATGAGGTCGGGCACGACGATGTCGTTGTCGGCGGCGCGCCCGATCCGCAGCGTGTCCGAGCTGATCCGTACTACCGCGCCAGGATGGGCGGCCGGAGGCGAGGGCCGAGACACGCGCCGGGGCAGGCCCGGCTCGAACTTGGTGATCGTGGCGTCATCGTCGAGGTCATAGCCGGGATCCGGGACGACCATCGTGTCCCCACCTCTATCGCCATCGGTCTCGGGCTCGAGGCCGGGCGATGTTTCCAGCGAGCAGGACAACTGCGCACCGTCTTTGGCATGACCGAGCTGGAAGGTCTCGTCGTGGTCGATCACCATCCGCTCGACGCGGTGACCGTCGAAAAAGGTGCCGTTGAGGCTGTGCGCGTCCTCGATCTCCCAACCGTGCGACCCCTGCTCCAGCACCGCGTGCAAGGTCGAGACGCGCGGATCGGTGACAACAATGTCGGCGTCCGGATCGCGGCCGACGTTGTATGTACCCCCGGCACGTAGTCGATAGACGCGTTCTCGCGTCTGCACCACAAGAACCGGCGATTCGGAGAATTCTGTGGAGGACTGCCCATCCGCCATAAAAGGAGTATACGACCGTGCCGAACTGTCGTGGTGACAATAGGCCGAAACCATCCCTCGTAGTGTCCGCTCTGTCCATTTCCGCGCCATGAGCTGTACCTCGCTGACCAGCGCAAACCCGTCCCGGAGAGCGCAGAGGTAATCACACTCGATCGCGCGTAATCCGCAGCGCAGCCGCTCAACGGCCGAGTCGGAGAAAGACACTGGTGGAATTCGCGATATGAATCCGATGGAACCGGATGCAAGATCGAAGCCGAATATTTCCAAATTTGTTTCATGCATCGAATTTCGTCGCATATTGCATGCCGACCAACCGATCTGATGAACACAACCGATGATGTCCCGCAATGCTCGCTCGTCCACGGCGTCGGACGGCGAGCGGACTTCGGCTGTTACCCGGCAGGGTGCGTGCCGCGCCACCAGACGTCGTGTGTAGTCCAGAGCGGACTGTGCCCAGACATCCGCCCGCACCGCGGTGCGGGCGGACAAGAACGTGGCCGAAGGTTCCCGTCCACCGGGAGACGTTCTTGGGGGCCTGTCGTGCCGATCCTAATGTGACTCCGGCCACTGGAACGTTTCAGTGTGGCCTGCACCATATTTATGAGGGAGTCTCTATGAATCTGATGAAGTCTCGCCTGTTCGCGATGATCGCAGTGATCATCGCGGCGGTGGCGCTCATGGCAGCCGGAGCGGGTGGCGCGGCCGCAGCGCCGCAAACCGGTGAAATGTTCCTCACCTTTGTCCGCCACGGCGAATCGGCAGGCAATACTTCCGGTCTGATCGACACTTCCGTCCCCGGACCCGGCCTGACCGAGAAGGGGAGGGTGCAAGCCGCCGCGGTAGCCGAGCTGCTCGACGACTGCAAGTTCGACGGCGTCTACGCGTCGACGATGGTTCGGACCCAGCAGACGGCAGAGCCGACCGCGAAGCTGTGTGGTCATTCGACAGTCGTCGAAGCGGGTCTGCACGAGATCGAGGCAGGCATCTACGAGGGCACGCCGGAGAGGGAGGCGCGTGAGGGTTACTTGGCCGCACCGATCCAGTGGCTGCAGGGCAACCTCGATGCCCGGATCCCCGGCTCGATGAACGGCCACGAGTTCAAGAAGCGCATGGACGACTCGATCCAGGACATCCAGGACCGCGGCAGCAAGCGTGCGGTGATCTTCTCCCATGGCGGTGCCATCATGTTCTGGGCGCTCATGTCCGTCTCCGATCCTGACATGAGCAAGCTGCAGTCCGATCCGCTGCACAACACCGGCCGGGTGGTCGTGAAGGGCTCCCCGGCGAAGGGCTGGAAGCTCGTCTCGTGGGACGGCCATTCCGCCGGCTGAACCCGCCATCTCGTCGTCCAGGGCATGGGCCGCTGCCAGCAGTGCTGGGCGGCCCATGTCGTGGCGATGACAGCGCGCGCCCTGCGACACCCGAAAGCTCATCCGTGGCGTGGCGGTCAGATGACCGAACCGAAGATCGGCGTGAGCGAAGCTGTGCCCGGGGCGATGCGGGCCTCGGGCATGGAGGGCACCGGCCGGGCGCGGTCGCGTCCTGTTCTGACAGCATGACGAGCGTGATCAAGGCCCTGCGCTCCGCACGAGACAAAGCACGGCGGCTGCCGGGCGCTGTCTGGTACCTGGCGGTCGGCGGTGTCACCGCGCTGTTCGCGCTGTTCGCGGTGGTCGCCCTGCTGATCGTCTGCGCTTTCTGCCTGATCGGCGTGGGCATACCGGCGCTGCCCGAGGTGATTCGGCTGGCTCGGCCGTTGGTGTCGTTCGATCGGCGCAGGGCGGCACGTTATCTCGGTGAACAGACGGTGCAGGCCTATCAGCCGTTCACCGGCGGCTTGCGGCAGCGGGTCGCGACGGTGTTCACCGATCCGGCGAACCGCCGGGACTTCGGCTGGCTGGTCGCACACGCGCTGACCGGCATCTATCTCGCGGTGTTCGCCATCGCGCTGCCGCTCAGCACCTTCGTTCAGTTGGTGATCCCGGGATTCTGGCAGTTGATGCCGGCGGGGGAGGAGTACGCCAGTTTCGGTTTCGTGGTCGACTCGTGGCCGAAGGCGATACTGAGCTTCTTCCTCGCGTTCCCGGTGGCCCTGGTGACTCTGCAGCTTCCGGTGGCCGCGCGCTGGCAGGCAATGGCCACCCGTGCCCTGCTGAAACCGACCGAGGGCGCCATGCTGGCCGATCGGGTCGCGGCCCTCACCGCGACACGGGCCGCCGCGCTGGACGCGCACGGTGCCGAGCTGCGCCGGATCGAGCGTGACCTGCATGACGGCGCGCAGGCCCGGCTCGCGGCGGTGATCATGCAACTCGGGCTGGCCGACCAACTGCGCGACCAGGATCCGGAAACGGCGCAGGGTCTGGTGCGCAAGGCGCAGGACACCGCGACGGCCGCGCTGGCCGAGCTGCGTGATGTGGTGCGCAACGTGTACCCGCCGGTGCTCACCGATCGTGGCCTGGTGAGTGCCATCTCGGCGGTGGCCGCCCGCAACCCGATCCCCTGTGTGCTCGATCTCGGTGAAGTGGGCAGGCGTCCCGCCGCGGTGGAGGCGGCGGCGTATTTCGTCATCACCGAGGCGCTCACCAACGCCACCAAGCACTCCGGCGCCGCGGCCATTTCCCTGGTGCTCGGCGGTGCGTCCGAGCTGTTGACGATCGAGATCCACGACGACGGGGTGGGCGGTGCCGTGGAGACCTACGACGGCGGGCTGGCCGGTATTCGGCGCAGGGCCGAGGCGCTCGACGGCCGGGTGACGCTGACCAGTCCACCCGGTGGCCCTACTGTATTGCGGGTGGAGTTGCCGTGCGGGTCATGATCGCCGAGGACGATGCCTTGCTGCGGGAGGGCCTGGTGTTGCTGCTGAGCACGGCGGGCATCGAGGTGGTGGCCGCCGTGGACAACGCGGACGACTTCCTCGCGGCGGTGGCCGCGGATCGGCCGGACGCGGTCGTCGTCGATGTGCGCCTGCCGCCGACGTTCACCGACGACGGTTTACGCGCGGCCGTCAGCGCGCGCAAACTGCACCCCGGCCTGCCGGTGCTGGTGCTGTCGTCCTGGGTAGAGGACAGCTACGCAGCGGAACTGCTCGGTGACGGCATGGGCGGTATCGGCTATCTGCTCAAGGAGCGGGTCGGCAAGGTGGATCGCTTCCTCGATTCGCTGCGCCGGGTCGCGGCGGGCGGCACCGCGATGGACCCCGAGGTGATCTCGCAACTGCTGGTGCGGCGCAAGGCCGATGACCCGCTGGCCGCGCTGACCGCCCGCGAGCGCGAGGTGCTCGCGTTGATGGCCGAGGGTCACAACAACACGACCATCGCGGAGCGGCTGGTGGTCAGCGAAGGCGCTGTGCACAAACACATTCGGAGTATTTTCGCCAAGCTCGGACTCTCCGCCGAGGACGTCGGCCATCGTCGGGTACTTGCCGTCCTGACTTACCTGAACGCGTGAAGCCCTGAACCCGTTGGGGTTCAGGGCTTCACCCGGCTCCGGTCAGCTGACTCGACAGGTCATATCGCCGGCCGGCAGCGTGCCGTCGCGGAAGTAGGTGTTCACCGCCGAATACACGCAGGAGTTCTGGTAGCGCCCGAAGATCCAGTGGATCGGCACATCCTGGAGGGTGACCATGCGGGACGCGCTCAAAGCGTTGTGCAGGGCGACCGCTCCGTCGTACGCGGTCCTGGTGTCACCGGTGGATTGCACGATCATGGCGGGCACCGCGTTGCGCACCACCGTGGTCGGTTCGGTGGGCGGGGCCCAGAACGCGCAGGGTGTGATGTTGTTGGTGAATCCGGCGAACACCGGTTCGGTGGCGCGGGCAGCCTCGATGTTGCGCCGATAGAATTCCGGATCCCGCGGTGCGGCAACGTCACCGCACATGATGGCCATCTGTGCCGAATTATCGTTCGGCCGTGCATTCAACGCGAATCCGAGTGTGGCATTCAACGTTTCGTCGGGCTGGGCGGGCTTGCCCGCGGCAGCATCGGCGATGGTACGGATCTGACCGGCGAGCATCCCGTACTGGTCCGGGCTGTCCAGCCCGACGAACAGCACCACCGGCAGCCAATGTTCGTCGATCTCATACTCGCCCAAGCGGATCGGCGTGTCCGCAGCCTGTTTGATCAGATCCTGGACAGCGCCGCGAACCTGGGCCCGGCTGGTTCCGAAGTGGTATTCACCGTCACGTGTCGCGACCCAATCCGCCCACAGGTCGAGTGCGGCCTCGTTGGCCGGACCCATGGCCTGCATCATGCCGACCGTCCCGTAGGCGTCCGGGTCGGCCGCGCTGTCCAGCACCATCCGGTCGCTGCGTTCGGGGAACATCTGCATGTACACCGCACCGAGGTAGGTGCCGTACGAGGTGCCGAAGTAGCTGATCTTCTCCGCGCCGAGAATGCCGCGGATGACGTCCATGTCCCGGGCGGTGTTGCGGGTGGTGATGTGGGGCAGTCGAGCCGCTTCGGTAGCGGCGCAGCGGGCGGCCAGGTCCCTTTGTATCGCAACGGATTCCGCGAAGCCTGCCGCGTCGAGGCCGGCCGAATGCAGCCCGAAGCCGATCGGCCACCGGCAGTCGACGGCGGACGAGCGCCCGACGCCACGCGGATCCATGCCGATCAGGTCGTAGCGTGCCCGTACCTCGGGCGTCATCGCGTTGCCGACATCGACCATGAAGTCCAGGCCTTCGCCGCCGGGACCGCCGGAGTTGGACAGCATGACGCCGCGCTGCGGTGCGGGATCGGTGCCGGCGATCCGGGAGATCGCCACTGTGAGCGTAGGCCCCTGTGGGTCGGCGTAATTCACCGGCACAGTGACGTCGGCGCACTGTGCCCCGGCCTCATCCAATTTCGGAACCCCGCAGTCTTTCCAATCCAACTGCTGACTGGTGAGCCGGTCCTGCACCGCGGTGTGCGGTTTCGTCTCGTCCTCGGGACCGGCACAGCCGATCAGTCCGCCACAGGCCACCAGGACGGTCAAGGCGACCGTCAGCCCTTTCGTGTGTTGCACTGTCTCTCCTCGGAAGGTGTTCGGCCGCAAGCAATATGGGGGCCGTGGTTGCTGGTGGGCGGGGCGATCACGAGGCGCACAGGGCGGCGTCCAGTACACCGTTGACCGCATCGGCCTCCTCCTCGGTGGCCGGCAGCTGGTTGACCGTGACGGTCACCGCGGTGCCTTCGGCCGTCACGCCGTTGCGTGTCTCGAAGCCGGGAATGCTGCCGCCGTGCCCCCAGACCTCTTTGCCGCACGGCGTGATCCGGTGGATCAGGGCGAGGCCGTAATCCGCGCCCGGCATGCGGTCGAACGGCACGGTGCGTTTCATCTCGGCCAATTGCGCAGGGGGCAACAGCTTTCCGGCGAGCAGTGCGGCGAAGAACCGGTTCATGTCGGTCGCGGTGGCGACCATGTCACCCGCGGTGGCGGCCCAGGACGGGTCGAAGTCGGTGAAATCGACTGGCGTACCGTCGATCCGGTGATATCCGCGGGCGTGCGGGCCACGGATGATGGTGTCGCGGGCAGCGGGCACATAGGTATCGCGCAGGCCGATCGGCTCGAGGAGTCGGCGCCCGATCTCGTCGGCGGCCGGATTGCCGGTCACCCGCTCGATCAGCAGACCGGCCAGCAGGTAATTGGTGTTCGTGTAGGTGGATTTCGCGCCCGGTTCGAACTGCGGCGGCGTCGTCATCGCCCGGCGGACCAGCTCGGTCATCTCGAAGTGCTGCCACCGGAGCGTTTCCTCGTCCGGGTCGATCTGTTCGGAATTCTGGGCTGTGATGCCGTCGCCGGAGCCACGACCGAGATAGTCCGGTACTCCGCTGGTGTGCTGCAACACTTGCCGCACCGTGATCCGGTTGCCGTCATTGCCGTTGCCCCGCACCAGACCGGGCAGGTAGCGCTCGATCGACGAGTCCAGGTCGACCTTGCCCTCGGCGACCAGCTGCATGATCACCGTCGCCACGTAGGTCTTCGTGTTGCTGCCGATCCGGACGCGCGCGTCGTCCGGGAACGGTGCGCGAGTGTTCAGGTCGCCGACACCCGCGGTGAACGTCCGATGTCCGGCGGGTCCGTCGATCACCACCTGCACACCGGGAAATCCTTGGCGCACCAGCTTTTCCATTGCGGTGGCCACTGCGGGCGGTGGCGTCTTCGCCGCCTCTTCCGGTGCGCCCACCGATGCCTCACCGCACGCGGCCGCAGAGAGCACCGCGCCCACCACTACGACCGAAAGGGCCGCTTTACCGGAGTTGCGCCGAAATGGGTTCATGAGCAGTGTCTTCCTCCTGTTCGAGCCGGAAGGCATGGGTGCGTCCCCGACGATTCGAGCCTAGGAATCGGCAGTCCTCGCGCCCATGCCGCGCGCACCCGAATGCTGGGTACTGTCTGCAGGCGTGACGTGGTAGTGCTAGCACCACCACGTCAGCAGTTGGTCGTCACGAATTCTCAGGGATCATTTGGTTGGATGTCTGTGACGATGACGTCAGATCAACAGTGGCCCTTATGGCGGAATGCAATACGGGCTCACGATTGCCGGAACACTGGAGCGCCACCGTGGCCGACGGACTGCTGTTCACCGACAGCATCGCCGCGCATTATCGGCTCGACGTCGAGCGACCGAACCTGATCTGGCTGTACGAGCAGACCGCTCGGGTGTACAGCGACACCTCTCAGCTCCAGCTCAGTGCGAAGTTCGAGAGGCGTGGGAACATCTCGGCACCGATCACGGAAATGACCAAACGTCTGCGCGATGTTGCCGGACGCATTCGACGCCACGGTCGGATGCATGGAGCGCCGAGTCTTGGTGCAGGACTATAAGATCGACGAGCTGCTGGGTCTCGACGCTGACAAGCCGATCCCTGAGCTCACCGAGGTCGCCCGCACACCCCGAACTCTCGCGATCCCCTCAACGATTGACGACAGTTCGACAGCGGCCTGACGAGGCCGCCAACGGTAAGGCGTGGTAGCCCGCCTCTCATGCCCGACCGTTGTTGGGTGTCGGACACCGGTTTGCTGGCGGGGGTTCTCGCAACGGGAATCCAGGTCGCCAACATCCGAACGTCTGTCATGAGTCCCGAGCGAGGAGGCTCGGATGAATGCCGGTCCCAACGCGATGTCGCAGGTTGGGTTCCTCGGCAGGACACACAAAACATGGGCAACCGGAAAACGCCTGGTCATAGCGGATTATTACACGATCTAGCGATCTCGGTTGGCCGGTGCCGATCCTATCGCGTTCTCATCTTGGATGTGCCCACGGCGGGGCATATCCAAGATGAGAACGCGTGTGACCTGGGGATTTGCTGCGGGGTCGAGGCGGCCTCGGGCAAGATCAGCGGCGCGACCGGCAAGATCAGCATCGTCCACATCTCGGCACGGTGACCGGGGTCGTCGGTCCCGCCAGCATCCAGCCCTATGTCACCGTGGTCAGCGACTCCGGCGACACTGTGACCACCTTCGGGCGAGTTCAGGACGTCTGAGTCACTCGGGCCCGGTTGATGGCTTCGGCGATCGACCGGGCGACCTGCCCAAGTGCCCGCCACCTCGGCAACTTCCGCACCGGCGTCGGATCCGAACCCGTCGCGACCGGCAATCCTACAATTCGTCGGGCAGTAGCGTGAACGCCTTGTGCTCGGTCAGTGGGCGAATCGCCCGGAATGCCCGGTCATACTGGCCGGGCTCGATTCCTTTGGGCAGAGACCTCGTCTGTTGCAGCCCCACGCTGCCGTGTCTAGGCTGACTCCGATGGCGTGAGAACGGGGGGAAGCATGGCGGGTGAAAACGATACTTCTGGAACAGTTTTCGCGATCGTGCCGGGTGAGGTGACCGATGCTGGTGTCTATATCCAGCAGGTCGCGGAGTCCCTGATCAACGGACTCGGCACGCTTGACCGCGAGGTATCGACTGTCCTGGACAATTGGAGCGGTGCGGCGGCAGAGGCGTTCGGGGACGGCTGGACTGAAACCAAGAAGGGTGCCGCAGACGTATTGAACGCCCTCGCGACGATGGGCGAACTTCTGGGCATCGCGAGCAAAGCCGTTGTCAGTCAAGACGTCTCGAACTCCGATGCTTTGAGTTCGCTCGACCTACCGCAGTTGAACATGTGATGGACGACTCCCGCGACTTCACCTTCGACATCGATGAGTTGGACCAGCTCATCAGTCGCGCCAATGGATTCATCGGCTTCCTCACCGAAAGCCTCGACGGTATCAACAACCGAATCGCCTCCATCCAGCAAAGCTGGCAGGGGGCCGCTGCCGACGCCCAAGAGGAGGTCTACCGAGAATGGGCTACCGGGGCTGCCACGGTAATTGAAGGGCTCACCCAGATGTACGATGCCGCCGTCACAGCCCGCGACGCCTACAGTGCGGCAGCGGAAGCCAACCTGAGAATGAGCGGTGGCTGACTTCTATGGGCGCAGTGTCGCCGCAGTCCTATGACAGCGCGGCCGCGGCATGCTACGACTTGTCGAAGAAATTCCAAACCGTCTACGAAACGCCGCAAACCGTACTCTTAGAAACAAGCGCGATGGCCGGCGGCTATGAAGCAGTCAAGTCGTGGTCGAAAGCCTACGACGACCGTGCCGCCGCATTGACAATGGTCGCGACCAACTTCGCGCGAGCCCTGCAACACTTCGGGGACATACTGACAGCGTCCAGCTACAACTGGAAGTCCGGGGAATACACAGCCAACCGCAGTACCAACAAGGGCGACCCGCCATCGTTGCCCACCGGCATCCCGTCCGAGCTACCCTACGGCGCGGGCGCAGTAGTCGGTATCGCGTCATCAGGAGCCTATACCAACGGACTTCAGACAGACTGGACCGAACTGCAGGACAAGGTCACCACGTTTGTCACCGGCGGCCAAGTCCCCGATGGAGATACCGACAAACTCGCACGCGCCGTAACTATGTGGAAGACCTTCGCCAATTCAGACCCTCTCGAGTACGGCGTGGCCCGGCTACTAACCGTCGCCTCCGGGCTGGAACAAGGCTTCGGACCTAAAGTCCCGGCCGACATCCCGAACCATACAGCCAATCTTCGCAAGCTCGCTGACAAACTCCGCGAAATCCGTACCGCCGCCCACGACATCGCCAACGCGGTCGAAGCCCACAATGTAGCCTTGACGAAAATGCGCGCCGATATCAATACTCAGTTCGCAGCGGTAGTTGTGGTCACCGCAATCTCGATCGGGCGTTCGATGGTAAATGTCAAAGAGCAGCCAGCGAAGGAAAAGGCGCCGAGCAAGCAGCAGTCGCAGTCGCCTAACGACAACAAAGTCGAGATAGATATCGACTTCCTCAACGACGCCGCCTGGGCCATAGCCGGACCCGCCAACACATTCCTCACCACCCTCAGCACCCTCACTTTCACCACTGCTAACCTGACAAACGGCGACCTTCTGACCATTGTCGAGTTGCCGATAGTGATCACTGCCACGAACACCGAGGTAATCGGGAAGAGTTCAGAGAACAAATCGAACACGCCCGGGACGCCTGAGTACAAAGCCCGTCACGATGAGTTGTCGAAGGACCCCGCGAAAAATGGAAAGTCCAATCCGGCATCGGAGAGAGAAGCTGAGGTAGGATTGCAAGCGGAACGTGATGGCAAGATTCCAGGGCCTATAACGCGTGCTCAACCGGGGCCGAATAATGAAGATATGGGCGAGTTCGTAGATGCGACGGGCCAGCGCTGGGACGTGAAGAGCTCCCCTGACAGTCAGCCATCGTACCGGCCAAATGCTGGTCAGGAGATCAGTGACCCTCAATCTGATGAGAAATTTGTCAAGATGATCAATAAAGACCTCGCTGACGATGAGAATGTCCTAATTGATCCTGACGGAATGTCGCCAGCGCGGCGTGCGCGATTGGAACAACTAGTTTCTGAACATCCCGAGTGGGAAGGAAAAGTAGTATGGGGCAGTTGATTTATGGCCGGACCAGGAGCGATGTCAAGCGTTGGCCTTCTGACCCTGCGGCTCAAGCGGCTCTGGGGCTCTATCTGGATCAATTGCCACCGGTGTCGATATCGATGTCGACATCCAATCTCTTCAATGGGGACGGTCTGAACCTTTCCCGCTCTGATGTATCGGGTTTGTTCTTGGAGGGCGCGTCCTTGAATGGGGCCGATCTGACTTCGGCATGTGTATCCGATGCGGATCTGTATACAGCGTGGATGATTTCGGCCGATTTGCGTAATGCTGATTTCAGTCGTAGCGATCTCCGCAAGGTCGAAGGTCGTGGCTGTTCGGCATCTGGTGGTATTTTCTGTGATGCCCGTCTTCAGAGCGCGGTCTTCGAGGATTCGGACTTCCGGCGTGCAAATCTGGTTGGTGCTGACTTGCGGAGCGCAAGCTTTGCGGATGCCGATCTCGGATCCGCCGATCTGCGAGGCTGCGAGTTTTCTTCGACAGACTTTTCGGACGCACGAATGGGCGGATGTTCGGTGGCAGGCGCTTCGGGGTCCATAATTGGTCCAGTGGATGTCGGAGTGAAATCGGCTATGGTTCTCGCGGGTCTTGAGCTCAAGAAATGGTTCAGCGAAAACGGGGCTGTGGATGTCACCATTCGATCGTGACCCGGCTGTCATTGACTCCGAACTTTCGAAGGTGCCCATGAGGTGTTTTACCCCGAGATCAACAGGCAGGTATTGGTCGATCATGCCTTCATCGTGGCGGGCGGCGTGATCACCAAAGCAGCTCGTGCTTGGATCGGCAATAGGCTTGACGCCAGCAAGCGGAGCCAGAGGGGCTGCTGCACGACGAGGTGACAGTGTGACCTATCAATGCAGCAGCCCCCGGCGAGTGGGCGGGTAAGGCCTTGGTGTGCAAGCACCCGCGCGCCCTATGTGAGTGCATGGCCAGGCTACAGGCGTGCCGGCTTTCCGATGTTGGACATAGTCAGCCGAGGCTTTTCAGAGCTGCTGCCCACGGCACCGGTTCGCCTTCGTTGACCCGGATGAAGCGCACGCCCCAGTCGGTGAGGTTTGACAGTGCGGCAGCGACTGGCGGGAACTGGAATTGAGCTGCTCGTCCGTGCGGAACCGCTACGACTGGTAGCCCGGCTCCGGTCGTTTCGACCAGCAGAGCCAGTGGCAGTGTGTCGCCAATTCCCGCTGCCCATTTCGCCATGGAACTTGTCGTCAGCGGCGCGGCGATGACCGCGTCGGGCGGCGGCAGCAGGTCTTTGGTGCCGGGGATCTTGAACTCCGACCGAACGGGGTATCCGGTCTGTGCCGCGAGTGCTTCGGTGTCGATGAATCGAGCGCCGTTGGGGGAGGCCAGAACACACACGTCCCAACCGTCTGCCTGCGCGAGGGTCACCAGTTCCCCGACGTCCCCTGCCCCACCGGCTCCTGTCACGATTGCGTACAGAACTCTTGTGCGCTCACCCATGTCCCCATCATGGCAGGCAATGGGTGATGCGTCTTCGCCTACAGCGCCACGGCACCGACCCGGGAAGCGAGTTTGCCGAGGTCACCGGTGACGAGGTCGCGTCCGGCCTTGATCATCATGTGGCCCACTAGTTCCTGCACCGTGTCCATGTTGCGGACCTGTTGTGGCGCGATGCGCTCCGCTCGTAACAGTGCGTCCAGGGACATGGTGTGGTCGTCGCGGGCTGCGGCGGCACGCCCGACTTCTACGAAGTACTGTGCGGCGCGGCCGACGGTCGGCAACGATCGAGGGTCGAGGCGGTGGGCGAGATCGAGCACTCGTTCCGGGGATCCTTCTTCCATGGCTACGGTCATGTTCCACAACGCCACGTTGGCCGAGCCGAAGGAGACGTTGCCGACGATCGTGGTGGGATCGTCGATGGTCGCGCGGTCGAGTTGAGCCGCGTACTCGGCGGCCTGGGCGAGGTGATCGTGGGGGCTGGCGCCCATGGTGGCGGTGACCAAAGAGGCTTGGAGGTGGAGCATTCCGACTGTTTGTATCTCGGGGGCGGTAGTTGCGTCGGGTCCGACCTGGGCGGCGGTGTGCACGGCGCAGTCTAGGGCAGCCTTGAGGGACTCGGGTCGGGCGAGGAGTACCTGGCTGCGTACGTAGGCGCCCGAGGCGATGCCTTGTCTGCTGTCGATGCGTTTGGCAGCGGATTCGGCTGCTTGCGCGGCTGACCAGGCGACGGCGAAGTAGCCGCGTGCGCGCAGTGCCACCGAGGTCTCGGAAGCGACCTGGGCCAACGCATCCCACGCGGCGCGGCGGTCTCGGGGCTTTCCGCTGTGGGCTTGGCGGTACAGATCGGTGATCGCCGGTGCCAGCAAGGGGCCTAGTTTCGCGTATTCGCAGGCCATTTGGAGTTTGGTGATGCGTCGGGCGAGCGCGACGAGTTCGCCGATCTCGCGGACCGGCTGATCGTTTCCGATGTTGCCTGCTGCCCAGAAGGCTGTTTCGATGGCGGGCACCGAGGCGTCGAAGTCGTCGGTGGCGGGGCTGCTGCTGGGGAGGATGTCTTCGGTGGTGGCCGAGGCGACGGCCGCTGCCGCGAGGACGAGCAGCTGGCGACGGTCGACCTCGGTTGCCGCGTTCTGCCGGGGGAGTCGGAACCACAGCAGTTCCTCTGGGATGTGCAGAGCTGTTGCCCATTGGACCAGCTTGGACATCTTTTCGGGAGCTTCGCGGGACTCGATCCGGCTCAAGGTCGCCTGGGACATGTCGAGCCAGTTGGCGACGTCGAGTTGGGTGATCGGGGACTTGTGCATGGGGTGGGTGCGGAAGGCGAAGATCACCCGGCCCATGTGCCAGGAGGCCAAGGCGTCGCGCATGTGATCGCTGGCCCAGAACTCGGCGGGCATGACCGGTGCGCCGACAGCGGGTTCTTCGCGCGCGCAACTACTGCATGCCGTACCGGTGTTGAATCGGGACAACCGAGTCCCGCACATCGGGCATTCGCGCGCGTTGTTGGTCGTCCGCATCATCCGCCCCGTTCCGCGATCATGGCCGTCCCCAACGGTTTTTCCGACGGTACCACCGGCTCTACCCAGCCCATATGCGCCTTCTGCATACGCCGGAATTCCCGAGACTCGTTGTGTGTATAGCCAATTCGCTATCGACGCGGCGATCGTCGGTGTGTCCGATATCAATCCTGCGGAAGGGGCGACATGGCGCTATCACTGTTGGTGCCGATCCTCGGGCCACCGGCATCCGGAAAGACAACGCTCACGCTGGCGCTGGGCAAGAATCCCGACCGGCACGTGTTCAGATTGCGCGAACACGTGCCGCCCGAGGTGGTCAGGCAGACCGCCAGCCACGGCCCGCGCGACCTCGGCTGGATCGACGATGACGTCGTTAATCCGGCGGTGCGCCAGTATCTGAGCACCGTGGCCACCGATTCCCGGATCCACACGGTGCTCCTGGACAACTATCCCGGCACGGGCCAGCAGGTCGAGGCGCTGCTCGAGATAGCGCGGGAGCTCGCACCTGGCTGTGCCGTCGAGCCGATCGAGCTCGTGCTCGACGCGCCGGCCAGACGTAAGAGGGCGCGAGCACGTCGAGTCTGTCACCGATGTGAGCGCGATCCGGCCGCCGATCCGCGCCTGCCCGCCACCGCGTCGACGTTCGGCGGATGGACCTGCGTGAACTGTGGCTCGCTGCTGCACCCGCGGCGAGGCGACGCTCCGACACTGTTCGCCGCCCGCACTCGACGCCACGACGACACGGTCGAGGACGTGCGTACCGCGTTCGACCGTGCGGGCATCCCTACCAACTCCGTCGACGGCGCCGACGACGCCGCGACCCTCGCACGAATCGTCGAGCCCCTGCTCATCGTGAGGAGCACCACCGCATGACCAGCACAACCCCTCTGGGACTCCCGACTTTCCGGCCCGACACCTACGGCCACGCCCGTATGCCGCGCAACGCCGGACAGCGCGAACCACATCGTGTCGACAAGGTCTCCTATGGCCGGTTCCGCAACGTCTACCTCTACATCACCGAGGCTTGCCAGTTGCGGTGCGAGCACTGCTACATGGGCGAGCGGCTCGAGCGGGCGTTGAAGATGACCCCGCAGCAGATCGTCGACACCCTCACCACCTGGCGGCAGCTCGGCGGCGACAAGCTCACCATCCTCGGTGGTGAGCCGACCCTGCACCCCTGGTACATCGACGCCATCCGGGCGGCGAGGACCATCGGCTACGGCCACGTCATCACCACCACCAACGCCCAGGCCATCGCCCGCAAGAAGTTCGCCCAGCTCACCCCTGAGGACTTCGCCTACGTTCAGGTCAGCATGGACGGCGGCAGCGCGGTCATCCACGACACGGTCCGCGGTGAGGGCACTTTCGACCAGGCGATGCAGACCAGCGCCGAACTGTGCGAGCGCGGGTTCGACACCCGCATCATCTGCACGGTCAACAAAGCCAACGAGGGTGATGTCCTGCGCCTGCTCGACATCGCCGACGACATCGGCGCGAGCCTGGTCAAGTTCCACGTGTTCTCCACCATCGGCACCGGCCACGGCAACGCCGACATGGCGATGAATCCCCTGGAATGGGTGAACTTCTGCGCCAGGCTCGAATTGGTTGCACCGGAACACAAGTCACGGGTGTGGTTCCAGCCCACCTACGCCCGCCGCGACCAAATGGACCGCTACGCCGGGGAGGGCTACCAGGGCTGCATCGGCCGCACCCTCGACCGGATCTCGATCTTCCCCGACGGTCGCTGCTACGTGTGCAGCTACCTCTTCGATACCGACACCTACTACGCCAAGATGCGCGACGGCCAGGTGCTGCTCAACCGCGACAGCGAGGTCAACGAGTTCGATCTGTTCACCAAACCTCTCGTCGGCAGCGCCTGCGGCGGCTGCAAGGAATCGGCGTGCATGGGTGGCTGCCCGGCCGAGGAACTGGTCATGGGGTCTTCGTCGTGCTCGGCCTACCCCGACATCGTGCCGGTCTGCCGACTGTGGAAATCCAGCGCGAAACCCGAATAGGAGACCCCAATGCACACCATGGAAACCGTCATCGAACCGCTTCGCTCGCTCGACTGGAACGACGTGGAGGCTGTCGAGTCGGCCACCCGCAAGTCCTTCGAACTGCTCGCCGCCCAGAAGTACCTGCTGCGCCGCGAGTTGACCACGCTGCCCGACAACCCCGATCTCGCCGCACTGTGCGAGCACTACGACATCCTCGACAAGATCGTGCTGCACGACGACCTCGAAACCGGAATCCGGTTGCGCCTGCACATCTTCGGCCCCGGTTATTACGACCGCCCGCACAACCACCGCTGGACCTACGCCAGCCGCATCCTGCGCGGGGAATACCAGCACCGGCTCTACGGCGAAGCCCAACTCGATACCGAGATAGACGTTTCGAGCCTGCGCGCGGTCCACGTCCGCCAGGAACGAGTCGGGGCCAGTTACGCGCTGCACCACAGCGCTGTTCACGCCGTGGTCGCCGAACCCGGCACCGTGTCGCTGGTGCTGCGCGGCCCTGCCATCAAGGAACGGTTCCTGGTCATGGACGCCAAGAACGGCGAGTCCTGGTGGCAATACGGGGCCACGAAGGAATCCCTCGAAGACGCTGTGGAGAAACGCATGTCCCCGCAGCGCCTCGAGGAACTGATCGCCTCGCTCGATGAGTGGCAGCTCATCTGACGAGGTCTAGCGACGGTGGGGACCGGTGAGAGAGGTTACGGTCCCCACCGTCACCTGTCACCAGCCGAACAGTGACAGTGACTTGCCGGAGGAGATGTGGCCCAGTGCTTCCCGGCAGTAGGGGATCATGTCCGCTGGGAGAGCGTCGGCGGCGAACCATTCCAGCGCATCGCACTTGTCGGGTTCCATGTTCGTCGGTTCGCCCTCCCACTGCCGGACCTGGAAGAAGAACGCGACGCGCCCGCCGGACGAGCTGTTGTGCATGATGTGCGCGAACTCGACGTCCTCGGGCGCGATCTGCACACCGATCTCCTCGGCGGCTTCACGCCGCAGCGCCTCGACAACCGACTCCTCGGCCTCGAGGTGTCCCGAGGGCGGGTGGAAGGCGCCATCGGCGTACCCGGTGCCAGCTCGCCGGCCGAACAGGATCCTCCCCTGGTCGTCGGTGAGCAGCAGGTGCACATCACCGATGAGGGTGTGCCTTTCAGTGCTGGCCACAGCCATTTCTTGCCTCTCTCTCGATGCGCTCGACATGAACGCGAGCACGACCATAAGCCATCGGCGGCCCATGTACTACTGGTCCGCCGCATCGGAATCGGAGACCCCATGTCGGACCAAGTCACCCTCCATCGCAGCGAAGGTCAGCTCCTCGTTGTCCCCAGCCAGACACCCGAAAACTTCCGCGCGATCATCACTTTCGGTGCGGCAGCCAGGCACGGCCGTCGCGATGCCTGCCTCCCCGAATGTCAGCGAGTCGGCTACCACCGTCAGGACTTCGCGACGAACTCTGGTCGCCACCACATGGAGTGAGATGGACACCACCGACTCGTGGGACTGCGTCCACGCCGGCACGGATCATCGGGGCTCCCGATATACCTCGAACTCAGCGCCTTGCCACCCTGGCCGAAGAAACACTCCCCGCCGCCACAGCCGCCGGAACAATGAACCCCACTACACCCCCGAACCAGGGCCAGTACTGCACCAGCGCACGGCGGCGGCAGTACCGGGCAACCCGAAACGCCACGGGAATCCGCTTCTTCGGTTGCCCATGTTCTACCCAGACGGGGCGCCTTCATTGGTCTAATCCACCGAATCATGGTCGCCCAAACTGCGGGATCTGACGCAACCGTTGCGCGGAGACCGACCCGAGTTCTTCTGAGGTCAGCCCATCAACGCAGGTCCAGTTTGCCCGTCCCGGGCGCTGTACCTCCATGGGCCGCTGAGAGTCACGTTGGACTGACTCCCCACTCCCAGAGACTTCCGGACCTCGCCGATGAACCGGTCCCGATGCTGCTGTTGCCGTTGTCGTGCTGCGCGCCACGTATCGTCCGGCGGGACGGAGCCATTGAACGCGGCGGCCATCACATCCATATCGGCGAGATGCAATTTCTCAGCCGCGACAACGACTTCACGCGGCGCGATCAGACGCAGCCTGCTCAAGCTCGCCATCGCGCGGCTGCGGCCTTCTTCAGCCTTCTCCTTCTGATCGACAACGCCAGCAGCGTCGCCCACCGCCCGCAGCTCCAGAGTGCGTGCGGCACTACCGGAGAAGCTCGCCTCGAGGTACTCCACGTAGGCATCGACGAGGGACTCTCGGAACCACCTCCGGTGCTCCCGTCGCCCCGTGACGTAGAGCGTTCCAAATGACAGGACGGCGGCCAGGGTGGCAGCAACCGCACTCAGGATTGACGGAATCTGTGTCATACGGACCCGCTTGCCAGTCGACGATCAGTGCTCTACCAGCCTATGCGGACATCACAGCGGCTCGGGCGTGTTCGGTAAACGGTCGTTTTCCGAACGCTCCAGCGGAAGCGGCCGGGCTCGGGTGATCGCGAACGGGTGTTTGGTCCACAGTCGGATGTCGGCCAGCGCCGTGAAGATCTGGGATTCCAGTCGAGCATGTGCTCGATCCGCTGCTGGCGGTGGCGTTGCCGGATCCAGCCGAATTCCACTCCTTGCGTACTGGATCGATTCTCCGGTGTAGTCCAGTCCCTGTACGTGCGAAGGTCGTCAGCGACCTGGCCCTTTGCGGACATGTCGACTCCAGCGCAGGCAACACCGACACAGGAGGCCGGTGAGCCGACAGGCCCCCCCGAAACCCGCACAGGGAAAGTCGAGGTCAGCATGGGGGGACGGTGAGCAGGGTGTGGTAGGTGGCGGTGTCCTCGGGCTCGCCGACGCGGCGTCCCTGCGCTTCGACCCAGGCGTGGGCGGCAAAGGGTGGAGTGCGTACTCCCGTGCACCAGATGGGCCAGGTGCCACCGAGCCGACACAGCAAGGTGGTAGCCAGGGAACGCTGCAGGCAGTACCGGCCCGAGCACGCGACGCTGACGGCGGTCACGTCCTGGCGGGCCCGCAGGGCAGTGGCGTAGTCGGCGGGCACCGATCCGCGGCGTGCCACGTGCAGGACAGTGCGCAGGCGCCGGGGCGGGAGGCGAGCCAGCAGCCGTGCGGCTACGACGGCGGTGCGTGCGGCGATACGGCGGCCCAGCGGTGGGCGGGTTTGTCCGGTGTCGAGGATCTGGCTCACGGGGCGCTCACCACCAGGCCGACGCGGGTGAGGTGGTCGAGTAAAGCCGCGACGTCGGCCCCGGCGCGGTCGCGGTCGACGGGGCGGGTCGCTGCGAGCCGGTCGGCGACCTGTTCAGGGGTAGCGCCGTCGAGCAGCGCCGAGACGACGGCGGCACCGGTGGTGTTGAGCTGCCAGTAGCGGCCGTCGCGTTCGTCGAGTAGGACCATGCCGTCCTGGGTGGGGCAGCAGGAGACGTCAGTGCGCAGCTGTGTCAACGGGATGCTCCTCATGTGGGCTGGTAGGGGTGAGGTAGGCGGGGACGGGATGGGTTGCCAGGTCGCGCAGCCACGCCTCGGTCGCCAGGGTGTACTCCAACTGGGCGCAGCCGCCGGTGTGCAGGCCCGGGCTGAGCAGGACACGCCGTAGCTCGTTCTCCTGCGCGAGGCCCGCGGCCACCAGATGCGAGGTGTCGGCCCAGTCGGCGAGTTGGCGGGAGTGGGTTTTCAGGCCGTCGTACCATTCGTGGCCGCAGTGGTCCTTGGTGGTGCGGGCCAGGAGGTGTTCGGGCACCAGACCCTTCATCGCGGCGGCCAGCAGTGGTTTGTAGGACCAGGGGTCGCCCGCTTCCTGGGTGCGCACCGACAGGCAGGCCGTCAGGACGGCGTCGTCGCAGAACGGGCTGTCGACCGGCAGCCCCCTCGCTGTGCCGGCGTCGGTGATGAGCCCGGCCAACCTTCCGGCTTCCCTCATCTGGTGGATCCAGGCATGCCGACCGGGGTCGGCGGCCAGCGGTTCGGCCTGTTCGGCGGCGCAGCACAGTAACCCGGCGAGCTCGTCGGCGGCCAACGTGCTCGCCCACACCGGAAGGACAATCCGCTGTCCCCATGTCTCGGGCGTGGATGCGGAAACGGCGGGTTCGCGGAGGCGGCCGGCGGCCGCGGTCAGCCAGGCCGGGTAGGAGCCGCCGCCCAGCAGCATGCGGGCGGTGGCGCCCAGCGGCCAGCGGTGGCGGGCCTTGAACCCTGCGGTGTGGCGCAGTGCGAGCCGGGGGTGGTGGCGCAGCAGCTCGTGGAGGTAGGAGGCGGGGGGCGAGACGGCGTGGTCGCCGCCGTGACCGGACAGCCGCAGCGTGGCTCCCCGGGCGCGCATCGCGTGGGTGAGGTGGCGCTGGATCTCCCCGTCGCGCAACAGGGCCGAGGGTTCGTCCAGTGGGTCGTGTCGCTGGTCCAGGCCGGTGAAGCAGCCGGGCAGCTCGTCCGAGGGGAAGGTCAGGTGTTCGATGTGGGGCAGATGGTCGGCGGCGTAGCGGGCGTAGTGGTGGTCGAGGTTGCCGGGGGCGCTCCAGTGCAGGGTCGCGGTGACCAGGCGGGCTCCGGCTTCGGCGGCCAGGAAACACAGTGAGGTGGAATCCATGCCGCCGGACAGGTCCGCGGCCAGCACCCAGCCCGGGCGAGCCCGCAGCGCCACCGCCTCACGCAGGGCCTCACGCAGGCGACTGGCCGCCTGCGCCAAGGGCAGGTCCGCAGCCGGGGGGTGCCACCACCTGATGGTGCGGCAGGCCCCGTCTGGGTCCAGGTGCAGCGCCTCACCGGGCGTGACGGTGTCCACGCCATGCCACATCGCCGCACCCGCCAACGGGTGCGGCAACCCGACAGCGAGGCGGGCCGTGAGCTGGGCGGTGTCCGGGTCGGCACCGGTGAGCCAAGCCAGGGTCCGCGCCCGGTCCGCGCACACGGTCACCCCCTCGATACTTGTCCGGTATACGCGACGCCCCCCGGATGCACTCCCACGCACGTACACATGTCTGTCCAGGGCCGCGACCACGTGAAAGCTGCCATGGACACCGCCTAGCGCCGCCTCCAGGTCCGCGACCGCGTGCACACCCTCGAGGCGGGCGGTCAGGTCTGCGGTGGTCGCCGAGGAGGTGCCCACCACTGCCAGCATCCGCCCGCCCACCACTGCTAGGCGCATCTCCTGGGGCGGCCAGGAACCCAGCAGCCACGGCCGCCCCGACGGGTAGGACACCACCTGGTCGGCCCGCTCCCGCAACCGGGTCAGCACGGCAGGTAGCGCTGCCCGGTCCGGGACGATCACGAACCAGCACGCCGACGTATCGCTCACCTCGCAGTCAGCTCCTGACATCTCGCCTGCTTCTTCGATGAACGGACCCGTCCTGCCCGTCGGGGTCGATGGGTGCCGGTCCGCGCCCGCGGACGGCCGCGGACCGGCACCTCAGTTCACTTCAGCTGCTGGCTGCGGCCCTAATACATGTACGAATCAGCGCCATTCATGTACGAATGAGTGCCCTCGACAGGGCCGATTGGTGCGCCCTGGGTGAGGTCGGCGAAGTCGCCGACCTCGGCCAGCAGCGGGGTTTCATAGATCTCGGCGGGCTCGATGTTCAGTGTCTCGTTCATCGTTCACCTCCAGATCGACTCGGGCGGGCCATCCGCCCATTGATACCTTAAATGCATAACTTGACTGGCTGACCCCGCTGCGGGGATTTCTGCCGCCATGTCCAGCACCGCTGTTTTGCCGACCCCTGGCTCGCCCCGGATGACCAACACGGCTTCGGATGTCTGCCCGCGGACGAACGCCGTCACCAGATCCCGTTCGACCTCACGACCAACCAGCACGGCGACCTCACCCTGTTCTTGTGGAGCTGTTCATCGAGTTGACGCCCCCGTGGAGAAGACGACGTCGACTTCGCAGTCGTTGCTGGTAGGGGATTCGGCGCTGTCATGCATACCGTAGGGCGGCTACGTCACGATGCTGTGAAGCCGCCGCTCGGCGTGGCGGTCGAACTAGTCGTCGGCCATGCCGGGGAACCGGCGGTGCAGACCGTCGACGAAACGGCGAATCTGGCGCAGGTCGGCTTGCCACGCGGCGCGCTGCTGCGGGGAGCCGGCCAGTGCCATGTCGGTTTCGAGCCTCGCCGCGTGCGCGGTGAGCATCTCGACGAATTCCCGGGCTTGAGCCACGTCGGGATCGTCGTCCTGGCGGCTCATGCCGACCGCTCAACTGGAGTTCGACAGGACCCGATCGACGTTGCGTTCGACCAGAAGCGGAACGAAGTCCCGAACCGGCGCCGTCGAGAAATGCTGGTAGGCGCTGCGGGCGATGTCGGCAACGGTGTCAGCGTCGATCTGGGGGTAGCGCTGCTCGAGTCGAGTGACGACCTCACTGATGCGGTTTCCTCTTCGTTCGCCATAACCCGTTGTCGCGGCCTGTCGGCGAACGGTCAACCTCGCCTGCCCGATCTCGGCAGTATGGCACCGACCGGCTCGACGTGCCTGGCCAGCCGAATCCGAACTCCGCCAGGTCGCAGCCGGGCTCGCTGCCGGCGGTTGGCTCTGACCGGATTTGTGTACTGCCCCGTCTGTTCACCGCAGACGGTGGATTCGTCGTCGACACCTGGCGCGAGGGCTACGCGAACCTGTTCCGGCACGTCACCCCGGTAGTCGACCGGGATGGCGCCGAGTTGTTCGACCGCAGGATGGTTGCGGGCGGACGCGGTACCGATCTCCCGAACCCCCGCGCGGGCGGTGGCGGACTACCCTCGACCACAGGGCCGGCATCTCCACGCAGGCTGCCGACGTACGTGGGGACGCCATCCAGGCCGTCATGCAGTCGCATCATCCAACTCCACGGGGAAGGCGCCATGACCACGATCCATCTCCACCAGACCACCACCGCGACGCCCGAGCAGTTCCTCGCCGGCCTCACCGATTTCGGCCCGGGCCGCAAGGAACTCTTCGGCAACAGCGCGGACAACTATCTCGAGGTGCACCACGAAGGCCCTCATGATGCCGACGTCACGGAGGGCTCGCGCGGCATCTGGGAACGCCTGCACTATGACTGGACCGACCCTCACCGCGTCCTGATGACGACCACCGACTCCAACCTGTGGGGCGGCGCCTCTGGCCACACCTACACCCTCACGCAGCAGTCCGCTGGGACGACCGACGTGGACGTCGTCGTTGTCCGCGACGGGAAGAACCTCAAGGGACGGCTGCTCGCGATCGTGCTCGGAGCCTTCGGCACGCGCATCCTGGGGAAGGAGCTCAGGAAGTCGGTCGAGGCGATCGAAGCCCGCGGCGACGGCGCACACGGCACGGCCACCTAGTAGGGCCCGTCGGAGAGTTCTCGCGGAACGGCGGCGACGTCGACCAGCGCGCCGTTGCGCCACACGGTGACCTCGACGCGTCGGCCGATGGTGCGCTCGACCATGAGGGCTGGATATCGGTCGCGGTCGCGACGGGGCGTCCATCGATCGCCACGAGAATGTCCCTGGCGCGGAGACCGGTATAGCTGGAGTAAGTGACTATTGAACCGGGTGAGGCGGGTGCGGTGTCAGTAGGCCATTGGTATGCCAATGTGGTGCCGATCAAATCGAGCTGAACGATCCGCACGACCGTGTCGATGTCGGCGGTATCCGGCGGCGGGGTGATCGCGGCGCGCACCGTGGCGTGGATGTCGCTGCCGTGGTTGAGGGCTTCGACGGCGGCACGCCCGAGGGAGAGGGGCCGTCTCAATACAGTGACGGCAGTGCCTTCGCCACATGACGTTGGAACTCCGCCTGGAGCGGAACCAGGCGAGTGTGATTGTCCTTTGCGGATTCGAAGCTGTCGGCCCACACCGAGTCGTATGCCGCACGACGTACCTCAGTCGCCAAAGTCTGCAACTGGTCATCGAACACACGAGCATTCGCCTGCTCGAACCGGAGGACGGCGTCGGACCAGCCCACCGCGGTGGGGGTTTCCCACTGCCGTGATGGCCACTGGCCCGACTCCTTGAAGATCGTCAGGACGCGGTCGAGCTCGACGTCAGCGGCGTTGATCAAGTCCGCGAGTGCAACCTGAAGTGCGAGAACACTCTCGCGCTGAAAGGTGTTGCGCGCCAACTGGCGCTCACGTTCGAACTGAACATCTCGCGCAGCCGCCTCGCGACGACTCGTGAATCGCTCCTTGTAGATCGTGAGTACCGACGTCGACAACGAACCGAGCGCCACACCAACGAAGCCGAAAATCGCTTCTGTCGCCACCACCCCATGACTCCTATCGCGGCAGTCGACCTCGACCGTCCCGAACACTCAATGGTCTTGGTGCTGAAGATGAGTCGGTCAACGAGGCATCCGGGTTCGATCATCTCAGACTGTGTGCCACGATCGCCATACTCGAGTTCCGTAGATGCGGTCCCTATTCTCGTCTAGCTACGATGATCGGACAGTGATCCCTGGAGGCGCTGGCGGCTTCGCTGGAGGCCGGCAGGTACCCCCACGGGATCTCCTGATGGAGAGGTAATGGGTACCGTGTACTGCCCTGTTATGGAGCTCAACCTGTTGAAGGACCTGCAGGACAGGATCGGCTTCGAGAACTACGCCAACGGATTCGGGTTGCTCGAGTACGGGAGTACCTCCGAGCTCGAGGCTTGGTCGGAGAACCCGGAGTTCACCACCCGGTTGGTTCCCTTCGCGCAGGCGAATGGTTCTGGTTCGTTCTATGCGCTCTGGCGGTTTAACGACCAGGCGGAACTCACTGCCTTGCCTGTTGTGGTTTTCGGGGACGAGGGTGGACTGCACGTGGTCGCACGTAATGTGCGGGAGCTCTTCCAGCTCATCGGCTTCGATTCGGAGATCATGGTGGACTGGGACGAAGTCTCATTCTGGCGCGAGTCGGACGAACCGCACAGCACGGGCCACGCCGAGTACACGGCCTGGCTCGCACAGCACTTCGGCCTGCCGGTGGCCGAGAATCCGGAGGCGGTTGTCGCTACGGCACAGGCGGAATTCGGGCAGCAGTTCGCCGACTGGGCTCGTCGCTTCTTGCCCAACTAGGGGCGCCGTTGGCGAACGGCGAGCCAATGCTGCTGGCCCGACCGAATGTGGTTCCAGCGCACGCTCGGACAGCTCATCGATGCCGACTGCGACGGCCCGCTGTGGGCACATGGCGGTTCCCGCGTGGGCGATGAGGAGACCGTGGCCGAGGTGATCTCGGAGTTCGAACGCGCGAGCGCCTGTCTACGCCGCAGCGTTCGCGAGCTGCCGATAGAGCCGCGCCAGTTTCGCGGCGTCCTTGCGATCGAATCCGATCATTTCGTCGATCTCGCGGGACAGGAACTCGAGCCAGTCCGCGATCGCGGCGTGCTGTGCGGGGCGGAGGCCGCGCAGGGTCGTCTCGTCGTCGCGTCGCGCACTGCGGAGATAGCTGCTGAGAAAGATCCAGAGCTCGAAGTCGTACGGTTGGATCAGCATCAGCTTCAGCACCGCCGGGAGGTAGTACTCGACGGCCTGCGCGGTCATGTACGTGAAGTCTTCCATGTGCAGACTGGGCAGAAAGCTCGCGCGATCGATATCTGCCCGCGAGCGGCCGTGAAAGTGCGCGATGACGTACGGCGCGTCGATACTCGGCGGTGCGAGTTCGTCCTCGGTGAGCGGCAGCGAGCCCGTGAACACCTGATCGATTCGGTGCGTGACCTCATCGCGACTCCTCATGGCCGCCACAACCTACCTCACCATTGCTGCAGGCCGGTCTTGGTTGACTCCTGATCTGTGAGAATTCGTCCTCGCTGCATATGTTTCGAACGTGCTCATGACCTCGGGCGTGCGGCCCGCGCGGCTCGCCGGGACAGCGCGGTGAAAGCGTCACGCAGTGAGTCCGGGCCGATCACTTCGATTTCGGTGTCGAATCGTGCCAGCGTCGCGGCGAGTGCGGGCCAGGACCAGGAGCCGGTCAGGAGTCTGGTTCGTGCGGGGCCGAGTTCCTCGACGGTTCCGTCGCCGGCGAACGGTGCCACCTGTGCGACGGGGAGATCGAGGATCACCTCGCCCCGGCAGGGCCAGCTGTCGGCGCTGTCGGAGCCTTTGAATCGGGCGGACAGGAACGCGGCGACGTCGCCACCTGGTACTTGGCGTGGGGTGAAGCGTGGCCCGTTGGGGACGCGCAGTGCCATCCGATCGGCACGGTGTATCCGCCAATCGTGCCGCTGGGGATCCCATCCGATCAGGTACCAGCGACCACCCCGAGCCACGAGGTGGTGCGGATGTACCCGCCGTGCCGGTTGCAACCCCGGATGCGGTGAATCTGCCACTGACCGGTAGTCGAACCGCACCTCCTCCGCGGACCGGACGGCGGCGCTCAGCGCGAGCAGAACGGCGGTGTCGACCTGGGGATCTACCCTGCGCCCGCCCGGTTCGACCGCGATCACCTCGAGGGCGTCGACGCGTTGGCGCAGGCGGGAGGGCATGACCTGCCGCACGGTCGTCAAGGCGCGTGCGGCCGCCTCCTCGATACCCGCTCCCGTTCCGACTGCGATCCGTAACGCCACCGCGAGCGCGACCGCCTGCTCATCGTCGAACAGGAGCGGGGGCAGCTCGCTGCCCGCGTCGAGCCGGTAACCACCCTCGGGTCCCTTCACCGCGTGAATCGGGTAGCCGAGTTCGCGCAGCCGCTCGACGTCGCGGCGAACCGTGCGTTCGCTCACGGCCAGCCGTTCGGCGAGCAGCATTCCAGGCCAGTCACGGCGGACCTGCAGCAACGACAACAGCGAGAGCAGGCGGCGGGAGGTCGCTGTCGACGATGCGATCGGCATGTGTCCAGGCTGCCACAAATAGCGGACGTTCCCTGACCGGTACTGCTGACAGGGTGGAATTTGTCGCCGGAGTCCTCCGGTGGCGAAACACTCCGAAGGGATCTGTCAGATGTCGGTAAACGCTGTCGCTCACTTGAACTTCCACGGTCAGGCTCGCGCGGCTCTGGAGTTCTACCAGTCGGTGTTCGGTGGCCGGATCACCGTCGCGACCTACGGTGACTTCGGGATGCCCGCCGCGCTGCCCGACGCCGCCAAGGTGGTGTTCGGTCAGGTCGTCGCCGACGACGGGTTCCGGGTCATGGCCTATGACGTGCCCGGTGCGGACGCGCCGGTCGCCCAGGACCCGCCGACCACCCGCCGCGAGAACGGCGCCACCCTCACCGCGGAATCCTTCTTCCTCTCGGTCCGTGGTGACACCGTCGAGGAGGTGGGCGCGCTGTGGGGACGACTCGCGGACGGGGCGACCGTCATCGAGGAGTTCGGCCCGGCACAGTGGGCGCCCGGGTTCGGGATGCTGCGCGATCGCTTCGGTGTCACCTGGATCCTTGACGTCGCAGCTGAATACGCCCAGGCCTGAGGCAATTTCACCGGGGTGCGGCGATTGGTCGCACCTCGGTGGGTCCTTGCTCGATTACAGCGGATCGTGCAATTGAGCCAAGAAGCTGGAACATGCGCAAGCAAATGATCGTCGCGACGGTCCTGCTCGCCTTCGCCACGACCGGCATCGTGGTCGGACAGGTGGCGTCGACCAATCCGCAGCCACTGTTTCGACTTGGTCGAGGCCGCGGCCGACAACCGTCCCAGGTCCGGGCCTTGAGGTTCACGTTGCGTCAACGTTTAACGTCGAGGTGCCGGACAGGCCGGCCGAGTTTGAACGGGAGGTGTGGGCGTGTCCTGGTCGGTCGCCGAGATAGCTCGCATGTCTGGAGTGACGCCGCGGACGCTTCGTCACTACGACGAAAGAGGGCTGCTCCCTCCGGCGGGCATCCGTAGCAACGGCTACCGCTTCTACGAGCCGGAACAACTCTTGCGGCTACAGCAGATCCTCGTGTTGCGGGAGCTGGACCTGGGGCTCGACGCCATCGCAGCGATTCTCGACCGGCAGACCGACCGCGTGCAGGCTCTGCGCGACCGCTACACGAGGGTGATCCGCGAGCGTGATCGCCTTACTCGCGTCGCGCAGACCCTTGCCCGCACCATCGAGGAGCTCGAGAGACAGGAAGGAGCAGCGGGCATGGTCGAGATCAACAGGCCGGAGAACCTTTTCGAAGGCTTCGACCCGAGCCGGTACGAATCAGAGGTGCTGGACGATTTTCCGGACCAGCAGCAGGCACGGGAGCGGTCGAAGCGCTTCACCGACTCGCTGAGCGCCGAGGAAACAGTGCGGATGCAACGGGAAACGACAGCGGCGATGATTCGTATGGCCGAGCTCATGGCATCCGGCACGGTGGTGAGCGACCGCTCCGTTCAGGCCGAGATCGACGTCGCGTACCAGTTGATCCGCCCGACCTGGAATCCGGACGCCGACGCGTTCAAGAAGTTGGCCCGGACGTACCTCGACGATCCGGCTCATACGGTGAATTTCGACCGGATCGCTCCCGGGCTCGCGCAGTACTACCGCGACGCGATGGTGGTCTTCGCCGACACTCGGCTCAATTGAGCCGATATCCAACCGTCGCGAACGAGGACGGCCTCGGGCTGATTATCGGTGCGGGGGTCAGCGCGCGGTCGGGCCTGGGCGTGTCTCGAAATGACACCGCAGGTGTGAGACTGGTTGAGGGGCGGTGTCTTTGACAGTGGCGAGGTTTCCGGTAGTTGGTGGATCGACCAAGATTCAACTGCATACCGGAGACCTCGTGACCGCACCGGCGGTGACGGGCCACCGGGGATTCTCTGCCCGATCAAACGGGTAGTGCGCCGCGGTGTCCGCCGCCTTGCCGCCCACGCTCGGTCAGCGCGACTACCCCGTGGCCCGCCATCCGGGTCTGCGGACCCAGGGTGAGCGGACCCACAGATGCCCGTTCAGCGATACGCAAGGGGGTCATCGCATCCGGGATTCCTGTCCGATGCTGGAACTCCACCCATTGCGAGTCCCGAATTTCGGTGAAATCCGCACCGCCGGACCGATCTCCGATCCGGCCGAACAGGATGCCGGAGACGATGTCGTCCCAGGCGTCGGGTGCGAAGCCGTGGTCGCGCAACCACTCCGACACCGGCTCGGCACGCAGACCCAGCTCGGACGGGTGGGGGTCGCCAGACAACGCCGGGTCCTCGTGAACGCGATCATCGAGGCCGGCCCCGCGTATCATCTCGCCGTTTTCGGCGATACCCCAACCACCCCATTCGTAGTCGCCCGGTTCCTTGTACCAGTGTGCTGCGCCGAATCGACCGCTCAGCTCGGCACAACGTTCATTCCTGGACGGGCGCGACATGCTGGTGAGCCATGCCTGTTTGACGTCATCGGACTCGTTCTGCATGAACGTCTCCCAGACGTAGGATTTCTGCGCCTCCTGGATCCGCCGGTCGTCACGGGGGTAGTGCGAAGCCGGATCCCCGAATACGAGCGTCCAGCCATCGAGAACGGGGCTGACGTAGACCCGTTCACACTCCTCGATCGGATGTCGTCGGTTTTCCAAGGCCACAACGGTGCCCATCGCGACGGTTGCCGGGACCGGATCCGACAGCCCGAACGCGTCGAGTACCGCGGCTTGGTCATCGGTGGGCAGCGCCCACCACAAGCAATCCTCCGCTGCTCGCAGGGGTTGGGGCCGCTCGCGTGCCAGCTTGGCCATGATGAACCGATGCAGCAGCGCGAGGTCGGCGGGTTCGATAGTGTGCCAGCCGATTTCGGCGAGGGCGGCGAGTGCGCTGCGCCGTTCGGACAGGTGCGACCGTCTGACCTGCTGCAGCAGTGGAACCAGCTGCGCGCGGTCGGTGGCGCCGAACTGAGCGAGGTAGTGATCGATGGACATCGGTGACAAGAACCCTCCGCATGAGCAAGTGCCTGGTTGGCGAGCGGTCAGTCGTGCACAGTGCCAGAACCCTCCGACAGCTGGGCGCCCTTCGCCGGTGGACAGCCAGGCCATTCGGCTGCTGACCCAGCGAGCGGCGTTCGGCAACCATCTACCACTTCGAAACACTGCCTAGCCGGCGGTCGCTCCCGGCAGTTCGCCGTAGAAATCGCGCAGGGCGGCGGTGATCCCGACGAAAACTCGGTGGGCGGCGGCCAGGTCGGCGTCGGGCAGGTCGGCCAGTGCCGCCCGGGTGCGCGCGCTGAGGGGGCCGAAGAACCCGGCTGCCACGGACATCCCGTGGTCGGTGTAGCCGAGGTGGACGCGCCGCCGGTCCGTGGGGTCGGGGACGCGCTCGAGATGTCCGGATTCGATCATGCGCTCGACCAAGTAGGTGACAGCGGGTGCGGAGACGCCCATGAGCTTGCTCAGCTGGCCCGCGGTGAGCGGTGCGCCTTCGGCGTCCGCGGTCGCGACATGCATGAGGGCACGGAAGTCGTTCGGGCGCAGGTCGTTCGACCGCGCGAAGACGTGCCCGATCTGTTCGGAGATCGCGGTCAGCGCGCGCAGATCCCGGGCGATCTCGGTTTCCAGCCCCGTCCGGTCGAGGGCCGGGTCGGTGTTCGCGGTGTCCTCGTCCACGCGGTGTCTCCTTTCGGTCCGGCTGCGAGCTTATCCGCTCCGCGGGGTCGGCATTGCCAGGTAGTTAAGTTTCTGAAATAGTTTCCCGCGTGATGCGAGCGAGTAGTGGACAGGGATGGGACCGGTTCGCCCGGCTGGTCACCGGACGGCGATCGTGGGCGGTGCTGCTGGTGGTGTTCGCGGCCGCGATGGCCGTCATGGCGTTGGCGGGCAGCAACGACAGTGCTGGGCAGGCCCCGGTGTCGCTACCGTCGTCGGCGGAATCCGCCCGGGCCGCCGCGGCGGCCGCGGACTTCCCGGACGCGGGGCAAGCCGCCGCGATCATGGTGGCGACTCGCACCGACGACGGCGTACTGACAGCTCCCGACATGGCGGCGCTGGAGGACGCGCTCGTCCGGGCCGATGTGCATTCGACCGGCAGTCCCCGTCTCGTTTCGGCGCCCGACGGTCGCGCCGCCATCGCCCAGATTCCGGTGTCCGCTGACCTCAACGGTTTCGCGCTCACCGACCGGATCGACGCGCTGCGTGCCACCGTCACCACCGGATTGCCCGAACAGCTGCGGGTGCAGGTGACCGGTGGGCCTGCCTTCGGGGCCGATATCGCCGACTCGTTCTCCGGGGCGAACACGCTGCTGCTGATCGTGACGGCGCTGGTGGTGATGACGCTGCTGATCGTCACCTACCGCTCACCGATCTTGTGGCTGGTCCCGTTGACGGTCGTCGGCCTGGCCGACCGCGTAGCCACCAGCGTGGGCACCGCGCTGGCCCAGATCACCGGCCTGACCTTCGACGGTTCGACCTCCGGCATCACCAGCGTCCTGGTCTTCGGCGCAGGCACGAACTACGCGTTGCTGCTGGTCTCGCGGTACCGCGACGAACTGCATCGGCATCGCGACCATCGCGACGCCCTGCGCGCGGCGGTGCGCCATGCCGCGCCCGCCATCGTCGCCAGCAACATCACCGTCGTGCTGGCCCTGCTGACGTTGCTGCTGGCCGCACTGCCCAATACGCGCAGTCTGGGTGCGTTCGCCGCGGCCGGACTCGTCGTCGCGGTGATCTTCGTGCTCTTCGCCCTGCCACCCGCCCTGGCGTTGTGTGGGCGAGGTGTCTTCTGGCCGTTCGTGCCCAGCGCGGACGGTCGTGATCCGGCCGAGCACGGCATTTGGGCGGCCGTGGCGATGCGGGTGGTTCGCCGCCCTGCCGTCGTCGCGGGCGCCGCGTCAGCGGTCCTGGTCGTCTTCGCGACCGGGCTCGCGACCACCGACATCGGGCTCTCCCGCACCGAGCAGTTCCGGGTCGAGGCCGAATCCGTCGACGGCCTGCAGACCATGGCCGCGCACTTCCCCTCCGGCTCCGCCGATCCCGCTGTAGTGATCGCGCGCACCACCGCCGCCGACTCCGTGCAGTCGGAACTCGAAGGAGTGCAGGGTGTTTCGCGTGCCACGCGAACCGGCACCTCCGGTAGCGGCACCACGCGCTGGTCTGTCGTCCTGGACGCGCCACCCGGCTCGGTGGAGGCGTTCAGCACGGTCGAGGCGATCAGGACCGCGGTCGGTGACGTACCCGATGCCGACGCGCTCGTCGGTGGTTCCGATGCCGAGGCACTCGACATCCGCGACGCCGCCCGCCGCGATCAGGCGATGGTCATCCCGCTGATCCTCGCCGTCGTGCTGCTGGTCCTGCTGGCGCTGTTGCGCGCGGTCCCCGCGGCGGTTCTGCTGGTCGGTGTGACGGTGCTCAGTGCGCTCGCGGCGCTCGGTGCGGGCAGCTGGATCAGCGACACGGTGTTCGGGTTCCCGGCGCTGGACACCAACGTTCCGCTGTTCGGTTTCCTGTTCCTGGTCGCCCTCGGCGTGGACTACACGATCTTCCTGGTGACCAGAGCGCGCGAGGAGGCGGCCGCGCACGGCACCACCCAGGGGATGGTCCGCGCCGTCGCCTCGACCGGAGCGGTGATCACCAGCGCCGGCGCGGTCCTCGCCGCGGTGTTCTGTGTGCTGGGCGTGCTGCCGTTGATCACGCTCACTCAGCTGGGCATCGTCGTCGGCGTCGGCATCCTGCTCGATACCTTCGTCGTGCGGACGCTGGTGGTTCCGGCGTTGTTCGAGCTACTGGGTGACAAGGTCTGGTGGCCGGCGATGCCCGTGAAAACCGCAGGTGCGCAACCGGAGACCGTCGCCGCCGCGTAATACTCAGGCCGAATGGAGACCGCGTGGCGAAAACCGAGAAGCCCCGGACACTCGGTGCGAAACCGAGTGTCCGGGGCCTCTTCTGGGATCTCAGCCCGCGGTCTGTTCCTTGCTGCGGATCTCCACGATCGGCAGCACCAGCGCTGCGGGCGCGCCCGCGGGCACGGCGGGCTGCTGCGGGGCCACCGGTTCGATCCGGGTGTAGCCGACGCTCTGCTCGGGGCGGGTGTCGACCTCGCCCTTGTTCGGCCAGTAGGCGGCCGCGCGCTCGGCCTGGGCGGTGATGGTCAGCGACGGGTTCACGCCCAGGTTCGCCGAGACGGCGGCGCCGTCGACGACACTGAGTGTGGGGTAACCGAACACACGGTGGTAGGCGTCGATCACGCCGTGCTCACGGTCGGCGCCGATGGCGGCACCGCCGAGGAAGTGCGCGGTCAGCGGGACATTGAACACCTCGCCCCAGGTGCCGCCCGCGACACCGCCGATCTTCTCCGCGACCCGGCGGGTGACATCGTTGCCCGCCGGAATCCAGGTCGGATTCGGTTCGCCGTGGCCCTGCTTGGAGGTGAGCTTGCGGCCGCCGAACAGGCCGCGCTTGGTGTAGGTGGTGATCGAATTGTCCAGGTGCTGCATCACCAGCGAGATGATGGTGCGCTCGCTCCAGTTCTTCACGCTCAGGAAGCGCACCAGCAGCAGCGGATGCATCAGCGCGACGCCGAGGAAGCGCAGCCAGCGCGGGACCTTGCCGCCACCGTCGACCATCAGAGTCTGCAGCAGACCCATCGAGTTGGAGCCCTTGCCGTAGCGCACCGGCTCGATGTGGGTGTCGGGGGTCGGGTGGATCGAGGAGGTGATCGCGACGCCCTTGGTGAAGTCCTGACCGGGCGCCAGCGTCTTGGTCGCCGCGCCGACGATGGACTCGGAATTGGTGCGGGTCAGCAGGCCCAGCTTGTCCGAGAGGTTCGGCAGCACACCCTGATCGCGCATCGAGTGCAGCAGCTTCTGGGTGCCGAGGGTGCCCGCGGCGAGGACGACCTGCTTGGCCGTGAAGGTCTTGGGGTCCTTGCGGACCCAGGCACCGGTGCGCTCGGTCGCGACATCCCAGGTGCCATCCGGCAGCGGCCGCAGCGCGTTGACCGTCGTCATCGGAATGATCTGTGCCCCGGCCTTTTCCGCGAGGTACAGGTAGTTCTTGACCAGGGTGTTCTTGGCGCCGAACTTGCAGCCGACCATGCAGTCACCGCACTCCACGCACCCGGTGCGCTCGGGGCCGACGCCACCGAAGTACGGGTCTGCCACGGTCTTGCCCGGCTCGCCGAAGAACACGCCGACGGGGGTCTGCACGAAGGTGTCACCGACGCCCATGTCCTCGGCGACGGCCTTGAAGATCTCGTCGGCGGGGGTCATGTGCGGGTTCTGCACCACGCCGAGCATCTTCTTGGCCCGCTCGTAGTACGGGGTGAGCTCGGCGCGCCAGTCGGTGATGTCGCGCCACTGGGCGTCCTGGAAGAACGGCTCCGGCGGCACGTAGAGGGTGTTGGCGTAATTCAGCGAACCACCGCCGACACCGGCGCCGCCGAGGATCAGCACGTCGCGCAGTGGATGGATGCGCTGGATGCCGAAGCAGCCGAGCTTGGGCGCCCATAGGAATTTGCGCAGGTCCCAGCTGGTTTTTGGTAGCTCGTCGTCGGTGAATCGGCGGCCGGCCTCGAGAATGCCGACCTTGTATCCCTTCTCCACCAGGCGCAGTGCGGTAACACTGCCGCCGAAGCCGGAGCCGACGATCAAGACGTCGAAGTCGGTGGTGCGATCGGACATACGAGGGCTCCTCGAAGGGTGTCGACAGTGACGTCGGTAACGCTAACGTCGACAGCCAGAGCTGTCAAAGTTCGCCGGGATCGGCCCTATGCTGGTCGGGTGCCTCGATACACCCGTGCGGAACTCGCCGACATCAGCGGCGTGGCGGCGCGCACGATCCGCTACTACCACTCGCTCGGCGTGCTGCCGAAACCCGGCCGCGCGGGCAAGGAGGTCGTGTACTCCGGCGCGCACCTGGACCGGCTGCGCGACATCGTCGCCATGCAGGCCCGCGGGTTGCGTCTGGACGCCATCCGCGAGGTGTTCGACGCCGAACCGTCGCCCGGCGCCGGTGACTGGCGGACGCTGTTCGATCCGCGCGCCGCGCAGGCGGGGGAGCGTGCGGTCTTGGTCGACGACGCCGAACTGACCGGACTGCTCGGCGACCGCGGCACCGACGTCCTCGCCGAACTGATCGCTGCGGGCTACCTCGAGCGTCGCGGCGACAGCTGGTTCGTCCCCGACCGCCCCATGCTCAAGGGCGCGCTCGTGCTCTACGACGTCGGTACCGACATCACCCTCAGCGGTGTGCTGCGCACGCTGATCCGGGAACGGATCGCCGACCTCGCCGACGATGTCGTGCGCACGGTTCGCGCCGCGGCGGGCACGGGGTACGGCGGGGAGGACATCGGCGTCGACCTCAGCCGCTTCCGCGACCAGTTCCTCGCCATGGCCTGGGAGGTCGGCGGCGCGACCTTCGCCGCGGAGATCGAACGCGCGGCGGGTTCGGTGGACCCGGTCGAGGACACGGCCGAACGTCGCCGTCTGCACGGCGCCGCCGGTGCGCGATGATCGGTCGATGAGTACCGACCGACCAGGGCCGCGGGCACTGGCTCGCGCCCAGACGATCGCCGACATCAAACGGATCGGCCGGGAGCATCTCGCGTCGCAGGGCGCCGCGGCGCTGTCGTTGCGCGCGGTCGCCCGTGATTTGGGCGTTGTCTCCTCGGCGGTGTACCGATACGTGAAAAGCCGCGACGAACTGCTGACCATGCTCGTGGTCGACGGCTACAACGCGCTCGGCGACGCGGTCGACGCCGCGCTGGCCGGCGCACCCGACGACCCGGCGACCCGCTTCCGGACGGTGGCGCGGACGGTCCGGGCATGGGCGCTGGCCGAGCCCGCCTGGTACGGCCTGCTCTTCGGCACACCCGTGCCCGGCTATGCCGCGCCCGCCGAGGACACCGAAGCGCCCGGCGTGCGGGTGATCGCGACGCTGCTCGGCATCGTCGACACCGCCTACCGCGCCGGGCAGCTCAGCGCCCCCGCCACGGAACCGGTGATCTCACCATCCACCACGGGCGATTTCTCCGCTATTCGTGAGCAATTCGGCCTTGCCGCCCCGGACTGGCTGATCGCTGTCGCCCTCACCGCCTGGGCGACCCTGTTCGGTGCCGTGAACTTCGACGTTTTCGACATGTACGGCCGCGATACCTTCGCCGATCGGGCCGAAGTGTTCGACGTGCAGGTCGACCAGTTGTTGCGGATGCTCGGCTTCACGCAGGTTGCCACAAACTAGCCATTCGGTTCGGAGCGTCGGACCGCCTACCGTAGACCGGTCGGTACGGTAGCGAACGAGGTGATTCCCGCGGTATGTGGGGTGAGAGATGTGTGAACGGCGATGTCCACCGGTGTCGCCAACGAACGGGAGTGCCCGAGTGAATTCTCGCGAGGAGATCTTGCGCCGAGTCCGTGACGGGCTGCTCGACCTGCCCGACGACGAGCGTCGGGTGCCGATGCGCCGTACGTCGGGCCACGGTGACGACGTCGATCCGGCCGAACGGGCCGCCGTACTCACCCGATTCGCCGAGCGGTTGCGTGAACACGGTTCCCTCGTGCGGACCGTCGACATCGCGGGTCTGCCCGCCGCTGTCGCCGATGTGCTCTTCGGCATGAGCGCGAGCTCGGTCCTGGCGGCTGTCGAACCGGGCCCGGCCTGGCTCGATCACTGGGCGAGCGCACCGGGTCACCGGGTCGTGCACGGCGGCCCGGGCACCACCGAAACCGGTGACGCGGTGGTCCGCGACGCCGTCGCGGGCGACGCGTCGACCGGTTCGCTGGCCCTGGACGTCGACGGTGGTCCTGCCGTCTCCGAAGTGATCCCGCAAGTCTGCGTAGTCCGCGCCGACCGGGTATTCGGCTCCCTCCCCGACGCCCTCGACCGACTCGACCCTCGACGCCCTCTGGTCTGGCTGGGCGGTCCCGCCGACGCCGAACTGGCCCGTCAACTGGTCGTCATCCTCGTCGAATAGCCGGTCACGCTCGTCGGACCTGGCGATCGACGAGCGGGCCAGTGCACCCTCCGGCAGGCGCACCTGTCTCGATGCGCCCGCAGTCTGGCTCAGGTGAGCGCGTGCACGATCGCCGACACGAGACGGCCGAACATGCGGACCACGAAGGGCGCCGACTCGACGATCACGTCGGCCACCACTCCGCCGTCCTCCACCACGTCGGCGTCTGACTTCTTCCGGCGTTTGGACTTTCGACGTCTGCGGTTGAACATCTCCATGCCTTGTCATACGTACGAGCGACGCCAGGGGTTCCCCCAATTCGCCACTTGATTCAGCGGGCCCTGCGTACGACGGTCACAAGTCGGCGCGGTGGGTTGTGTGGGACTGGAAGTCTCAGTTATTCTCGGGGCAGCCGGTGTGATGGTGCTTACAGTGCCTGCGCCGGACGCGAACCGAGGAGGCACCGATGACGCTGACCGAATCGAGCCGTGGCGGACTCATCACCGAGGAGTACCGAGATGCGCTGGCGACCCTTTCACAGGGGTCCGTCGACCGGCATTTCGATCCCTACCTCGATATCGACTGGGATTCGCCGGAGCTCGCCCTTGACCCGAACGATGTGCGCTGGGTGCTCTCGCCCGAGGTCGATCCGCTGGGCGCGACCCAGTGGTACCGCGACCAGCCGCTCGACAAGCAGATCGCGATCGGCAAGTGGCGCACCGCCAATGTCATCAAGGTCGGCGCTGCCTTCGAGAGCATCCTGATCCGCGGAATGATGCAGTACATCATGAAGCTGCCCAACGGCTCGCCCGAGTTCCGGTACTGCTTGCACGAGATGACCGAAGAGTGCAACCACATCCAGATGTTCCAGGAACTGGTCAACCGCATCGGCATCGACGTGCCGGGCATGCGGCCGCTGTTCAAGGCGCTCTCCCCGCTGATCGGTGTCGCAGGCGGCTACGCCCACACGATCCTGTTCATCGGCATCCTCGGCGGCGAGGAACCGATCGACCATTACCAGAAAGCTGTGATCCGCGAGGGCGCGTCGATGCCGCCGATGGTGTTGCGCACCATGGAGATCCACATCGCCGAGGAAGCGCGCCACATCTCCTTCGCCGGCGAATTCCTCGCCGCGCACATCGGGCGGATGGGCAAGTTCAACCGTGGCGCGTGTTCGGTGGCGTTCCCGATCGCCATGCGCTGGCTGGCCGGCGAGATCATGGCGCCGCCGCGGTCGTTCGAGCGTGAATTCGACATTCCGCACGAGGTGATCGAGCAGGCGTTCTGGAAGTCCGAGCACTCCCAGAAGATCCTGTCCGGCTACTTCGGCGACATGCGCAAACTGGCCGACGACCTGGGCCTGATGAACCCGACCGCGCGCCGGATGTGGCGGGCACTCGGCGTCGACGGCCCGGCCTCGCGGTATCGCAGCGAGCCCGAGCGCGGTACACGCCGGATCGCGTGAATGTCGGTCGGTGGCGGTGGCTCAGCCGACGTCACCGGCGGCCAGCTGGGAAATGATCTCGACGAGCTGCTGATCGGGATCGAGGGTGAGGCCGTGCCTGCGGGCGACGCCGTCGACGACGTGCCACGCGTAGGAGGCGACCTCCTCGATCAGTTGCTCCCTGGTCAGCACTGGGTTCGGGTCGTTGGCCCAGCGGGTGACGGTGGCTTCGGTCATCGACACGATGGCGAAGGTCATGGTGTCGGCCGAGCTGTCGTCGGTCACGCCGACGACACCGGCGAGACCGGTGACCAGCGCCCTGGTGGACGCAGCGATGGTCCCGATCAGCGCGCTCATCGCATCGACATCGGGATCGGTCTCCGACGGGCCGGTGCGCAGGAACTCGTGCAGCCGCGGATGTTCCTCGATCCAGGTGACCACGCCGCCGACCGTGCGCACGAGAATTTCGTGGATGGACCCGTCGCCGATATCGAGGGCGTCTTCGATGTCGGCGACGAACCGGTCGGCGATCTCGCTCCTGATCCGGCGATCCAGCTCGTCACGACCGGCGAACTGCCGGTAGACCACGGATTTCGCGAGGCCGGCGTTCTCGGCGATCTGCACGATCGGGACCTCGACGCCGGCGGGCGCCTGCTCGATCAACTCGACCGCCGACAGCACGATCCGCTCCCGGCGGCTGTCGTTGTGCGGCTGCCATCGGGCTTGTCTGCCGCTCACGGCGCTGGAGGGGCGTGACGTTGCGCTCGACACCCGCCCGAGTGTAGAGCACCCGGCGGGTCCCGAAACCGCTACCGCGGGACCGACACGGGATCGGTGCAGCTCGTCAGCGCGTCGACCAGGGAGCACGGCACGGGCCCGCGGGTCGGTCGATAGTCGGCGGGGACACCGCCCAGCGCGGTGATCGCCCGGTAGGCCGCCACGGCGTCGGTCGGCTTGCGGGTGAGGGTGGGATCGGTCAGCACGTCGACGGTGTAGAGGCCGAAACGTGGTGTGTAGGAACCCCATTCGTAGTTGTCGGTGAGGCTCCAGTAGTTGTAGCCCATCAGCGGGATGCCGTCGGCGACGGCGCGCTGCAACCAGTAGACGGTGTCGCGCAGCGAATCGGCGCGGGTGTAGCCGTCTGTGCGTGGCAGCCCGTTCTCGGTGGGGATGCCGTTCTCGACGATGTAGAGGGGCTTGCCGGGAAAGCGGCGCGCGTAGTGGTCGAGTGCGTAGTAGATGCCTTCGGCCTGCAGTGGGATCGTCCAGAGCCGGTCGAAATCGGGGACGGCGAGCTGGGTGGGGGACAGGCCGTAGTAGTAATCGATGCCGATGTAGTCCAGGCGGGCCGAGATCCGGTCGAGCAGTGGGCCGCTGACCGCATCGTCGGCGGCGGGGATGTAGGCGACATTGCTGGTGACCTGGGCGGCGGGCTGTACGGCATGGATGTGGTCGTAGATGCTGTTGTGCGCCTGCGTGATTCGCTCGCCCATGGTGAGCGCGTCGGTCGCGCCGATACCGCCCCGGCGCAGTTCGTTGACCAGGTAGAACGTCGGCTCGTTGAAGGTCACCCAGAGCGGGTCGACGCCGGCGAAGCGGTCGACAACGCGCCGGGCATTGGCCAGCCAGTTCGTCACGATCTCGGGATCGCGCCAGCCACCCCGGTCAGCGGCCCAGCCCGGGTACACCCAGTGGTCGAGGGTCAGCATGGGTCGCATGCCCGCGTCGGTGATCGCCTGTACGACATCGTCGTAGAAGGCGAGTGCGCTCTCGTCCCAGACGCCGGGTTGCGGTTGCACGCGGGCCCACTCGATGCCGATGCGGTACACGCGCACACCGAGATCCGCGGCGAGGGCGATGTCGGATCGGTAGCGCGTGCGGAAGTCGACCGAATTCAGGTACGGGTCGTGGGTGGCGCCCGACTCGGCGTACCGGCGCCAATTGCTGTCCGGCGCATCGCCTTCGGCTTGGAATCCGGAAGCCGCCACGCCCCAGAGGAATTCGGGTCCGAGGGGTGCCAGCTGAGCGGGTGCGGGAGGTCGGGCGAGGGCGGGGGAGAGGCTGGCCGGGAGCAGCGCCGCGGCGGCCAAGGCGACCGTGACAAGGAATCGGCGACCACTGGGGGAGGGCATGACACTCACTCCTGGCATGAAAGGGGAGGGGAGTGTTTCAGTGTGCGGCATTGGGCAGGTGGATTCCGGGAATCAGGTCGGTGCGGCGGCGAACCAACTCGAAGGTCAATTTTGAACATGTCCATACGAAGATATGCGCATCTATTTATGCGATACCCTCGCCATTCCGCCTACGACCACCACCGGTAGGAACGGTCTCATCACTTTCCGACAACTCACCAGCACGGACGAGGGAAGGGGCAGTCTCCGCATGTCGCGACGGCACTCCGGGAAGTCGAGTGAGTTGCCTCTCAGGGGACCGTCCTGAGTCGATGGATCCGTTTCCCTCGAGCCAGGATTCGAGGATGGCGTGGAATCCCTTACCTGCCCTCGCACGCGAGTTCGCCACACAGCCCTGGGTGATGCGTGGCTCTGGCGTCGTCTTACCGGCCGAACGACTGCTGCGCAGGCTCAGCGGCGGCCGGTGGGGAGTTCTCGACCTGGCCGGCCTCCCGTCGATCGAGGTCACCGTGGTCGGTCGCAAGTCGGGTCAGCCACGGACCACGTCACTGCTGTGCGTCCCGGACGGTGACGGCTTCTATCTCGTCGGCTCGAACTGGGGCAAGCCGCAACATCCGGCGTGGTCGGCGAACCTGCGCGCGGCACGCACCGCCTCGGTTCGCTATAACAGCAGTTCGTCGTTCGCGGTGACGGTCACGGAGATCACCGGCGTCGAGCGAAAGCGCGTCTGGGATCAGGTCGTGGAGTTCTGGCCCGGCTACGAGATGGAGTTCGAACTCTCCGGCGGCCGCGAGTTCCGCATCTTCCGGCTGGACCGGATCAGCTGATCGTCACAAACCGAGCTTGGTGACGGCATTGTCCTCGAGCGGGTTCGCGGTGCGGATGTAGCCGTGCACCGTGCGCGGGTTCGCCCAGCGGCCCTGGCGCATGATCTCGCGGTCGCTGGCGCCACCGAGTGCGGCTTGGGTGGCGAAGCCTGCCCGCAGCGAGTGGCCGGAGAACAGGTCGGGGTCGAGGCCTGCCCGAGCGGCATAGCGTTTGACCAGCTCGGCCACCGCTCGCCCGGACAGCGGGGCTGCGCCGATGGAACCGTGCCGGTTGATGGTGGGGAACAGCGGGCGTTCGGTGTCCGTGCTGAGCGGTGTGCCGGTGAAGCCGTGGCAGCGATGGATCGTCGTGTCGGGCACGGGGTGTTCGGCCGCCCACGACCGTGTGCCGGGATCGCCCGCGTCGGCGTGGACCTCCAGTAGCCGGACCCAATCGGCGAACGCGCAGATCGGGCAGGTCCGGGGGTGTTTGCCGCGGGGCAGGGCGATGCGCTGTTCGGCGACGCCGGTGGGGTCGGTCTTCGTGGTCGGCAGGTGTACGACGAGCAGTGGCTCGCCGGTGGTGTGATCGGTGCGTACGTGGACGTCACTGATTCGCAGGCCCGCGAGCTCGCTGCGCCGCAGCGCGCCGGCGAATCCGACCAGGAGTGCGAGAGCATCGCGACGACGGGCTGGTTCGGTGGGCCAGCCGGGTTCGGGAAGTTCGGCGAGCAGTTGATCGAGGGTGTGCAGCAGGACCGGCCGTTTGCGGGTCGGCGGGGTGCGCCGGGTGCGCCGGATGCCGCGCAGCGTGAGCCGGACGACATCAGAACGCGTCGGCGAGGGGAGTCCGTTGGCGGCGTGGACTGCGGCGATGGCGGCGGACTTGCGGTCCAGCGTCGCGGGGCTGAATGCCCAGGCGCCGCTGTCGCGGCGGGCATCGGCGGCCGCGGCGAGATACACGGCGACGTCGAGTGGGTCGGCGGGCAGCGCCTGGCGTTGCTCGGCCGCGCACCAGCCCGCCCAGGCTATCCAGTCGGTGCGGTAGGCCCGCAGGGTGTTCGCCGACTGGGAGGCTTCGAGGTAGCGGCGTAGGGAAACGGCCTGGACGTCGTCGAATCGTTCGCGGACCAGGCGCAGGGCGGCGGTGTCGACGAGGACGCTGCGCACGCCGCGGCGCAGTTCGGTCCGTACCTGTTCGGGAAGGACGACCGCTGCGTCGCTGCCGCTCACGTCGCCACTCCTCGCGCGAATCAGTCTGTCGCCGATGCTCCTGGCGTTCGAGCCTAGGTCATCGGGACGCGATCACGGCATCTCCGCCAGCTCGGCGAGCTTGGTGTGGATGTAGGCGGCGAGCCGGTGCCGGGCCGCGGTGGTGAGGAAACTGGTGTCACCGAGTCGCGGAAAATGGTCATCGACTTGGCCTGACGGCGTTTCGGCGACGTTGGTGGAATCGCCGACGAGTTCGAGATGTGCCGGATGTTGCTGGGGGAGAGGAACATTCGGCACGTCCGTGTCGGTGTGCGCTGCTCCGTGACGTACCATGACGAAACCCTAACGTTTTGATTACGGCCGTTGCCAACATGGCGGGCCCGGTAGTGATAACTGCCACGTTTTCTCATTTGGTGGATCATCGGGCCGTGGCATGTGTCTCTGGACCGCCATCATGGACCGATGGACGCCGTCTTCGCCGACACGGAGATCCGTTTCGCGAGCTATGAGTTCCCCGGCGCGACGGTCTACACGAGTGGGGCGATCGGCCTCGCGGAGATCCGTGATGTCGATCCGCGGGCGACGCCGCCGGAGGTGCGTACCGTGCGCGGCGAGACACTGTTCGTCCTCGCCGCACAGCGCTCCGAGCTCGATGACTTCGCCACCCGTCACGGTATTCCGGTGCGGCGAAGGCCTGATGTCTGGGCTGACCTGCTCGAACCGTTCCTCGATACCTCCTTCGATCCCGACGATGTCCGCGCCACGCTGGATCGGCTGCGCCGCGCGGGGGTGTCGCCCGCGGAAGTCGACGAGATTCGCGGCCGGGTCGAGCGGGCCATGCTCGCCTACAACATCGACAGCATGCTGTGGGAGTGGGTGCACCTGGGCCTTTACGATCTGCTGAGCGCGGGGATCGGCACGTTGGTCAGTCCGGCGGTGCGGGAAACCCTCGGCGATCCGGCAGGGCTGTACGCGTGGGCGATGGAGATCGCCGATCGGCCGGGCGATGCGAGTTCCTGAGCGAGTCAGGACGCACGGGCGGTCGCGTCCTCGGCCATGGCCGATTCGCGGACGTATCCGGCGACGGGGCTCAGTCGCAGGACGGTGGACATCCTGCGGGTGAGCGCGGGTGGGCCGGTGAACACCACCTGGCCGGTGCGCTGGGCATGGCTCAGGGGCATCCGGCCCAGCCACACTTCGTAGAGCGTTGCCACGTCCGCGACGATGGTGACGTCGACCGGGTAGCCGGGATCGGTTTCGCACACCGAGGGCGTTGCGCCTTCGACGACGATCCAGAATCGCCGCACGTCGTCGGTGAACCGGACCTGCAGGACGTTCCGTCTGCCGGGAAGGCTCGCGGTGTCGACGCGGGTGTGCATCCACCAGACGAGCAGTGCCGCGTCGAGCTCTTCGTCGCGGGGTGCGCCGAAGGTCCAGCGTGCGCCCCATTCGCCGAGTCCGAACAGGATCGGTTGGAGTTGGGTGCCCGCATCGGTGAGCAGGTGTTCGGTGCCGATCTTCTCGATCAGCCCGGCGCGTTCGAACTGGCGCAGCCGTTTGGCGAGCAGGCTGCGCGAGAGGCCGGGCAGGCCGCGGGCGAGGTCGTTGAAGCGGGTGGTGCCGAGGTAGAGGTCGCGCAGGATCAGCAGCGACCAGCGTTCGCCGAGCACGTCGAGCGCGCGGGAGATGGGGCAGTATTGGCCGTAGCCTGCGGTCGTAGTCGTCATGGTCACCTCACCGACGGGGTCCACTTTCAGGACCGGGGGAGTCCACTTTCTGGACTATCTGGTTATCGCGGCGGTTCCTACCTTCGAAACATGACTTCCACATTTACCGACACCACGTCCACCATCGACCGCGTTGCCCTGGCGCGCGAGATCGGTGAATCCCTGCGCCCCGAGGTGCCCGAGCGGGACCGCACCGGCGAGATCTCCGTCGTCGCATTCGACCGGTTGCGGGCCAGCGGCCTGTCCGCCGCGCTCGTGCCCACCGAGTTCGGGGGCGGCGGCGCGAGCCACCAGGAGATGGGAGAGATCCTGCGAGAACTCGGCAGGCACGACCCGTCGACCGCTGTCGCGTTCGCGATGCACTCCCATCTCGTCGCCGCCCAGGTGTGGCGGCACAACCACGGCGTGGACGCCTCGGCGGTGTTCGCGAAGGTGGCGGCAGGCGCGATCCTGGTGAGCACCGGCGCTTCGGACTGGGTGGACTCCAACGGTGCGGCCGTGCGCGTGGACGGTGGGTATCGGGTGAGTGCCCGCAAAGCGCCTGCCAGCGGTTGTGAGGTGGGCGATGTGCTCGTCACCAGCGTCCGTTTCGAGGGCGAAAGCGAGCAGGTGCTGCACTGCGCGATCCCGATGACCGCGCCCGGGGTAAGCATCGACAAGACCTGGGACACGTTGGGCCTGCGGGCCAGCGGCTCACACACCGTGGTCCTCGACGACGTGTTCGTCCCCGATGCCGCGGTGTCGTTGATTCGTCCCGCCGGGGTGTGGCCGCCGGTGCTGAACGTGGTGATCGGCGCGGCACTTCCCCTGGTGCTCGCCGCCTACCTCGGTGTCGCCGACTCCGCTGTCGAGCTCACCGCGCGACTGCTGGCAGGCCGTGCCGAACCGCACACGCTGCAGTCGGCAGGCGAGATGCTCAACGCCTACACCACCGCCGCCGACCTCGTCGCCGCCATGTTCACCGACTCCGACAACCTCGGTTTCGCCAACACCGACGAGTACGCGGGCCGGACCCTGAGCCGCAAAACCGTCGCCGCCGACGCCCTCATCACCACGGTGCGCCTGGCGATCGAGACCACCGGCGGTGCGGGCTACTCGCGCTCATGCGACCTCGAACGCCTCTACCGCGACATCCACGGCTGCCAGTTCCACCCGCTCCCGAGGGCAAAGCAGACTCGCTTCAGCGGCCGGGTCCTGTTGGGCCACAGCCCACTCGGCTGACCATGATGGTGGGTCCGGCCCGGACCGGACACTACCCGTAGAGGTGGGAGTTGACGGTTGGGTCGTTGGCCAGCACGTAGTCGACGACGCTCCAGAATTCCGGGAGCCGTGGGTGGACGAGACCGTCCTCCCGTGAGAGCACCACGCCATGGAGCTCGCTCGCAGATCCGTCCTGGCAGGCTGCCACCAGGGTCGCGGCGGGGGCGGGGCTGTTCTGGACCGGTCCGACCCGGCAGCCGAACGTGACATGGTCGGTCATGGAGTTCTCACCCCAGGTGCCGAGAATGACGTCGATCCAGGTGTCGTGGTCCTGGTCTGCATGGTGGTAGCTGTTCGCGAAGTACGCGGCATGAGCGATACCGGCGAGTTGATCTTCGGTCACCGGTATGACGGCGATGCTGCCATGCCGGTGTCAGTCGGTGTCGGTGGCGGCGAGGACCGACACGGACGGGTCGGGGGTGATGGCGAACACGCCCAGGTCCCAGGCGATTCGTTCGAACCACGGGGTGTCGGCGGAGAAGGTGAACCAACGGGCGTCGTTCGCGCGGCGGGTGATGGCGGCGATGGTGTCGATGTCGGTGGCGCCGCACAGAGCCCCGAGGGATTGCCAGGCGGCGAGCCGGCCGTATCCGACGCCCTCGCCACTGTTGTAGGCGCCGCCGTTGGCCGCCGCGGCGAACAGGATTCGCCAGACCCGGGCGGGGGTGGTCGGGGTGACCACCAGGTCGGTCGCGGCGGGGTGACGGGCCTGCAGGCAGGCGAGGGGGAGGGTTTCGAGGACTGCGGCGGCCGTAGCGGGATCGGGAAGGCTGGTGAGCGCGAAGGTGCGGGCTTCGATGCGGCCGTTGGAGTGGGTTTTCCAGTTGGCGACGGCCTGCTCGAGCTGTTCGGTCGATTCCGGGGTCGTTGTCTCACGGGCCCTCGGGAGGGCGATGCGGGTATGTCTGCTCAGCGCCGGGGTCGGATCGGTGTCGAACGGCAGGGCAACCGACGACCCGTTTCCGCTGTAGTGGCGAATCGGCAGATCGTGTTCGAAGTCTGTGCGCTGCAGCGGAAGTGGGCGGAGGGGATGGCGTGCCCAGTGCGGCGAGGCGGTCCACCGCGCGATGGGGTCGAGTTCCGTCACGGTGACGCCACGAAAGAGGAGCTCGTGCAGCAGACAGGCGCGCAGTTCCTCCGCGATCGGCCCGGCCGCACCGGCCTGGAGGAAGGCCGTGACCGCATCGTCGGCGTCGAGCAGTCCGGCGAGCAGGGCCGCGAGGTGCCGGACCCGGCGTTTCGTCGGCCGCATCACCGCGACGACGTGCAGTGCGGCGGTCACCTTTCCGGGTATCTGTGCGCCGAGGAGAGACCGGAACGCGGAGTCGAGCAACGCTCGGCCCAGGTCGGGATCGACTTTCGGGGCGGACGCACGGGCGAGGGCGACGACGAACTCCGGATCCGCGGCGGCAATGTGGTTGTCGACGGCGGTTCTCCACACGCGGAAGGGGTCTTGGCGGGTCAGCTCGCCGACGATGTTGTCGATCTCGCGGTTCACCGGCTCCGAGACGTTCACGCTGTGACACTACCCATGCACCTGCGACGGGCGCCATCGTCGGAAATGCTTGTGGGACTTCAGGTGTAGTGCGATTCCTCGGTCGGCGTGCGTTGAGCCTGCGGCCTGGCTGGGTGCGTCACTCGCGGGCGCGCGAAGTTTCTCCGATCACCGTGTTGTCACACTCGCGATCCCTGCGTCGTCACCTCAGTGCGAACCGTTCGCGACGACAGGAGAGACACGTGTCTGTGGAGATCATCAATCCGGCCGAGCTGCATGATCCGACGGGGTTCGGCTACAGCCACGTCGCGAGGGTGACCGGGGAACTCGTGCTGATCGCGGGTCAGTACGACTCCGACGGCGACGGGCACACGACGACCACGGATTTCGCGGGGCAGGTCGATCGGGCGTTCGGCAATCTCGGGATCGCGTTGCGGTCGGCCGGGCTCGACTACGGCGATGTCGCGCAGCTGCGGACGTTCATCGTCGATCACGACCTCGACAAGCTGACGATCCTCGGGAAGAAGATCGCCGAGATCTGGGGTGAGCGGCCGCCGGTGCAAACCCTGCTTGGCGTTGCCGCGCTGGCGCTGCCGGGGATGCTGTTCGAGGTGGACGCGGTCGCGGTCCGGGGTTGATCGGGGAACTGCTCGACATCGCCGCGGCGGCGATGTCGAGCAGTGTCCTCAGATTTCGGCCAGCTGGTGGTCGGCGACGTGCCCGGCCAGGTAGCGCAGGTGATCGCTCGAATCACCGAGGGTGTGCTCGATGGCGGTCAGGCGTGCGGTGTAGTGCCCGACGGGGTATTCGGCGGTCATGCCGATGCCGCCGTGCATCTGGATGGCCTCCTGCCCGATGTGCCTGCCCGAGCGCCCGATTCGCAGTTTCGCGCGGGACGCGACCATGGGATCGGCGACACCGTCGGCCAGCGACATCGACGCGTACAGGCTCATGCTGCGTGCCAGCTCCAGCGAGACGTACATGTCGGCGGCGCGCTGGGTGAGGGTCTGGAAACTGCGCAGCGCAACCCCGAACTGCTTGCGGGTGCCGAGGTAATCGGTGGTGAGCCGCAGCGCTTCGGCCATCGCTCCGACCGCTTCGGCGCCCAGTGCCGCCTGCGCGGTGATCATCGCGTCGGCGATGAGATCGCCTGCGTCCTTCGGTGTGCCGAGCAGTTCGGCTGCCGCGCCGTCGAATTCGATGTCGGCGCCGTGCCTGCCGTCGTGGGTGCGGAACCCGGTCCTGGTCACGCCCGGTGCGGTGGGGTCGACGAGGAACAGTGCGGTTCCGCCGCCGGGCAGGGCCGCGCTGACGATGAGCCGGTCGGCGCTGTCACCGTAGGCGACAGGGTGTTTGCGCCCGGCCAGCTGCCAGCCGTCACCGTGCGGCAACGCCTGTGTGCCGATGCGCGTGGAGGGCCACCGCGTGCCGGGCTCGGCGTGAGCGAAGACCGGTCGCAACTCGCCGTCGGCGATCTTGGGCAGGAGTTCTTTGCGCTGGGTCTCGGTACCGGCCCGGCCGATGATCGCGGCGGGCAGGAGTGCGCAGTCCAGGACGGGTTCCGGTGCCAGGGCGCGGCCGAGTTCCTCGAGCACGAGCATCGTCTCGATCGGGCCGGCGCCCATGCCGCCGTCTTCGGCCGAGATGGTCAGGCCGAGCAGGCCGATCTCGGCGAAGGTCGACCACACCTGCGGGTCCCAGCCGAGTTCACCGCCGATGACCTCGCGGCGGCGTTCCGGCGTGTAGTGGCGGGTCAGGACGCTGCGCACCGTGTCGCGCAGCATGGTCTGTTCGGTGCTGAGTTCGAAATCCATGGCGGTGCCTCACAGTCCGAGGATCGTCGAAGCGATGATGCTGCGCTGCACCTCGTTGGATCCTCCGTAGATCGATGTCTTGCGGTAGTTCAGGTAGGTGGCGGTGCTGCGGCGTGCCCAGTCCGGGGTGTCGGCTTCGGCGGCGAGGGATTCCGGGCCCGCGATGTCGACGAACAGTTCGGTGACGGCCTGCTGCAGTTCGGTGCCGCGGAGTTTGAGAATCGAGGACACCGGATTCGGGGCGCCGTCGGCCGAGCCCGCGACAACCCGCATCTGGACGAGTTCCAGTGCCAGCAGCTCGTTTTCGAGGTCGGCGATGCGGGCGGCGAAGACCGGATCGTCGAGCAGGGTGCCGGTGTCGAGCCGGGTCTGCTTGGCGTATTCCTTGGCCAGCCACAGCCGCACCTTGGTCTGCCCGACGGCGGCGATGCCGGTGCGCTCGTTGCCGAGCAGGAACTTGGCGTAGGTCCAGCCCTGGTTCTCCACGCCGACGAGCTGGTCGGCGGGCACCCGCACGTTCTCCAGGAAGACCTCGTTGACTTCGAAACCGCCGTCGATCAGCTCGATCGGCCGGACGGTGACACCGGGGGAGTCCAGGGGGAACAGCAGCATCGAGATGCCTGCCTGCTTCTTGGGTGCGTCCGGGTCGGTGCGGGCCAGGCAGAACATCCAGTCCGCGCTCTGGGCGGCGGTGGTCCAGGTCTTCTGGCCGTTGATCACGTACTCGTCGCCGTCCCGAACGGCGACGGTGCGCAGCGAGGCCAGGTCGGAACCGGCGTCGGGCTCGGAGAAGCCCTGGCACCACCAGATGTCGAGGTTCGCGGTGGCGGGCAGGAAGCGCTGCTTCATCTCCTGCGAGCCGAACTGCGCGATCACCGGCCCGATCATGTTGGTGTTGAACGTGAGCGGCTCCGGGACCGACGCGAGCTGCATTTCGTCGTGCCAGATGTGGCGCTGGATCGGGGTCCAGTCGCGGCCACCCCATTCGACCGGCCAATGCGGCACAGCCAGCCCGTGCGCATGCAGGATGCGCTGGGTCGTGACGATGTCGTCCTTGCTGAGTTCGGCCATGTGCCTGGCTCGATTACGGATGTCGGCGGGGATTTCGTCCCGGAAGAAAGCACGTAGCTCGTCGCGGAAGGCGAGCTCGTCCTCGGTGAGTGCCAGTTGCATGGTCGAGTATGTTACACAGAGATGCGTATGTATCAAATGGTAGCCGCGAAGGAGCGCTTATGCTGTGCGATGTGACGCGAGCCGAGGGGACGAGAGCGCCGGGACGCCCTGCCGCGGCCAGCCGTGACGACGTGCTGCGAGCCGCGGTCGAGGTCTTCCTGTCCGGCAATCGCGTCGACGTGAACGCCATCGCCGCCCAGCTCGGCCTCGGCCGCACCAGCATCTACCGGTGGTTCGGCTCCCGCGACGGGCTGCTCGGCGCGGCGATCGCCCGCCAGCTCGAGCGGATGGTCGCCTACGCCGATCGCGCCAGTGACACCACCGGTGCCGAACGCCTCAACGAGATCCTCGATCGCTGCATCCACTGGCTGGTCGAGGACGACTCGCTGCGCACCTATTTCGACAACGAGTCGACCGGGGCGCTGCGCTTGATCACCCGCAGCGACGGTCCCGTCCACCAAGCCGCGGTCGCCGTCGTGGAAGGTCTCATCGAGCGCGCCGAGGAACAGGGCTATCGCCCGCCGATCGAACGCGCCACCTTGGCTTACGCACTGGTCAGACTCTGGGAAGCATTCCTGTACAACGACGCCGTGGCCGGCTTCCGCGGTGACGTCGACCGCCTGCGCCAGGTCCAAGCCGCACTGCTGCGCGCCTGAGCCCTGAGCCCGTTGTTCTGGTCCAGCACGATTTCGGCTGCACCGATGACTTTCGGGTGTATCCGTCGTCGATACCTCTGAAGATATCGACAGACAGGAGTCCAGGCATGACCTTGGTACGAGCGAACGGTGTGGATCTCGGCGTCGAGAAATTCGGCCGTGCGGACGATTCGCTGGTCCTGCTGGTCGGCGGCACGACGATGTTGTCCTGGCCCGACGCGCTGTGCGAGCGGCTCGCCTCGGGCGGGCGGCGCGTGGTCCGCTACGACCTGCGTGACTCCGGCGCGTCGACGACCCTCGACCCGGAGAATCCGGCCTACGACCTGCGGGATCTCGCCGCCGACGCGGCCGCGCTGGTCGGGGTGCTCGGTGCCGGGACCGCACATCTCGGTGGGGTCGGCGGCGGTGGGATGGTCGCTCAGGTCGCCGCGCTGGAACATCCGGACGTGTTCTCCTCACTGACCCTCGTCGGCACCAGGCCGGTGGCGCCGGGCCCGGTCGACGAGGATCTGCCGGACCACGACGCTGCGATCATGGCCGCGCTGTTCTCTCGGCCGCGGCCGGACTGGACCGACCGGGATGCCGTGGCAGCGTTCGCCGCCGAGGGTGCCGAGGCGATGGGCAACGATCCGGAGGAGGCGAAGGCGAGGGCGGCCCGAATCTGGGACCGGACGCCGTCGAGCAATCCCACGGTGCACCAGGCGAACCAGCTCGGGATGGTGTTCTCCCGGATCGATTGCACCCCCCGATGGCGGGAGCGGCTCGGTGAGCTCGACGTCCCCACGCTCGTGGTGCACGGTCGCGCCGACCCGTTCTTCCCGGTCGGCAACGGCGAGGTCCTCGCCGCCGAGATCCCCGCGGCGCGACTGCTCGTCCTCGACGACATGGGTACCGCCCTGCGGGTTGCCGCTGCCAACGAGGTCGCTGCCGCCATGCTCGCCCTCTGACCGCTCACCTGGACGCGCTGGGATGCGAATGGTCACCCGGTCGGCGACTCGGTCGGTACTGCTCGGGCGCGGATCAGCGGGCTGCCCCAAGTCTCGGGAAACCCGGATCAGCGGGTGAGGATGTATCCGTCGTGTGCCCGGTGGTCGCGGGAGCGGCGCAGGTCGGCGATGGCGAACGTGCGTTGCACCCAGCGGTCGGCGCCGTCGTAGCGAGGTTGGAAGGCGGTGCGGCCATGGACAGTGACCCGATTGTCGATAATGGCCAGGTCGCCGGGTGTGAGTACCGTGGTGCGGGCGACAGAGTTGCAGGCTTGGCCGAATTCGGTCAGTGCTGCCTCGGCGCGCGGTGTCAGCGCGGTCGTCGCGATCGTGGCCATCCGGATGTCGGGGTCGTCGATGGCGCCGGAAAGCAGCGGCTGGGGTGAGCGCGCGGTGTCGTCCGAGGGGAAGGAGGGCGGCGGTGCGGTGATGAATTCTGGTGCGAACAACGTTTCCCGGGTCGCTTCGCTGAGCAAGGGCAGTACCTGCCGAATGCAGGCGGTACGCAGACCGGCAACCCGGTCGTGGTCGGCGCGCAGGCACAGCAGCAGCACATAGTCGGGTTCGTGCAGGTGGAAGGCGTTCTCGTTGTGGAAGGTCAGCAACACCGAACCGGCGTTTCCCGAGAAGGATTCCTTGCCACGCACCGGTACGACATCCTGCACGAGGGCACCGGACTTCTCGGCCAGATACGCGACTGGGTCACCGAGTCCGCAGGCGACCATGGTGAGTACGGCAGCGGAGACGATCGCCGCACGCTGCACCGAATCCGATGTCGAGGGTGTGGCGGGCAGCATCGTCTCGTCGACCGGCAGGCCATGGATCACCAGTGACCCCAGCGGTCCCGAGTGCCGGCGGAACTGCCGAACGCCGCGACGCAGCCTCAGCGGCAACGCATCCCAGGAATGACGTGCCCGCGCGACCCACGCAGGGTCGTCCACCCGGTCGTGGTCTCCCGTGCACAGGGTTCGAGCGAGTCGGTCGATCTCGGCTGTATCAGCAGGAGTCAACTCCAGGTCCGCGAAGTCGACGGTGTCAGCGATTTCGTGCATCGACGCTCTCTCCCGGTTCAGCACATCAGCGGCAGGGCAACTGTTCTCAGATCGAGGTGGCGCAGCGCACAGGACTGTCATCCGTGCCGTAGTGCAGACACCGCGTCGGCGATGTAATGGTCCCCGAATCGGATCAACGGTGCGTACTGGGCAGCCCGCCGGTGCCGCATCAGCCGGAGTTCGCCGACTGCGTTGTCCGGGCCGGTCGGCAGCTGCGCGATGGAGCGGCGTAGCCGGACCATCGAATACGCGAGGGTGACATGGCGTTCGCTGTCGATGAGGTCGGCCTCGAGCAGCGCGTCCCGGGCGTCGGCGAGTTCCGGATCGCGCGCGACCAACTGCTCGTAGGTGTCGGGTACAGCTTTGAGCAGGTCTCTCATCGCGGCGCGGAACGTTTTGTAGCCGCGGTGCTGTCGGCCACTCAGCGGGGTCGCGACCTCTGGCGGCTGCATGGTGGGGCGGACAGCCGCCAGATAGTAGTCCACCGGAATCGTGCTGGCATGGATCATCGCAGCGGGAAACCCACGCACGTAGGTGGTCGCGTGTGCGAGCCGTGTCAGTGCAGCCTCGCCCGCCCCGTGGCGCAGATGATGCGCGGCGTCGGTCACCGCGACCGCTGCGCAGATGTTGAACAGAACGTGGACCTGGTGCCCGACGAGCCAACGGGCTGTCCACTCGTCCTCCAGCGAAATTCCGTCAGAAATCTCGGGACTGGTCGAGAAGTCAAGGGACGGTCCGTCATCCCCTGCGGCGCCGGTGAGATCGAGTACGGCCTGCCGCATACCCGCGGTCTCTACCGCCAGATCGGCACCCGAGAGCGGGGCTCTGCTCAGGTCCCGCACACCGCGATGGATGACGAGAGCACCGTGCAGAGCTGCCTGCTGATCGGACAAGTCCACCTCACGGACTCGGAAGAACGACTGACTCACCGACTCGGCAGGCAAATCCTCGCCAACCACCATCTCGGTCTCCGCCGCTATGGCGTCGACCAGCCCGCCGGCCGCGGCAGCAGCCCGCTGTAGCGCTGTGGTGCGCTCGACCGGACCGGCATGGGTGGGGACCTCGTCCAATGCCATCGCAGTCCGTTGCGCCTCAGCCTGTATACGAACGTCCAGATTCGGGACGGTTCCCCCAGCCCTCGGTTCGCGGAAAACAGCGACCGGTGGGTGCGGGACCGCCTCCGAGGTGCTCATACCTCCAGAATATCCCGGGGTAAGACCCTCAGGTGGGTGTTCGACTTCACCCACGGATACGAATTTCGTTGTCCGGTAAAGGATCTCGATGTCGGTATAAGCATCCTGAGATGCCGATGAGCGGATTTCAACCGGCGAACTTCGCGGCGGCCTGCTCGGTGACCGGGGTGAAGAGGTTGATCAGGTTGCCGTCGGGATCGCGAAACAGCAACGACCGGTTCCCCCACGGCATCGTCGTGGGCTCGTTGACGAAATCCTCGACCGTCTCTCGCAACCGCCGGTAATCGGCATCGACGTCGGCGACCAGGAATTCGATGATCGCCGAGTGATTGTCGGCTGGGTGCGCGCTGCCCGCAGCGAACAGGGCCACGGTGCGGGTGCTTCCGATCGCGAGGGTGCCGGCTGGTGTGACGATTTCGGCGAAATCCGGTGTAGCCCAGTGTGCTTCGACGCCGGTCACGTGGCGATAGAAACTGACCAGCCGCTGGATGTCGTCGGTGATCAGACGGATCGAGACGAGCTTCATGGTGTGCTCCTGCTGTCGGATGAGGCGGAGGTTCCACCGCCGCACGCCACGGTAGAGCCGATACCGGACAGTTTCCGCCCGGTGTGGATGCGAGAATTTCCCGATGACGCGCCCCACCGCCCGAGTGCTGGCCCTGCTCGAGCTGTTGCAGACCGGCGGTACTCATACCGTCGGCGAACTCGCCGGACGGCTCGGCGTCGATGAACGCACCGTCAGGCGATACGTCACCCATCTCACCGACCTGGATATCCCGGTCCGATCGGTGCGGGGCCGCTACGGGGGATACCGGCTCGCTCCCGGATACCGAATGCCACCGTTGATGCTGACCGACGACGAGGCGGTGGCCGTGTTACTCGGGCTCCTCACCAGCCGCGGCGCCGACCGGCCGACAGCGGCCGCCCGCGCAGCCGACAGCGCGACGGCCAAACTCCGCCGCGTCCTACCCCCACGTCTGACGGCCCGGCTGGACGCACTGATCAACACCGTCGAATTCACCGCCGACGCGCGCCCGGAAGCGGCTGTCGAGACTGCCGTCCTGCTCCGGCTCGCCGAGGCCACCCGCGAGCACCGACCGGTCGCAATCGGGTACACCGACCGAAACGGGCGGTCCAGCCAACGAACCGTGCACCCCTACGGGCTCGTCGACCACTCCGGCCGGTGGTATCTGACAGGGATGGACAGCAACAGCGACGAACTACGCCAGTTCCGGCTGGACCGCATCACCGCGGTGAGCACACAGCCCGGAACGTTCGCTCCGCCCACCGGATTCGAGCCGGCCGCTCATCTGCTGTCCGCATTGGCCAACGCGCCCTATCGGCACGAGGTATCGATCCGAGTCCAGGGCACACTCACCCAGGTCCGCCCGCTGCTCCCTGCGACGATCGCGACCGTGCATGAGATCGACTCGCAGCCCGCTGACACCAACCCGTGGGTCCGGATCCGAATCCGCGCCGAACAACTGGACTGGATTCCCGCCCTGCTCGCCGGCCTGAACCGCCCGTTCATCATCGAGCACCCCGACACACTCAACGACGCTGTACGCGCCCTGGCCAGCCAACTCACCGAGGCCGCCGACGGCCAAGACCAAACCCATAGGTAGCAGCCCGGGACGCTCGGTAATGCCGCTGATCGCGCGTGCTGTTCCGGGCCTGTGGATGACCGCCAAGCGCGAAGCCGGCGAGCACAGGCAAGTGAGGCCAGCGGCTGGCGAGAGCCGTAGGATCGACGCCCCGCAACGCTTGACCACCCTCGATTTCCAGCAAAGTTTGATGCCGGGCGATCAGGTCTCAACTCGACCCGCTGGACATCGGCGGCTACGACCTCCTGCGGATCGGCCATCGAAGTCGGTCCGATCTGACGGAACTCCGAACTCGGCAATTCCGTTCTGCCATCGCATTCCATTACCGTCGACGGTATGAGGGATACCCAGTGGACAATCCTCGGTGAGCAGGTACTCGACGAGAACCGGCACATCCGGTTGTCGACCGCCGATATCCGTCTGCCGGATGGGGTGGAGTTCACCCAGTACGTCGTCAGGATGCCACGGTGCGCGATGACCCTGGTGCTCAATGACTCCCGCGAGGTGCTGCTGATGTACCGGCACCGGTGGATCATCGACCAGTGGGTTTGGGAGCTGCCTGGCGGGTATGTCGACCACGCCGAAGACGTGGCCTCGGCGGCGGCCCGCGAAGTCGAGGAAGAAACCGGGTGGCGTCCGCGCACCATGCAACACCTGGTGACCTACCAACCCGCGATCGGCACGCTTGACCAGCCGCAGGAGGTGTATCTTGCTCGAGGTGCCGACCTCACTGACACACGCCCGGACATCAATGAAGCCGAGGCGATTCGGTGGGTACCGCTCGATGAGGCTGTGCGGATGATCGACCGTGGCGAAATCATCGGTGCGGCAACGGTAGTCGGCGTGTACCGAGCGCTCACACTGACTTAGCCGCCGCCACCCGTTGACGGAAGTCCGCGACTTCTGGCATTTCCTCGTAAGAGGCGAGGCGTGCCCGCACATCGCGCAGGTAGGCGTGCGTTCGGCGGGACTCCATGCCACCAGACAATTCGAGCGCCTGTGAACCTACCCGGACCGCTTCGCGCGGGTCTTCCGCCGCGAGGCTCGACGCGAGCAAGCACAAGTTGAATACGCGGCCACGCTGGTACCCATCGCTCATATCCAGCGACGCCCGCGCCAGTCTCGCTGCACGATCGTGCTCGCCGAGATCCTGGAAGCATTGACCGGCTTTGGCCGACATATACGCCGAGTCGAGGTAGGTCAGCCAGTTGGGGCGGTTCGCCTCGCCCCGATCGAACGCGCGCTCCGCCTCGTTGAGCGATGCACCGCAGGACCGCTCGTCGGACCGCGCGGCATGCCCATGCGCTTCGACCATATGGCAACCGGCCTCCAATGTCGGCAGGCCCGCAGAGCGCGCCGCGATCCGTGCCGCCCGAGCGAGATCGATCGCGTCACCGGGGCGGCCGACGTAGGTTGCCTGATGACTCATCGCGGCAAGAATCTCCGCGCTGAGCGCCGCATCTCCTGCTGCACGTGCCATCCGCAGCGACTGGATCAAGTACCTTTGCGCGAGGCCATGTTCTTCTAGGTCGTAGGCGGCCCAGCCCGCCAGTTTCGTCAGCTCGGCCGCTACAGCGAACAGCTGCCGTCCGATCTGTTCGGTGTAGCTGCCACGCAGCAGCGGTGTCACCGAGGTGTGTAAGTAATGCACAACCGTGGAGCGCACCTTGCCACCACCGACCTGATTGTCGAGATCACTGAACGCCCAGGTCATCGTTCGCACAGCGTCGATATCAGCGACCCCGACGCGGCGCAGACCGCTCGATGAGACCGGGTGTTCAGCGCCCGGCAGGGTCAGCCACCGCATGCTTGCGGCTGGGTAGACCGCGACGGCGTAGGCAGTGCCCTCCAGGAACCGGCGACGCTCCACATCACTCCTCCACAACGCAGTCGCCGAGGCGGTCGCCTCCACGAGGCTCAACGAGAATTCCAATCCCAAGTCAGGCGACTCTGTACCGGACATACCGCAATCGGCTGGCACCACACGACGACCACACAATTCGGTGAGGACGTCTGCGATCAATTTTGGCCCCGGCTGCGTCGGATGCTCACCGGTCAGCCATCGACCGACCGATGTGTGGTCGTAGCGGAGCTCGATGCCGATTGATCTGCCACGCTCGACAATTCGGCGCGCAAATCCTTTTCGACTTACTCGGATCTCGGCGAGTAGTTCTGCTAGCTGATGATTTGGCTGCTTGGGGTGTCGGCCCATATTCGCAGTCTGGCACGGCTACCTCGACAGTGACGACCATCGGCCAATTCCGCACACCCCCGGCGCACACACCTACCCGTTGCGCGCGCCTTACATGGTGCCGCCGAACGAGATGTGCTGGAACAGCCCCAACGTCATCATCGCGCTTTGATGCGACCCCGACGATGACGACCGACACCGGGTTCGCGAAGCCGCCGCCGACCCCAGATCGCCGAGCCGACAGAGGTGACCCGATGACCAGCACCCTCGAAACCGATGTTCTCGCCCTCCTCGAACGGGGCGGGATGCTGACCGCCGACACGATCGCCCACAACCTCAACACCCCGAGGTGGCGTGTGTCGCGCGTCCTGCACGCGTTGCGCCGCAACGGCGACGCCTTCCAGAATCGGCGTGCGCAGTGGCAGATTTCGGCCGGGCAGCGTCGCCCGCAACGGCAGGCGACCCGATGAGCCACTTCACCCCGCCGACCCCCTCGCCCCGGCCGCCGCTGGCCGACCTGGTGGCCACGTTGGAAGCGATGCGCGAAGCCGGATGGGTAACGACCGCGCCCGGGCCGACACCACTCGAGGCGACCAGCCCGATAGGGCTGCACGTCCCGGCAGTTGAGTACCCCGGGGGCCAGCGATGACGCAGACCAGCCCACCTGACCAGGCATTCGCCGAAACACCGCGCTCGCGGTGCGAGTTCTACCGGCGCGTGTGTTCTCTGCCCACAGTGATCGACCCGGTTACCGGGCGGATCACAATGCGGGCCGGGTTGGTCGGCGCGGTGATGATGCCGACCGATCTGGCGTACCAGGTCAAAACCAGCCTCGATGTTCGTGGGGTCGCGCCGTTACCGATCATCGGCCACCCCCGCGCCGCCATGTGGACCTTTTTGGTCAGGGCCGATATCCGGCCGATCGGTGACCCGGAACAGGTCGCCAGACTACGGAAAGCGCGGGTGGTGGTGGTCCGCGAAGGCGATATCGCATTGCCGTCCCCGGCACCTGACCCGCTGATGGTCCGTACGTGGGAATCCCCGGCCATCAGCGCGTTCCGGCCCTCTGGCGCAGTCGTCATCGAATGCGCCCTGGGGTGCCTACCTGGAGAGCGTCGGCGATGACCCACGGCGGTCACTCACCCTGCCCCGACGAACCCGACATCCATCTCACGATCCAGTTCTCCAGTATCCGAATGGATTTCGTCGCGTGCCTGACGGCCGCGCTGGTGTTCGTCTGTGAAGTGACCGCCCGCCGACCCGGCACCGTAGCCATGGATTCCAGAGACTGCGCGGGGGTTCCCCGCCTGCCGAACGAACGCCTGTATCTGCTGCCCTGACCGGCCCTCTCCCGAACCAACCGAATGTCCACCCATGTGGCCATGGAGGTGGGTTGCGCCCTGAAACGAGCCACTTCCGGGTCCGGTCCAGATTGGACCCGGACGGCTCATCGCAATCGACAGTGTTCCGTGTGACAGCGTGGCGGTGTCGGGACGGTTGGTTGTGTCGGGTCAGGAAGTGCGAGCGTCGTGCTTGTCTCGGTTGGCAAGGACCTGATCCATGTGGATCTGTGCCCAGTGCCTGAGGTCGCGTGTCAGGTGGTGGAGTGAGAGGCCGAGGTCGGTCAGCTCGTAGGTGACGGTCACGGGGACGGTTGGCGTCACGGTGCGGGTGAGTAGGCCGTCGCGTTCGAGTGCTCGTAGGGTCTGGGTCAGCATCTTCTGGCTGACTCCCGTCAGCAGGCGGGAGATCTCGGAGTAGCGCATCGCTCGTGCGGCATCCGATGCACCGGGCTGGTCGGATTTGTCTGCTGCGTCGCCGCCGAGTGCGCACAGGATCAGCACGACCCACTTGTCCGAGATCCGGTCGAGGAGCTGGCGGCTGGGGCATACCGCCAGAAACGCGTTGTACTCCGTCTTGGCCTGCGCCCTCTGGGCGGCCTTCGTTGGCTTCACTGATCTCAACTTTCACCTGTGGGAGAGTTACGCACTTCAGAGTGCCTACTTCCCAACGGGAAGTACCTCTTCAATACTCGTCCAGGAAGGCCGAAACGCCACCCACGGCGAAACGCGAAAGGCACAACGATGAACGCGCCAACCACATCACTTCCCGGCGGCACCTGGACGCTGGGCAACTCGACCATCACCCGATTCGGTTATGGCGCGATGCAACTCGCCGGCCCGTGGGTCATGGGGCCTCCCGCCGACCACGACGGCGCCCTGGCAGTATTGCGCGAGGCGGTCGCGGCCGGTATCACCCACGTCGACACCAGCGACGCGTACGGACCGCGCGTCACCAACGAGCTGATCCGTGAGGCGTTGCATCCCTACCCGGAGTCGCTGTTCCTCGCTACCAAGGTGGGGGCGAACCGCGACGCGCAAGGCGGCTGGCCCACGGCCCGGCGACCCGAAGATCTGCGCAAGCAGGTCCACGAGAACCTCCAGTCCCTCGGGGTCGAGACCCTCGATCTGGTCAACATGCGTATGGGCGATGCCGAAGGCCCCAAGCCTGGTTCGCTCGCCGAGGCGTTCGAGACGCTCGTCGAACTCCAGCGCGAGGGACTGATCCGTCACCTCGGTGTCAGCAACGTCACCACCGAGCAGGTCGCCGAGGCGCGCGGTATCGCCCCCATCGTGTGCGTGCAGAACATGTACAACCTCGCCCACCGCCACGACGACGACCTCATCGACAGGCTCGCCGCCGACGGCATTGCCTACGTGCCGTTCTTCCCGCTGGGGGGCTTCACGCCGCTACAGTCCGATGCACTCTCGGGGGTCGCGGTCCGGCTTGGGGCGACGCCGATGTCGGTCGCGTTGGCCTGGCTGTTGCAGCGCTCACCGAACATCCTGCTCATCCCCGGCACGTCATCGACAGCCCATCTGCGTGAGAACATCGTCGGCGCTGGGCTTTCCCTCTCCGATGATGACGTGGCCGACCTGGAGAGTATCGGCCACTGAACACCTGCAGGCCGTGCCCGGGTCCAGCGACAGGCACGTCGCTAGACCCGGCGCAGGTTCCGTTTGTACACGGCAAGCGTTACAGAGGCGACCTGCGGGAACCTGGTTCGCCGCAGAGTGTCTCGCGAACAATCGTTGGCGAGACACTGCGACCGTGGCGGGCGACTCGAACGCTCGATCGATCTGACTGCCCTGAAAATGCCGAGTGCGTTCGGTAGCCTTCACTTTGTTTTTGTTGACGTGTCGAGCAAGCGGCCCATGATGATCGCCGGAGCCGTCAGTGCATAGGATCGGCCGGTGCCCAAAATCACCCTGTCCAACTCGCACTCGGACAGGATGTTGACTCTCTGGCTCGAACCTCGGGGCGAGGACTACTGGATGTATCCGGGTGAGGACTTCACCGTCGAGTTCGACGACGGCGACTACGCCGCGGGCGTCATCGGAGCCGACGGCGGACAGTTCCTGGTGCAGTGGGAAGACGACGGATTGCGGGTGTGGGCGGCCTCTGGCCTTCCGAAGGTCAGGGATCGAACCGGTACCGAACTCGAGTGCGGTCACCGACGACCGGATGAGGTCGACAACGCCTGGCGAGAAGCCGGGAGATTCGGTCCCACAGGCTAGTCCGGCATGGTCGTGCTCGATGTTCCCCTGGTTTCTCACCGAGTGGAACATGCTCGGCGTCGGCGACTCAAGGCGGCCCGCTTTTGTCGCGGCGCAGACAATTCCGTCCCGGATACGATCGGGATCGAGGTGCGCCTGCTCCGAGGCGGCCTACGATCCCCGGAAGCCGAGGTCGATCCCACAGTGCCCCTACCGTTGCGGCTAACGGCATTCGACGAACACTTCTATCGCACCGCTGCGTCGGCAACGGCGGTCGTCGTCGGCCTGGCGTGCGCCGTCATCGGATTCGCGATCGACGACTCGACGATCGCGACGCTCAGCTTGGTTCTGGCCCCGCTCGGCGCGATCGGACTGGTCGATCGCTACGCCGAGCGTGCCGAACTGTCACCGGTGGTTCTGCCCGCCCGGCAACCCGATGCTGTAGTGCTGCGGTACCGCCCGCTGCGCGCGCTGGCGGTCATGACCGCGGGCGCGGTTTTCGGCGGTATCACCGTAATCGCCGGTTCGCTGCAAGGGCTCTGGGAAGCCGTTGCGTACGGCATTCCCCTCTGCGTGATCTTCCTACTGATAGCCGCGATGATGGTCGTCTCTCGCGTGTTGGTGCGGCTCACGATCTCCCCACACTGGATCAGGGTCCGGTTACTGGGCACCGATCAGGAAATCGCCTGGGACAGCATCATCGAGATCGGCATCGCGGAGACACCCGAGGGTGATGTCATCATTATCACCTGCCATGAGACAGGAGTGCGTCACCACCGACGTATCGGTTGGCTCGCCGCGCGTCGGCGACTTCCCGGGCCAGGACCCGAAGAGCAGTGGACGATCCCAGCCGCCTACTGGGGAACCGACCCGATTATGCTGCTCGATGCGCTGACGTGCCTGCATGAGGACTCGGCAATTCGCGCCCGGCTCTGCCCCGGACTCCTGACAGACTTGTTGATACACGGTCGCGAATTGTCGGCACCGGCCGATCCGGAAGATACCGCCGACCGGCAGAGGTGACGACCCGGCCGATGTCGTCCATCGTCCTTATGCAGCAGCGGTTCCAGCCGCGCCCACCGGCATCGGTCATATCCGCCCGCCCCGCGACCGACACCCTGGTCACGAAATCTCCGGCACTTCAAGTCCGCTCGGCTGCTGAACCTCCTACCGGAGACCTCTTCTGCTCCAGGTCACTGACACGCGCACCAGTGCCGCATCTTCCACCACCGCAACCGACAGCCCGACCTCACCGGACCACCACTTTCGACACGCCCTAGTGCCGTCGAGGTCGGGATCAGCGCCACCTGATTCTGCGAGAACACCGCCCCTCATCGCTGAGAGTCACAGCCGACGGCGGACTCGCAGGCGCGGGTGTTCGGAAACCTGTTGTGCAGGAGGCCGACCGGCTCGGCCGCAACCTCCTCGAGGGCCTGATCGTGCTCAACGATCGATTCCAGCGGGGCATCTCGGTGAAGGTGCTGCACGGCATCGCGGCCGGCCGGTCAGCTCGAACTCGAGGAACTCGACGAGTTCCTGCTCGCGCGGGCGATGGAGCATGATTCCCCGCCGCTGAAGTGCGTTAGCGTCGTCGGGTGGAGTTGCGACAGTTGCGGTATTTCCTCGCGGTGGCCGAGGAGCGCAATCTCACCAGAGCCGCCGACCTGGTCGGGATCCGGCCAACCTCGCTGAGCCAGCAGATCATCGCGCTGGAACGCGAGCTCGGTGCGGCACTGTTCGTGCGTACCGCGGCGGGAATGTCGGTGACACCAGCGGGTCTGCGACTGGTGCCGCACGCGCAGGCAGCGGTGGACGCTACGCGCCGGGCACAGCGTGCGGTGCGGGAGAGCCACGCTCTTCGTGTCGCTGTGACGCCCGGAGCGCCGCCTCAGTTCGCGGCGGCGATCTGGCAGGCCGCGGGTGATCCGGTCGCCGAGATCACCGATATGCAGACCGCGGAACAGCTTTCGGCGCTGCGGGCGGGAACCCTCGACGCCGGGGTGCTCCTGCTGCCCGCCGACCTGGCTGGACTGGAGCATGCGGTCGTCGCCGATGTCGAGCTCGGTGTAGTGGTAGCGGACGAGCATCGGCTGGCACAGCAGCAGGCACTACGATGGACCGACCTCGAGGGCAGCGCACTGCTGTGGTTCGCGCGTTCGGCGGCGCCGGGCTACCACGACGCCGTCCGCGAATCCTGGACGCGCGCGGGCTGGCAGCCTGCGGCGATTCGCGAGAGTTCGCCGCGCCGAGCGTTGTTCACCGCCGAACTCGGTTTCGGAGGCGATGTCCTCGCTCTCCGCCCGGCCTGGGATGTCCGCCCCGGCGACGGGTTGTCGTGGATTCCGTTTGCCGCCGAGGCAGCCCGCATCCGCTACGCCCTCGTCTGGAACACCACGGATTCCGCCGCTGCCCGCTACCACGAGATAGCGGCTGACCTGGCGTGTGCGGTTCCGCCACAGGCTCATCCGGTGCCGCCTCGTGGACAGGACGCCCGGCGATCGGCTCAGATGGAGAGCGATCGGGTCGCGCCCTAGCGCGGCCCCACCGCACTACGAGAGGTACCGAGATGGCGCTCACCGCATGGGGATTCATCTACACCGCGTCCGGCAGTAATCCGGCTCGGGAAACGGTCGTCGAAACTCCCGGCTGCCGCTCGGTATTCGTCGGAGTGAACGATCCGAGCCAGGTGGTCGACGTGGCGCGGCGACTGGTCGACGGCGGCGCGCAGTTGATCGAACTGTGCGGTGGTTTCGGCCCCGTCTGGACCGCCCGGGTGATCGAGGCGGTCAAGGGAGCGGTTCCGGTGGGCGCCGTGGCCTACGGCACCGAAGCCGTCGACCAGGTGCACGCGCTGTTCGCCGACCACTGACCGGTCAGCATTTGTCCCGGCCGGAAGCGGTGACTTGCACGCGGCGCATCGGCGACGCATACGCCCACCGTGCCCCGCCCACGGTCCGTGTATGGGCCCGAGCCCCCCGATTGCCAAATCACACAATGATCATCGGTCGGGTCGGCGGTGCCACTACTAGACGCTTACGGGCGACCCACGCCGCGCGACGGCCTGCGACGAGGACAGTCGCGGTTCAGTTCAGGTAGGCGGTGAGGTGGGGGACGGCGTCGACGACGTGCTCTGCCGAGATGGGTTCGGCGATGAGGGTGAACTGCCAATCATTGTGGGGGCGGTGCAGTTTGCCGAGGACGAGGCCGGTGTGGGAGCGGGCGGTGGCCAGGTCGGTCCGTGCCAGTTCGGTGCGGGTGACGCTGTCGCTGACACGGGTGAAGGCGTTCTCGATCTGCTCGAATCGTTGTCCGGTGTAGCAGGTGATGAGGAGCACGACGGTGGTGACGTCCGTAGCCAGCCGGGTCAGGTCGAGCACCATGATCTCGTCGTCTCCGTCGCCGACGCCGTCCAGGCTGTCACCCAGGTGGCGGATGGCGCCGTCTCGCGAGGTCAGTTGTTCGTGAAAGGCGATGTCGGCGAAGCGTGTTCCGATGAACGACAGCGCGGCCACGTTGAGGTCGATGTCTTTCGCGCGCCGCCGGAACTTGGGTGCGCGCACGGGATCCCAGCCCAGACCCACAGTGATGTGGGTCAGTGCGGCGTGGGGGACTGCTCCGGGCATGTGACGCTCCTGGTCGAGTTGCTTCGGCCGGTTGCCGTCCGGATCCCCCGGCGCACTTACCCGCAAACATGCCGGATAGACCCGGCCCCCGCAACCGAGTGGCGGTTCGCGGGAACGGGTTTCGTCGGCTCCGTAGGTCAGGAAGCCGTGGCCGGCTCGATGCTGTGGCGCTTGACGAGCAGCACGATCGCCAGCAGCGGGTAGACCAGAATCGGCAGCAGGGTGCCCGGATACATGGTTTGGTCGGCGAGGATGACCGTTCCGGTGAGCAAGGTGAAGTCGAACAGGCCGTGCAGCACGGAGTTGACCGTGTTGCCGCGGCTGACCCGGCGAGTCAGATAGAAGAAGTACCCGGCCAGGCTGACGATGATCGCCTGTGGCAGCGCGCTGACACCGTGCGTCACCCCGTTGGCCAGGTGCACCGCGCCGAACACGATGCTCGACCACAAAGCGACCCTGCCCTCGGTGAGCCCGTGATCGCGCAACACCAGCACGCCGATGCCACGGAACATGCCTTCCTCACCCCAGCCGACGAACTGGGTGGCGATCAGCAGCACCAGCACATACAGCAGTCCTTTGTCGGCCAGTGCGCTGTAGTTGATGCCGAAGACGATCGCGACGATGAAGATGATCGGCACGATCCGCACCCACGACCGGGTCGGCCGGTCGTCGTGCAAGACCGGCCGTAACCAGCCCAGGTAGGCGATCACGCCGTAGGTGAAGGCCAGTGCCACACCCAGCGGGATGATCATGCCGAAGAACACCGCGCGCGTGGAGAAGAAGTCGTCGGCACCGGTGAGCTCCGTCATCAGCAGGCCGCCGAGCTGGATGATCGCGAGATAGACGATCACGACCAGCGCGAACATCGGGTAGGTCAGGCGACGACGGGTTCCCGTGGCAGACAACACGGTTTCTGGCGTGCTCATGTGGGCAACCTAGCTGTTCGCAATCGGTCTCGGGCGGATGGTGCTGGTCATCGTGTCGGCGCTGCGCAGGGCTTTCACGTTTCCGTAGCCTGGACCGGGTGGGAGTTGCGGATATCGACTGTGGGCCCGGTGTTGGTTGGGATTTCGCGGGTCCGTCCCCTGCCGCGCCGTCGGGTGCCGCGATCATCGGATACCGCGATGTGGGTGGCGCCGGGTTGGACTTGCGGGTTGCCGCGACGACGGCGGTCGCCGTGGTGATCGAGTTCGGGGGTCGCGACCTGATTGTCGACGACGCTGCTGGGCGGCAGGCATTGGGCGGTTTCGCCGTGGGACTTCCCATGGCGGCCATGCGCATTCGGAGCAGGCAGGCCGAGTGCGTGGAGGTTCGCATGTCGCCGATCCGGGCGCACTCCCTGCTGGGTATCGCCGCAAACGATCTGGGCCGAGGCGTTGTCCCGTTGGAGGACCTGTGGGGATCGCAGGTTCGGCGACTACGCGAGCGACTCGCGGACGCCGGGACGTGGGAGGAACGGTTCGCACTGACGACATCGTTTCTGGCGCAGTGCGACAGGCCGACGCGGACGCCGGATCCCGAGGTGATCGCCGCCTGGCATCGCATCCTCGCCTCCGGTGGCCAGGTGAAGGTCGGCGAGCTCGCCGAATCCCTCGGATGGAGCCGTAAACGGCTGTGGGCGAGGTTCGAATCCCAGATCGGTCTGACACCCAAGCGGGCGTCGATGCTGGTCCGATTCCGGTGCGCGGTCGTCGGTTTGCTGGCCGGCCGGCCCGCCGCCGACGTCGCTGCGGTGTGTGGGTACACCGATCAGGCCCATCTGTGCCGGGATATGGCGATCTTCGCGGACCGCACACCGGGGGCGCTGCACGCGGACAGCCTGCCTGTCATCGCCCTGGATCGGTACCGGGCCTGGGGAACATTTTTCCAATCTCCGGGGTGACCGATCGGTCGATAGTGGTGATCACCTCGGGTGCGGTCGGCGAGCCGAACGCAACTCGAACCCTCACCCCGATCGACGACGAGAGGACACGTGTCGTGACCGACACCGTTCGCCCTGCGAAGCCACAGACCGCCCAAACCTCAGCACGTATCGGAGAAAAGTCAGCGGCGACGAGACTGCTGCTGGCTTGCGGTGTCATCGCTCCGCTGCTCAACATTGTTGTCGTTCTCGTCCTCGGGGCTATACGCCCTGACTACAACCCCTGGGTTGTCCCCGACAGCAACCTCGAACTGGGCCCGGGTGGGTGGATGCAAATAACCAACTACATCGTCACCGGAACGCTCCTGCTCGCCTTTGCCATCGGGATGAGGCGGGTTCTGCGTTCAGGACGTGGTTCCACCTGGGGGCCCATCCTGCTCGGCATCTATGGCTTCACCTTCTTCGCCATCGGGCCCATCCTTCCCGACCCGTCGCTAGGTTATCCAGCAGGAGCATCCGAAGCGCTGACCATCCACGGCGCCGTTCATATTCTCCTAGGTCTGGTGCAGTTCACGTCGCTGACTGCGGCCTGCTTCGTCCTGGCACGGCGCGATGCTGCGCTCGACAGTCGCGGCTGGTCCCGGTATTCGGTTGCCACCGGCCTGCTGGTCGCCACCTCCTATGTCGTGTTCGTCCTCATCGCCAAATTGGTCGACGGGGGACCAGCCGGGCTCATCGAACGAATCGGTATCTTCGCCGGCGGCATCTGGGTTGCCCTGCTGGCGATCCGCCTGATGAGCAGATCAGTCCCACGCGTGCGACTTGCACCACTCTGAATCGCCCCGGCGGGTCGGGAGACTTCATCGTCTGAAGTTCGTGAGTTCGAGGAGGTATCCGCCGGAGTTGCGTGAGCTGGGTGTGCGTGGCCTTCGTGATCGACGCCTATGCCCACCGGATTTTGGGCTGGAGGACCAGCACGTCGATGACCACGGCGGTGGTCCTCGATTCGATCGGGGAGGGGACGCACCCGCCGGCGGGAAGTAACGGCGGGTGCGTCGGATCAGGCGGTATCGGGCAGCGCGTGGCTGTGGACGAGTCCGCATCGCGAGGGCAGCTCGTGATGCGGCACCCGCCAGGCGTGTGCGAGGAAGCTCGGCGGGTTGTCGGGTCCATTCGATCGGTGAGCCAGAGCTGCCGTACCTGATCCAGTAGCGATACTTCCGTACCTATCGTGAGAATTTCGTGACCGGACGAGCGGCCGGGACAACGGCAAACGGCCCTCGATGTCTCGGGGAGTCGACATCGAGGGCCGCGGTGAGCGGGGGGGATCAGTAGGTGTACAGATCCCAGCCGCCGATGACCTCGACGCACTCCCACTGCGAGCCGCCGGTGACCGGCGAGTTGCCGTCGGCAGCGCACGCTTCGAAAGTGGCGTAGTTGCCGACCCAGCCGGTGTGCGCCAGCGGGGCGGCGTTGGCCAGCCCTGCACCCGCGGCGATGGAGCCCAGGGCGATGGCGGAGGCGGCGATCGCGGTCTTGATCTTCATGGCTTTCCTTTCGTACCAACCCGGTGGCTCCCGGGCTGAGCCCATTCCATGTGATCGACCATGAGAATTTCATGATGGAAATGCGGCGGGGGGTGGGCTACCGTCGCTGCTCGTGCGTGTGTTGGTGGTGGAGGACGACGAGAAGCTGGGTCAACAGATCGCGACCGGGCTGCGAAAAGCCGGATTCGCGGTCGATCTGGCGCAGAGCCTCGTCGACGCGGATATGAACATCTCGGTGAATCGATATGACGTGCTCGTCGTGGACCGGGGTATGCCCGACGGCGACGGTGTGCAGTTGATCGCCGCCTATCGTTCTGCGGGCTACCGGGTACCTGCGCTGGTGCTCACCGCCCGTGACGGGTTGTCCGACCGCATAGCGGGATTCGAGCACGGCGCCGACGACTACCTCACCAAGCCCTTCGCACTCGCCGAACTGGCGGCTCGGGTGCGGGCGCTGTGCAGGCGCCGCGACAATCCCGCGCCGACGCGAGTTGTGCTGGGCGACATCGACATCGATCTGCCCCGTCGCCGGGTCCAGCGCGGCGGGATTCTGCGCACGCTGACACCGAAGGAGTTCGCGGTGCTGGAGCTGCTCGCCGCGCGGGTGGGCACGGTGGTGACCAGGTCGGAACTGATCGAGGCCTGCTGGGACGAGATGGCCGAGCCCAATTCCAATGTCGTGGACGCCGTCATGGCTGGTCTGCGTCGTAAACTGGGGTCGCCGCAGGTGATCGAAACGGTTCGCGGCGCGGGTTTTGTTCTCGGCGGGGCGGCATGCGCACGCTGATCTCGACCTCCGATCCGCGGCCCGCGGTGGCACGTCTGCGCCGCACCCGCAATCAGCTCACCCTGCTGATCACCGCCATCACTGCCATCTGCCTCATCGTCCTCAGTGTCGGCGTCGCGGTGATCGACGCTCGCTCCCGCGACGACGCCCTGGACAGCGAGCTCGACCGGGTGCTGACCGGGCTCGCGCCGCGGGTCTATCTCGACGATGACGACGAGGTCGACACCTCGGAGCTGCCCGGCCAGGAGCTGGTCGGCGGCAAGATCGCGATCCTGGTGGTGACCCCGCAGGACACCGGTGGGTGGACGGTGCACTACGGCCATCTGCGCTCGCACATGCCCGCGGAGAGCGGGATCGCCGCCATGGCCGACGCCGCGCTGCGCGAGCAAGGCGAGACCGTCTATCGGGACTCCATCGACAGCGCTGGGCGCGACGCGCGATTGGCCGCAGCCGCGTTCGGCTGGGAGGACTCCGATCGCGAGGCCGTGCTGATCACCGGCGGCGATCCCGATGGCTGGGACCGTGGGCGCGCACTGTTGCTGTGGGCGTTGGTCGTCGGTGGTGTCACCATGGCGATGGCGGCCGGGGTGGCCGGGCATCTGCTGTCGGGACGGAGCATGCGGCAGGCGCTGGCGATGCTCGACGAGCAGGAACGTTTCCTCGGTGACGCCGCGCACGAGCTGCGCACCCCACTGGCCACCCACCGTCTCGTCACCGCGCCGCGCCCTCGTTCGGCGGCGGAAGCCGAGCAGGTGGTGGACAACGCAAGAGCGCTCGGCGCCAGGATGGAGCGGGTGGTGGCCGGGCTGCTCACGCGCGCCCGGATGCAGTCCGGCGTCACCAGAATGGAACGGGTGCAATTGCTGCTCGACCAGCTCACCGAATCGGTGATCGACGAGTTCGACGGTGCCAATATCGTGCTGCACGCGAATCCGACTGTAGTGGTGGGTGATCCGAGCCTGCTGAGCTTGGCCATCCGCAATCTGGTGGAGAACGCGCTCACCCACGGCTCGGTGAATCCGCGCGCGCCCGTCGAGGTGTACGTCGGTGAGGGGCGGGTGAACGTGCGCGACCACGGCACCGGGCTGGCGCCACAGCTGTCGTCGAATCCGTTCGAACGTGGCGTCACCGGTGGGCGTGGCAGCGGCATCGGGCTGGCGCTGGTGGCCTGGATCGCCGAACTACACAGTGGCACGGCGACTATCGAACCGGTCGCTGGTGGTGGGGCGATGGCGACCTTGCGGCTGCCGCCGCCCGGGTCCGCGCTCTAGGCGTGCTGTTCCGCCGCGACGGCTGAGGTGGAGGACTGGGCGGAGATCCGCCGGTTGCATGGCATTCAGCGGCTGTGTACCGACGCCGACGCCACCCCGCAATCAGGGCATGCCACTGCATCCACCCGCGCTCTGGCGTTGATGCCGACACCGCCGTCCTCGTGACAAACACCTTCTACCACTGTCCCCGCCATGTGCGGGAACAAACCCCGACCAAATCCACTCGATACTCATACCGGAACTGCTCTCGCGCAACATCATTCACGTGTAGGGCGGAGTGCGCGGCACGAGTGCCACCCGAACTCGTCGGCTGACGGTGGAGTTCACGCTTCCGGCGCCGGAACCCACCCGTGTCGCCTCACAGTCGGAAAGTTCACGAGAAGAGGTCGCCGCAGATGCGATGTCCCGATTCGATGTCAGTTCGGTGGGTTCGCGGGAGTCGGACGTCAGACGACCGATGGCCGGTCCAGGCCTGAGTAGAGCGGGCGCCCCTGTACGACGAGCCGTCGCGCCACCTCGCGGCGGGCGTAGGTGCTGCCTTCCGGGTGACTCGCGCAGAAGCGGCCTTCGGCGCGGGTGAGAAGTTTGAGGTTGACCAGCCGGATCGGGGACAGTGGGCCGGTGACCGCGTCCGGGATCTCGGCGTCGGTCAACCCGATCATCACCACCGCCCCATCGTCACTGTCGATGTAGGGGTCCGGCACGTCGGGAAGTTCCACGTGCGGCAGGGCCATGGTGAGCAGGCCGGATTGCGCGAGGGTATCGGTGAACCGGAATCCGAGGTGGGCCGCCTGATTCGACACCGGGGGTGCTGTTTCAGCCGAGCGCCGCAGCCGACCGCCCGGGGGCTAACCTGCCACTTGGAATACCTCGGCGTGGCAGCAAGAAAGCACAAGAATGCGCGTGACAGCGAAGAAGGGTCGATTCGTCCTCCGATGGGCGGTAGCGGCATCGGTGATGATGGCACTCGTCGGCTGTGGAGAGTCTCGAGGAACCACGGGCGTGGCGACCAGCGCGCCCGGGATCCCGACGGCCGTCAGTGCACAGCCGCTCGGCATCGGGAGCATGAACCAACCGTGCTTCCCACAACCAGGCTTCTATCCGGCGGCGGACGCTTACGCCGGTCCCGCACCGCATCCGGTCGCGGTATTCGACAACGAGTACGGCGCGATTTGGAATACGCCGCTGCAACCTCCCGAGTGGATGAACCAGTCGGACCCGCTCAGATATCAGCTTGTTGTATGTCTGGGAACCAGCCAGGACGGCGGCGAGCTGATCCAGGCCTGCGAATTCGCCGGGGATAAGCGGTTACCGCTGTTCCGTGGGCGATACGTTGCCAAGGTCTACGAGGCGAAGTCGGCAAAGCTGCTGGGCACCGAGGTCATTCTCGGGGACGCTTACCGCGGGTGCCCGATAGTGGTGCGGTTCGCGCCGAACGAGCGGCAATGGCTGTTCTCGAATCCGGACCTGATCGAATTGCAAAGGGTGCTGGGCAAATACGTCTACCGATGAACAGCACGAGTGCTGGAGTCGGGGATCAGGCCTCCCGGGGGTTCCGGCAGAAGCGGCGCGGAAACAACGGATCTGGTGTAGTTACTGGTCAGGCCATCAGCTCGGGGGGATGGTGCTGGGCGTTCGAGGTGGGGCGTCCGCCGACGCGGGCGCGGGCGGATTCGAGTCCTTCGAGGGTGCCTTCGCTGTTGAGGTCGGCGGTCATCTCGTCCATGGCGGCGATATTGCGTGGAGGATTTTCGGTCAGCATGATCGGCTGCTTGTAACCTTGTGCCCAATTCCAAAGGACTTAGTCCTCTATTTGCCCGAAAGTTGCGGTGGTGGGATCGGGGTCCGTGAAACGCTTCGCACCTCACGATCGGAGGTTTCAGTTGGCAATTGTAGGACTGTTCGGTCTGATTTGTTGCGGATCCGACTCCGCCATTGATGACCCGTTGACGATGTGGCTTCTCGACGTCGGTATCGGACGTCGGCGGTGACGGCGCGGGCTGATCTGTATGTCATCGCCCGGCTCGACATCGGAGATGCTGCAATCGATGTCTACTGCTGCGAGGTCTATTTCGACCATGCCGTCGACGGAACTCTCTGCGGCCGCACCAGCGCAAGCTGGTCCAGGACACTGCAACTGGGTCCGGACATGTCGGCCGACCTCGACGGGCTCGACCGGGCGATGGCCGCTGCCAGGTATTTCCGTACCAGTAGCTGGCGTGTGCGGGTCACGGCCAGTGGTGCCGTGCGCTACTTCGCAGACGCAACAGCTGGCCTTCGATCAGCTGTGGACGGCCCCGTTGCCTTGGCTCGCGATTACCCTGCATGACCGCGTGGCAGTCCAGAGATGCGATTTATGGACCGGTCACGGGCGAATAATCAACCGGAATCCCTGATGTGAGGTCGAGGTATCGACCGCTTCGGCCATTCTGGCCGCCGGTCGGCACCGTCGACAGCAGTTCGGGGCGCACACCTGTGAGCCGGCGGCTGCATCCGATGTTGGCGTGCCAGGCGCACACCGAGCGGACCAGCCCAATAGACAATCGCGCCTTCGCCTGTCTCAGCGTCGGTGAACAAGTGAGCGTCGTAGTCCATGACCCGCACCGCGGTCTCGACACTCGCGGTGGTCAGCGCACAGCGTTTGGCGTTAGGTGTGGCATCCGTACCAGGCCTTGCGTGTCGGCGCTGTTGTGGACGCCCGTACCACCGAGCACAGTTTCCGCGGCCTTCCGTTGTAGATTCGTAGCGTTGGTTCCAACCAAACGGAAACGGAAATAATCCGAGGTGTTCGGCAACGAGCTAGGTGTCTGACCGCCGATAATGTTCACTTATCGGCGGTCAGCTGGCGACCCTGGCGATTCGAGTCCTCAACGGCCGACACGGTTTTCGTTTCGTCTAATTCGTAGGTAGACGACGAAACCAACGTTACGATTCTCCCGTGTCGAGCGTCTGCAACTATCCGGGCTGTGCCCGTCCCATTACCCGCGGCGGTGGCCCGGGTCGTCCGTCCGAGTACTGCGATCACCCGGACCACACGCGATGGCGCGCCTGGCGTGAACGGCAACGGTTGCAACAGGAGTCGGAGAGTGCGGGGGATTCCGTCACTGTGACGACTCAGGGGCCGGTGACGGTGGCACGGTTGCGGGCCGACGAGCTGCTCGGTCAGTTCCGTGGGCTCGCCGAACAATTGGGGACCACGCTCAATGCGGCAGTCGTGGAGCTGCAGACACTGGGGGACCCGTCGGTGGCGGAAGCGCAGGTCCAGGCGGTGCAGGCGGATGCAGCGCGGCGGATCGCCGAGGCCGAGATGGCTACCGTCACTGCCGAACAGGCGCGACGGGATGCCGAGGAAGGGCGGGCACTGGCCGAATCGGTGGCGCAGGAGGCGGCGCTCGCCGCCGAAGAAGCCGAACAGGCGGTGACGGAAGCGCTCGCCGCCAGGGATGAAGTACTGGCCTCGGTGGAGCAGCTGAGCAAACAGGCGGCCGACGACGTCTTCGCCGCGCGCAGCGAGGCCGAAGCCGAAGTGCGTGCCGCGCAACGGAAAGCGGACGACGAGGTCGATACCGCACGGCAGCACGCGGCCGACAGCATCGCACGCGTCCAGCAGCAGGCCGATGCCGAGGTCGCGCACCAACGCCGGGATGCCGAAGCGCGGATCGCCGCCGCGAACGCCGAACGGGATCTGGCGATCCAACGGGCCGCCGACGCCGACCGAGCCACCGAACGCGCCGAACAAGCCACCGCCGAACGGGTGGAAGCCGCGGCCGAAGCCCGCGAGGAATGGCGCCGCGCTCGGACCGAACTCGACACCACCCGAACCGAACTCGATCGCACCCGCGCCGAGCTCGCCGAGCTTCGCCGCACCACCGCGGCGGAGGCCGAACAACGGCGCGTCGAATCGGCGGCCGCGCTCGACCAACTGCGGACCGAGACCGCGCAACGATCGGCCGCGCTGGACGACGCCCGTCAGCAGACCCTCGCGCGCGCCGAACGTGCCGAACGTCAACTCGACGAACTGCTGGCGAGCCGGACGCGACAACCTGCGGGCGAGTGACCACCGACGCCTGCGAATCGAGGCCGATCTGCTCGGTGCGACCAGGTTCGCGGCGGGGGTCGGGCGTGTCGCGAATCCGGTTGTGGCGCAACGGTGGCGGCTCGGCCCGGCGCACTGTTCACTGGTAGCCATGGCTTCCACCGCTCGACCCAGCAGGCAGCGGCGACCAGGGGTGCCCGGCCCCGCGGTCTCGCCGGCCGAACTGGTCGTCGTCACCACGCCGACCGCCACCGAGATCACGCCGATCGCGCTGCGTGAGAACCGTTCCGTGCGCACCCACGTCGACGAACTGCTCCCCGCCGACGCGCACCTGGTTCCGATCTTCGGTCCGGAAAACCGGCTGGCGGCGAGACTGGCCGACACACCGCAGGCCGCGGTCGCCGGGGAGTACCTCAGCTACTACTCGGTGCGTGGTGCGGTGAGCGATCTCGCGGCACTCGCGGACCGGCTTCGCCACGACGACACCGTCGCCGCCGCCTATGTGAAGCCCGCGGCCGAACCGCCCCTCGCACCACTGGCCGAGAACACCGTCGCACCGGACGCGCCTGCCGTGACACCCGATTACCGCAGCAGGCAGGGCTATCTGGACGCCGCGCCGACCGGGATCGACGCGGCGTGGGCCCATACCCGGCCCGGTGGGCTCGGCACCGGGGTGCGGGTGATCGATGTCGAGGGTGCCTGGCGATTCACCCACGAAGACCTGCGGCAGAACCAAGGCGGCGTGATCGGCGGAACCTCCTCGGCCGACATCGGCTGGCGCAACCACGGCACCGCCGTCGCAGGAGAGATCAGCGGCGATCACAATGGCTTCGGTATCACCGGGATCGCGCCCGAAGCTCACATCAGGGCGATCTCGATCTTCGGGACCGGCTCGGCCACCGCGATCCGCTCGGCGGCCGATGCCCTCGACCCCGGTGACGTCCTGCTCATCGAACTGCACCGCCCCGGACCCCGATTCGACTACCGGAGTCAACCCGACCAGCGCGGCTACATCGCCGTCGAATGGTGGCCCGACGATTTCGCCGCCATCCGATACGCCGTCGGCCGCGGCATCATCGTCGTCGAGGCCGCAGGCAACGGGAACGAGAACCTCGACGATCCCGTCTACGACGCGCGCCCCGGCGACTTTCCCGCGACCTGGCACAACCCGTTCCGTGGCGGCGACACCGACTCCGGCGCCGTCCTCGTCGGCGCGGGCGCCCCACCACCGGGCCTGCACGGCCGCGACCACGGCCCCGCCCGCTCCCGGCTCCCGTTCTCCAATTACGGTGCCCGCCTGGATGTCCAGGGCTGGGGCCGTGAGGTCACCACCACCGGCTACGGCGACCTCCAAGGCGGCGCCGACGAAGACCTCTGGTACACCGACGAATTCAGCGGTACCTCGAGCGCATCCCCGATCGTCGTCGGCGCCATCGCCGCCTATCAGGGCATGCGAGCATCCGGTGCGGGCCGCGCCACGCCGGACCAGATCAGGTCCCTCCTGCGCACCACCGGCTCACCACAAACCCCAGCCCCCGGCCGCCCCACCACCCAGCGCATCGGCACCCTCCCGGACCTGCGCGCAATGCTCGGACGGACATAGCCCACCTAGTGCAGGTAGGTCGAGGCGGTGGCCGGGCAGGCGGAAAATGGGATGTGCGGGGGTGGGTGGGCGTGGGATGGTACGGGGATGGCATCGGCGAAGAGCTTCACTGTGCGGTCGGCTACCGGCGAGGATCGGGCCGCGATCATCGGGTTGCAGGAGGCCGGGTTCGGGGTGCGATTCGGAGAGGACGAACACCGGTTCCTGGGGAAGTTGTTTCCGGTCGAGCGGTCGCTGGTCGCGGTCGACGGTGATCGGATCGTGGGGCACACTGTCGATCTGACGATGACGGTGACCGTGCCGGGGGAGCGCACCGTCCAGGCGTGCGGTGTGTCCGGGGTGGCGGTCGCGCCGACGCATCGGCGGCGTGGGATCCTGCGGGAACTGTATGCCGCGCAGCACGAGCGGACCGAGGCCGACGGGCTGCCGCTGACGATCTTCACCGCCAGCGAGGGCACGATCTACGGTCGGTTCGGGTACGACACGGCGATCCTCACCACCCGGATCTCCATCGATCGGCGGCGGGCCGAATTCCGTTCGACCACACCCGATCCCGGCGGTGTCTCGTTGGTGACGCTCGCCGAGGCCGCACCGCATGTCCAGCAGGTGTACGAGCGCTGGCAGCGGACGGTGCCCGGCGCGCAGGTGCGGCCCGAACCCAAGTGGGACCTGTTCTTCGCCGATGTGGAGCGCCAGCGCGGCGGCGCCACCTCGCTGTTCGCGCTGATCCACCCCGACGGCTACGCCCTGTACCGGCGGCGCTACCACGATCAGCGGTCCGTCGCGATCGTGTGGGAGTACCGGGCCCTCACCCCCGACGCCCACGCCGCGTTGTGGCGGGTGCTGCTCGGCATGGACCTGATCGACGCGGTGGAAGTCGAGATCGCCGACGACGATCCGCTGCCGTACCTGCTCACCGACCCACGGGCCGTTCGGATGACCGATCGCGGGGACGCGCTGTGGGCGCGGCTCATGGACGTTCCCGCAGCCCTGACCGCGCGCACCTACCGCCACGACGTCGACACGGTGCTGTCGGTGCACGATCCGTTCCGGTCGGCGGGCGGCACCTTCGCGCTGCGAATTCGCGACGGCATCGCCGAATGTGAACCCACCACCCTGCCCGCCGAGCTCGGCTTCGACATCAACGTGCTCGGCGCCCTGTACTTCGGCGCGCATCGGGCCAAGAACCTCGCCGCCGCGCATCGGATCCGGGTCGATGCGCCCGCCGCGCTGCGGGACTTCGACGCAGCGTTCACCACCGACCGCGCGCCCGAACTCGGCTGGTTCTTCTGACGCGCCAGCAAAGACGCAGCGTGTGCCCGGTGCCGGACGCGTAGCGTGGGTAGCCGTGGATTCGCGCGAGGTCGATCCCTTGGTTCGGGTGCGTGGCGCCCGAGTCCACAATCTGCGTGATGTCGATGCGGATAGGCCCAAGAATGCCCTGGTCGCGTTCACCGGTGTGTCCGGCTCAGGCAAGTCGTCGCCGGCGTTCGGCACCCTCTACGCGGAGTCGCGGACACCCTCGAGATCCGCTACCGCGACACCACGATCGCCGAGGTGCTCGGGGACACCGGAACAGATCGCGGCCGACACCACCAGCCGGACCGCGCCCTATCTGCGGAATCGGTTGACGTGAACACCCGACGGGCGGCGCGCCCGGGCAAATCTACGGCTATCCGATGGTGCGGGCCTATTGTGGGGCCATGCCCGTGTATGACGGGGAGGGGAAACCGGCGCGTGACCGAACCCGGCAGGCGATGCTGATCGCCGGCGGGTGCTCGGTCGTTCTCGGCATCGCGACACTGCTGTGGCCCGCCCGCAGCCAATCCACGCTGGCCGTCCTGTTCGGCACGTCGCTGCTGCTCAGTGCGGCCCTGCAGGCGTATCTGGCGGTGCGGGCGCGGATCGCGTTGCTGCTGCGGGGACTGGTTCTGGTCAGTGCCGCGCTCACCGTCATCCTGGCGATGCTGGCCTTCGAAGGCGGCAACATCGAACTGCTCGCGCTGTGGATCGGGATCGGCTGGGCGATCCGCGGCATCGTGCAGGCGCTGGTCGCGGCCTGGGACGCCGGCGTCACCGACGGCTGGCTGCACGAAATCTGCGGACTCGGCACGGCGGCGATCGGGATCACGATGATCGCCATGAAGTTTCAGACCGTCACCGGGCTGGCCACGGTCACCGGGAGCGCGCTGCTCGTGATCGGCGTGCTGGAACTGCTCGCCGGTGGGATGCTGAACACGGCACTGCGCGCCGCACGGCAGGCGCCGACCGGAACCGCGGTGATCCACCGACCGGCCGCCACCGAATAGAGAGTAGCGAATCCCACACTGGCAGTGCGGGATTCGATGTTTACGCGAACGCCCGGACAACGTGATGTTGCGGGCAGCGGAGCGGGTGCTGAACTCTGCGTGCCAGGCCGTTCACAGCTGGGGCAACTGTGCTGCGCGCCGGTAGCGTGGCCCGCGGCGTGCGCACGGGAGGGCCCGGTCGGCGCGCCGCGTCCGCAGCCCGATGTGAGCCCAGGAGAATTGTGGTGTCGCGTGTAACCCCCGGCGAAGCCGCCGATACCGTCCAGCGTGAAGAGCTGGCCATGCGGCGCATGACCGAGAGTCTGGTCGAAGACCTGTCCGATAACGTCCCCGCCGACCAGGTGACCTCGGCGGTAGGCGCCGCGCATCATCGGTTCGCGGGCAAGCCGATCCGGGAGTTCGTGCCGATCCTGGTCGAGCGGATCGTGCGCACCGAACTCGCCGATCCCGATCCGACCGTCCGGGTGCCCGCGCCCGCGACCACCGTCCGCGCCACCACCCCGGACCCGGACCCGGCACCGGCCACTGCGCCCGAAACCGACGGGGAGCGCAGGAGCTTGGTGAGCAGGCGTGGCGTGCTACCGCTGTCGATCGGTGCGGTCACCGTCGTCGCCGCGGTCGCGGCCGGGGTGATCCTGCTGCCGGGCGGTGCGGACGCACCCGCCGCCGAGACGCCCGTCGCGGCCGCGACCATCGTGCGCGGAGTCGTCGGCTCGGAGAAGATGGCGTTCTTCCAGGACGAGCGCGTGGTGAAGGTGCTCGCCGACAACGGGGTGAAGGTGGAGGTCGAGCCGGCCGGGTCGCGCCAGATCGCGACGACCGTCGACCTCGGGCGCTACGACTTCGCGTTCCCGTCGAGCAGCCCCGCCGCCGAACGGATCCAGCGGCAGCGCAACATCACCGCCAAGTACACGCCGTTCTCCTCGCCGATCGCGATCGCCACCTATCGGCCGATCGCGGACCTGCTGACCGCGGCCGGGGTGATCAAGCCCGGCCCGGTCGCGACCTTCGACATGAACCGGTACCTGGAACTCGCGGGCACCGGCGTGCAGTGGGACGACCTGCCCGGCAACACCACCTACCCGGTCGCCAAGAACATCCTGGTCTCGACCACCGACCCGCGCAGCTCCAACTCCGCCGCCATGTACCTGTCGATCGCGAGCTACGTCGCCAACGACCACACCATCGTGCGCGGCGCCACCGCAGAGCAGCATGTGCTGCCCGCCCTGTCGAAACTGTTTCTCGCCCAGGGCTACACCGACAACAGCAGCGAAGGGCCGTTCACCCAGTACCTCACCAACGGGATGGGCCCGACACCGCTGGTGTGCATCTACGAAGCCCAGTTCGTCGAGGCCGCGGGTGCGGGCCGGATCAAGCCGGACATGGTGCTGACCTACCCGACCCCGACGGTGCTGTCGAGCCACACCCTTGTCCCGCTGACCGACACCGGTGACGTGATCGGCAAGCTGCTCACCGAGAACCCCGAGCTGCGGCGTCTGGCCGCCGAGCACGGCTTCCGCACCGGCGACAACGCCCAGTTCACGGCCATCGCCACCGAACGGAATGTGCCGGTGCCCGCCGATCTGATCGACGTGGTCGACGCACCCGCCTACGACACACTCGAGCACCTGCTCGACGGAGTCGCGAACTCCTACAACTGATCGACTGCTCACCGAGTGCCGCGCAGCTCCACAGCTGCGCGGCACGCGTGTTTCCAGCCACGGAAGAAGGGGGTGGCGAACCGAGCGGACTGTCGTTATGGTCGGAGACCTCATGGGTATCGGTTTCCTGTTCTTGTGATCGCGCCGAACGCGTAGAGCTGAGCTCCGCGTTCCGCCGCCGCACGCCACCCCGCTCGGTCCGCGTGCGTTTCCCTCGATCCAGCCCCGGCATGGGGCCTTTCGTGCGGCCTCGCGCGGGCCGAGAACAGGAGCTGACATGACCAGCACCGCCCAACTCACCCTCCACGACGTGACCAAGCGCTACGACGCCACCACCGTTGTGGACACCGTGTCGTTGTCGATCGCACCCGGTGAAACGGTCGGCGTGATCGGCGAGAACGGTTCAGGCAAGTCGACCCTGCTGCGGCTGCTCGCCGGTGCCGAACAGCCCGACAACGGCAGCGTGATCGTCTCGGCGCCCGGCGGCATCGGCTATCTCCCACAGGTACTCGAACTGCTCGGCACCGCGACCGTCGCCGCGGCCATCGACCACGCACTGGCCGACCTGCGGGCACTCGAGGCACAGCTACGCAGCACCGAACAGCAACTGGCACACGGGGATCCGGCACTGCTCGACGACTACGCGGCATTGCTCGCCCGGTTCGAAGCACGCGACGGCTACCTGGCCGACGCACGCGTCGACATCGCCCTGGCCGCGCTCGGGCTGCCCGGACTCGACCGGGACCGCCCGCTCTCGACCCTGTCCGGCGGGGAGAAGGCCCGGCTCGCGCTGGCGGCGACGCTGGCCTCGGCGCCGGAACTGCTGTTGCTCGACGAACCGACCAACGACCTCGACGACGCCGCGGTCGCCTGGCTCGAACAGCAGCTGCGCGCGCATCGGGGCACGGTGGTCGCGGTGACCCACGACCGGGTGTTCCTGGAACGGATCACCAGCACCATCCTCGAAGTCGAGGCCGGGCAGGTGGCCCGCTTCGGTGACGGCTACGCCGGCTACCTGGCGGCGAAAGCGGCCCAACGGCGCAGGGCCGCACAGGAATACGCGGACTGGCGGGCCGAACTGGCCCGCAGCAGGCGACTGGCCGCATCGAACGTGATCCGGCTCGAAGCGATTCCGCGGAAGCTGCCGCTGGCCGTGTTCGCCGCCGGACCGTTCCGGGCGCGGGGGCGCGGGCACGGTGCGATGTCGCGCATCCGCAATGCCAAAGAGCGGGTAGCGCGGCTCCATGCCGATCCGGTGGCGGCGCCGATCGATCCGCTGGAATTCCATGCGACGGTGCCGACCACGATCGAGGCCGCGCCGACGGGGCCGGTCGCCGAGCTGACCGGCGTCCGCGTCGACGATCGCCTCACGCTGCCCGCGCTGCGCGTCGAACCCGGCGCGCGGTTGCTCGTGACCGGGCCGAACGGCGCGGGCAAGACCACCCTGTTGCGAGTACTCGCCGGTGACTTGCAGCCTGATGCCGGGACCGTGCGGATCACCGGCAGGGTGGGCTGGCTGCGGCAGGAACCACCCCGCTACCCGGCGTCGGCGACCGTCCTCACCGCGTTCGCCACCGGCAGACCGGGCCACCCCGACGACCACGCGGACACCCTGCTCGACCTCGGCCTGTTCCGTCCCACCGAAATCGCGCTGCGGGTCGGTGAGCTGTCCCACGGGCAGCGCAGGCGCATCGAGATCGCCCGCCTGGTCACCGAACCCGCCGACCTGCTGCTGCTCGACGAACCGACCAACCATCTCGCCCCGGCGCTCGTCGAGGAACTCGAGCAGGCGCTCGACGACTTTCGGGGCGCCCTGGTGATCGTCACCCACGACCGGCAGTTGCGGCGCCGGTTCACCGGGGACCGGATGGCGTTGCGGGAAGGGAAGGTGGCCGCGGCGGCCGCCTAAGTTCGGCCGAATTTGCTGTTCCGGCAACGATTCTGGTCAATCCGCATGCGCGGTGGCGATACTCGGGCCTTCATCCGAGGAGGACAACCCATGCTCGACACCCGCACGCGCGCCACGGTCGGCGCCGTTCACCCCTGGACGGTGCTGGCCGTGTGCTCGCTGAGCCTGTTCGTCGTCGGGCTCGACGCGACCATCGTCACCGTCGCCCTGCCCGCGATCGCCGACGGCGTGCGCGTCGGCACCCAGGGGCTGGAATGGATCGTCGACGCCTACACCCTGGCGCTGGCGAGCTTCCTCATCACCTCCGGCGCGCTCGCCGACCGGTTCGGCAGGCGCCGCGTATTCCGGCTCGGGCTGGTCGTCTTCGGTGTCGCGTCGGCGGCGTGCGCGATCGCCCCGACGGTCGAGGTGCTGATCGCGGCCAGGATCGCCCAGGGCATCGGTGGCTCGATGCTGAGCCCGGTGGCGCTGGCGATCGTGGTGGCCACGATCACCGATCCGCGGCAGCGCGCCAGGGCGATCGGGGTGTGGGCAGCGGTGTTCGGGCTGAGCATGGCGGTCGGGCCGACGCTCGGTGGCGCGCTGGTGGACTGGTTCGGCTGGCGATCGGTGTTCTGGATCGCGGTGCCGGTCGTGGTCGTCGCCCTCGCGCTGACGATGCTCGTCGTTCCCGAATCCCGGGGACAGCGTCCGCGGCGGATCGACGGTGCGGGGCAGGTGCTGCTGGTCGTGGTCGTCGGGGCGGTGATCACGGTGCTCATCGAAGGCCCGCGGATCGGCTGGACGTCGACCGCGGCGATGCTGGGCTATCTCGGCATCGGTGTGGCGGCAGGCGGATTCGTGTGGGTCGAGGGCAGGGCGGCCGAACCGTTGATGGATCTGCGGCTGTTTCGGCGGCCGCCGTTCACCGCCGCGGTGGCCGGCGCGGTCGTCGTGTTCGTCGCGCTGACGACGACCTTGCTGTTGAGCACCTGGCATCTGCAGCTCGAGCGGGGCATGAGCGCGGTCGCGGCGGGCGCGATCACGCTGCCGTTGGCGGTGGCCGCGACGGTGTGCGCACCGCTGTCGGGAGTGCTCGTCGGGCGCGTCGGTGCCCGGCCGCCACTGCTGCTGGCGGGCGGATTCCTCACCGCCGGTGGGCTGTTGACGGCTGCGGCAGGGACGGACACGGCGGTACTCCTGGTCGCCCTCGGTCTCGTCGGCATCGGATTCGGATTCGCCAACGCGCCCATCACCAACACCGCGGTGAGCGGACTGCCCGCCGACCGGGCCGGAGTCGCGGGCGGCATCACCTCCACCGCTCGGCAGGTGGGCGCGGCGGTCGGTATCGCGGTGGCGGGCGGGCTGATCGCCGCGGCAGATCCGATCGACGGCGCGCGGGTCGGGTGGTCTGTGGTGGCGGCGTGCGGTCTTCTGGTGCTCGTCCTCGCCCGACTTGCCCCGGCGAAATCATCCTGACCTGCGGAGTCGGCTGTCGCGAAAATGTTTTCGCGGCGAGCGATGAGTTCCCGGATCGGCCACCGTCTCAATGAGTGCTACCTGTAGCCGAGATCCGGGAGAGTCTGATGACCGCCAGCTCCGCCATCATTACCGGCACCCTCGTGGTGCCCGATGCCCGCCTGTACTACGAGGTCCGCGGGACGGGACCGCTGTTCGTGCTCGTCGGTGCGCCGATGAACGCCGCCGCGTTCGCGCCGCTGGCCGAACAACTCGCCACCACCAACACCGTGCTGACCACCGACCCACGTGGACATTTCGCCAGCCCCCTCGACGACCCTCGGCAGGATTCGACGGTGCTCGCCCGCGCCGACGACCTCGCCCGGCTGATCACCCACCTCGACGCCGGTCCGGCGGTGGTGTTCGGTTCCAGCGGTGGCGCCGTCAGCGCGCTGGCGCTCGCCCAGACCAGTCCCGACCTGGTCACCACCGTCGTCGCCCACGAACCGCCGCTGCGTGAGCTGCTGTCCGACGCGGCGGACCAGCGCGCCGTCACCGAGGGCATCATCGCCACCTACGACTCCGGCGACGTGCTCGACGCGTGGCGGAAATTCTTCGCCCAGACCGGTTTCGCGATCCCGGACGCGCAGGTGCAGCGAATGTTCGGCGGTGACCGCGACCCACGACAGGTCGACAGCGAACGCCACTGGTTCGACCATGAACTGCGTGCCACCACCAGCTGGGTGCCCGACCTGGCACTGCTGCGCTCCGCGCCCACCCGCGTGATCGTCGGCATCGGCGCAGACTCGACCGGGCAGTTCTGTGACCGCACGTCGCGAGAGCTGGCGGCGGCATTGGGGATCGAGCCGGTGTTGTTCCCCGGTGATCACACCGGATTCGTCGGTGGGCCGGCCGCGTTCGCCGCCCGCCTGCAGGAAGTCCTCGACGAGCCGTGAGAGGTGCTGGGGCAGGGCGTCGTCGGTGGGCAGTCGGTGCTAGTCGGCATCCGGTGCATCGATCGCGGCACGGCAGCGGTCACTCAATCTGCGCAGTGCCGTGATGAGTTCGGGTGGGCCGGTGACGGTGAAATCGGTGTCCAGCGCGGTGATCATCCAGGCCAGCGAGGCAGGGGAGTCCGCGCCGAGATGCAGCAGACAGGACTTGTCGTCGACCGGTTCGAGAACACCGGTACCGGGCCACAGACGTTCGGCTATCTCGGTGGCAGGCCGGTGCAGGGTGACGATGGTGCGCCACGGCCACGACGCGCTCGAGAGCCTGCGCGACAGATACGTGGCCGCGTCACCGCCGGGCAGTGGGCGTGGGGTGAAGCGCGGGCCGGTCGGGATCCGCGGACGGAGCCGGTCGACGCGGAACGATCGCCAGTCCGCCCGGTCGACGTCCCAGGCGACCAGATACCAGTGCCTGCTGACATTGACCAGCGAGTCGGGTTCGGTGTCGCGCACGGAGGTACGGCCCGTGTGATCGGTGTAGTCGAACCGCAGGCGTTCCTGCCGCCGGCACGCGTCCGCGATCGCCAGCAGCGTCTCCGACGGCACACGCGGTGCCTCGGCGGCGACGCGCACCATCGACTGCTGCAGGGTGCTCAACCGGTGACGCAGCCGCGACGGCAGCACCTGTTCCAGCTTGGCCAGCGCCCGCAGCGAGGCGTCCTCGATGCCGGTGACGGTGCCACCCGAGGTGGTCCGCAGACCGACCGCGACGGCCACCGCCTCCTCGTCGTCGAGCAGCAGCGGCGGCATCGACGCACCGGCGCCTAGTCGATAGCCCGCCGTTCCCTGCAAGGCTTGCACCGGATAGCCGAGCCCACGCAGCCGTTCGATATCCCGGCGTACCGTGCGTGCCGTGACGTCGAGCTTGGCGGCGAGCTCGGCGCCGGACCACGCGCGGTGGGTCTGCAACAGCGACAACAGACGAAGCAATCGGGCCGACGTTTCGGACATGCCTCCAGAATGCCCGCAGCTTAGGTCCGATTCCGGCCTAAGCGGTTCGTAGCGTGGTCGGCATGAGCGACATCCACCCCTTCCGGATCGATATTCCGCAATCCGACCTCGACGATCTGCACGACCGCCTCGCCCGCACCCGCTGGGCCGAGGACCTGCCCGAGACCGGCTGGACCTACGGCCTGCCCACCGCCTACCTGCGTGGTCTCGCCGACTACTGGCGCACCGGTTTCGACTGGCGCGCCGCCGAAGCCGCGCGCAATGCCCGGCCCCAGTTCGTCACCGACATCGACGGGCAGCGCCTCCATTTCACCCACGTCCGCTCACCCGAATCCGGCGCGCTGCCGCTGGTCCTCGTGCACGGGTGGCCGTTCACCGATTTCGCCGCGACGATCGGGCCGCTGACCGACCCCCGCGCCCACGGCGCAGACCCGCGCGACGCCTTCGACGTGGTGATCCCGACCCTGCCCGGTTTCGGCTTCTCCGGTCCCACCCGACAGCCGGGGCAGGCCGCCACCGAACGGTCAGCGGTCCTGATCGCGCAGCTCATGAGCAGACTCGGCTACTCCCACTACGGGGCGCAGGGCAGCGATGCCGGGTCGTTCATCGCCCCGCACCTGGGCCGCATCGATACCGAACATGTCGCCGGGGTCCATCTCAATGCCGCGATCACCATTCCCGCCTGGGACGACGACGGCGCGGGCTACTCCGCGCAGGATCAGGAAAAGCTTGCCGCACTCCAGGATTGGAGCGGCAACGAGACCTCCGCCTATGCGAGCGTGCACAGCACCCGCCCGCAGACCCTGGCCCACGCGGTGACCGATTCACCCGCGGGACTGCTCGGCTGGGTCGTCGACGTCGTCAACACCTACAAGGATCCCGCCGCCGCCCTGCCCGAGGACTCGCTCGATCGCGACGCGCTGCTCGCCGAGGTCGCGATCCTCTGGTTCACCGGCACGGCAGGTTCCTCGATGCGCCTGTACAAGGAATCCCAGCAGTGGGGTGCCGACCTGCCCAGCTCCGGCGTGCCCACCGGCATCGCGGTCTTCCCCGGTGACAGCACAATTCGCGGTATCGCCGAGAAACAGAACAACCTGGTGCGCTGGACCGAATTCGACCGCGGCGGGCATTTCGCGGCGATGGAGGCGCCCGATGTGTTCGTCGACGATGTGCGGGAATTCTTCCGGCCGTTGCGCTGACCGCTCTCACCGCACCTGGAAGTCGGCCATCATCGCCATGTCCTCGTGTTCGAGATTGTGGCAGTGCAGCATGAACGGGCCCGCGTAATCGGTGAAGCGGACCGCGACCGTCACCATCTCGGCGGGCCGGACGTCGACAGTGTCCTTCCAGCCCGCGTCGAACGGCCCCGGTGCCCGGTTGTTGCGGGCGATCACCTGGAACGGGTCCAGATGCACATGCACCGGATGGTGGAAATCGGTGATGAAACGCCAGATCTCGACGGTGCCGCGGCGCGGGTCCGCCAGCGCCCGGCCCGGTTCGTAGGGAGCGCCGTTGACAGTCCAGCCGTCGGGGCGCAGCCGGAACAGGAAGGTGCGTTCGGCGACGGCGGTGGCCGGGTCCAGGCGCTCGAGGTCGGTGAGCCGGTCCGGGACGGCGGTGTCATCCGGGACAGGTGGTCCGGTGACGTCGAAGCGCAGGACATCGGCCGCCGAGCCGGTGCCGAGGGTGTTGCGGAGTCGGACCTCGGTGCCGGGCGGGTAGGCGGCGAAATCGATGACGACGTCGAACCGTTCGGCGGGAGAGATGTCGAGGTGCCGGTGCCGGATCGGGTGGTCGAGCAGGCCGCCGTCGCTGCCGATCTGCACGAATCCACCGCCGGGAACAGCGGGTTCGAGCGCGAGCCGGTACCGGCGCGCATTGGAGGCGTTGAGGAGCCGGAACCGGTAGCGCACCGGCGCGACCCGCAGCCGCGGCCACGGTGCACCGTTGACGAGGATCACGTCGCCCAGCACGCCGTTCATGTACCGGTCGGTGACGCCGGGGGTGTGCAGGGACGGGTCGAGGAGCGGATAGGCGAACGATCCGTCAGCGGCGAAGGACCGGTCGCTGATGCACAAAGGAATGTCGCGGTCGCCGCGCGGCAGCGGCAAGGCGTCCTCGACATCGTCACCGATGAGGTGGAACCCGGCGAGGCCACGCCAAACGGCCGGACCGGTGAACCCATGCCGGTGGTCGTGGTACCAGAGCGAGGCGGCGCGCTGTCTGTTCGGATACAGGTAGGTGCGTTCACCGTGTGCGACCGAGCCGGTGGCGGTGATGGTCCCGTGCCTGTGGCTTCGGGCAGGGGTGCCGGTCGCACCGACCGGCAGCACCACATCCATCGGATAGCCGTCGCTGTCGGCCGGTGTGTGTCCGCCGTGCAGGTGCACCACCGTCGGATGGGGGAGTTCGTTGCGGTGGCGCACGGCGGTGGCACGGCCCGATCGTGCCCGGATGGTCGGGCCGGGGAAGGTGCCGTGATAGGTCCACGCCTCGGTCCGCAGTCCGGGCAGGATGTCGAGATCGGCGCTCTGCTGGACGATGTCGTAATAGTCGGTGGTCGCGTCGGCGCGCACAGGCCGCAGCACCGCCGGGATCGGTAACTCCGATCGGAACGGACGCGGCACCGGTGTGGCGCTGGGTAGCAGCACACCCGGCTGACCAGGTGCCGTGATCCGTGGGACGCCCACCCAACCGGCCGCACCGAGCGCCGCGGCCGCACCGACACCGGCTCCCGCGCGCAGGAATCCCCGCCTGCTCACGCCACTCACCGCTGCCACCGCCACGCCCAGCTCACCAGCAACGCCGTTCCGATCGCCAACCCGACCGCCAGCGGAATGTGCACCGCGAGTACTCGCTGCTCACCGAGCGGGATGAGCGCCGCACCGATCAGCGCCTGGACCACCGCGGTGCGCGCCGGCCATGCCGGACCACCGCCCAAACGCCACAACAACACCGCCGAGATCAGCTGGAGCAAGAACACCATCGCGACCAGGCCGCCGTTGCGGCTGTGCAGTGCCAATGCCTCGAAATGTCCGGCGAGGAAACCACCGGCCAGGGCTGCCTGGGCGAAGACGAGCACCGCCGCGACGGTCGCTGTGGTCCGGAACAGGGCCACCGGCCAGGTGTAGGCGGTCTCGGCCGCGGTCATCGGGCCTGCCGCACGCCGCGCCGCCACACCTCGGTGATCGCGAGGGTGGCGGTGATGTCGATGGTCGGATCTCCGTCGACGAGCAGCAGATCGGCGCGCAGGCCGGGAGCGATCCGGCCGCGATCGGTCAGCCCGAAACGGCAGGCGGGTCTGCTGGTCGCGGCGGCGAGCACCTCCGGTGGGGTCAGTCCGGCCTCGGTCAACAGCACCAGTTCGCGATGCAGCCCGGTGCCGTGAGCGGGGACGAACGGCGTGGCGTCGGTGCCTGCCAGCAGTGCCACTCCAGCGCCGTGCAGGGTGCCCGCGACACGCATCGCGTCGTCGAAGGACCCCGGCACAGCGCAGTCGGCGACGTTCTCGCGGCCCTGGGTGATCGCCTCGAAGTAGGCCAGGGTGCTCACCACGAAGATGTCACGGTCCACGATCTGTGCGATCAGATCTGCGGTGCGCGCGGAGAAGTCGGTCCACACGTGTGCGAGACCGTCGACTCCCGCGGTCAGCGCGATCTGTACCTCGGCCTCGGTGACGGCATGTGCGATCACCGGCAAACCCGCCGCGTGCGCTTCGGTGACCAGTGCGCTCGCCGTGGCCGCGGACAACGGCGGCAGCTCGACCCCGTGGACAGCGCCGTCGTCGATGACGATCTTCAGATAGTCGGCCCCTTCGGCGAGTCTGGCCCGCACGAAGTCACCCGCCTCGGCCGGATCCGCGATGGTGTCGAACAGGGCGACATCGAGTTCGGCGACCCCCGGCACCGACAGCAGCTGACTCGGATGACCACCCGGCGCGGTCGCCAGGGTGCCCGCGCTCCGGAAGTCGGCGAGATCGTCGCGCCGGTCCGCCGCAGCCCGCTGCTCGGCCAACCGTGCCGGGAGACAGAACATGTCGAGTTCGGTGGTGACGCCGTAGGTGAGGGCGCGGGCAAGGTCGCCGGTGTCGAAGGTGTGGGTGTGGGCGTCGATCAAGCCGGGCAGCAGGGTGCGGCCGGTGCCGTCGACGATCACGTCGGCGGGGCCGTCGTCCTCGGCGACGATTCGATCGCCGTCGACGAGGACCGAGGTGCGGTCGAGGATGTGTTCGCCGTCGAAGACACGGACGTCACGGATACGGGTGCGCATGGCAACCTCCAGGTGGGAGAAGCAGATTCGCCAACAAGGAGTGGAACCGGATCGTCGACTGTGACAGGCGAACAGCGTGCGCGTGGGATGGATCACACGCACGGGCACCCCTGTCACATATCAGGTGGCCGCGCACCTCTCTGTAGCGACACCTTTCCGCTATGAAGGAGGACACCGTGGCCGAGCACAGCGATGACACCGCCGACGCGACCGACGTTTTCGTGAACCACCGCGAACTGCTGTTCTCGGTGGTCTACAACATGCTCGGCACCGTCGCCGACACCGAGGACGTCCTGCAGGAGGTGTGGCTGGCATGGGCGGCGCGAGCGCGCGGAAACCGCATCGACAACCCCCGCGCCTACCTGACCCGGATCGCGGTGAACCAGGCGCTGGCCCGGCGCGCCGCCGTCAGCCGTCGACGCGAAGACTATGTGGGCCAATGGCTCCCCGAACCACTCGTCGACGACGCACCCGAGGACGACGGAGCCGCCGTGGTCGTGCGGACCGAGTCGTTCTCGATGGCGATGCTGGTGGTCCTGGAATCACTGACCCCGCTCGAACGCGCCGTGTTCGTCCTCAACGAGGTCTTCGCCTACCCGCACACCGAGATCGCCGACATCGTCGACCGCTCGCCCGCGGCGGTCCGCCAGCTCGCCCACCGCGCCCGCGCGCATGTGCAGGCCCGCAGGCCACGCACCCAGGCGGACCCCCGGGTCTGCCGCGCGGTGACCGAACGGTTCGTCGCCGCCGCGATGGGTGGTGACCTCGAGGAACTGCTGGCCGTGCTGTCCCCTGACGTCACCCTGTGGACCGACGGCGGCGGCACCGGACCCGCGACCAGCCTGCGCCCGGTGCACGGGCGAATGCCGGTGGCGCAGGTGTTTCTTGCCGTCGCCGCCGGGGGCCTCGACGGCTACCGGGTCGGATGGCGGACCGTCAGCGGCGACCCGTGCGCGGTCGTCTTCGACGGCGACGCGCCATTGGCTGTCGTTGTCCTCGACGTCGCCGCCGACGACACCGTGGTCGGCATCTACTCGGTCACCAACCCCGCGAAACTCACCCACCTGACCCCCGCCGGCCCCGGCATGCTCGGGTCATGACCCAGGCGGTTCTCCCGCTCAGCCTGCATCGACGAGGACGGCTCCCACCTCGGCCATCCGCTGCGCGGCATAGCCGGGATCGATCAACGCCTCCGGCGTGTAGGCACCGGGGCCGACCTCGTCACCGCGCAGCCCGAGCAGTCGTTCGACACCGAGAGCGACTCCGAGCGCGGTCAACGGCCGCTGCCCGGCCGGATGGACGAGGTAGCGGCTCCTGCGGTGCGGCGCTCCCGCCGCGTCGATTCCGTGCAGGTCGATGCGGATTTCGATCGAGGCGGGTTCTCCCCTGCGCCTGCTCGGGGATTCCCCGACCGCCAGGTCGACCCGGACATCCGGCGCCCCGGTCGCCATCGCCAGGCTCGGCACGTCGAGGATCGGGATGCTCTGTCCCGTCAGACTGGTGCCGTCGACAGTGCGCACCTCCACCTGGGCATCCTCGGCAGCGAGCCAGGTGAAGATCCCGTCGCGGCGCACCAGACCCGCCGAGGTGACGGCGTACCAGCGTTCGAGATCGGCGACACCGGCGGGCCCGCCCGTGTCCGTCTCATCGAGCACGGCGGCGAGCCGGACGCTGTCGACCCGGTCGAACTCCCGCGCCTCGTGCAGTGCCGCCAGCACCGCGAGGCCGGCGAGGAAGTGGCTCGCCACCAGAATCGGTGCGGTGCTTGCCCGTTGGGCACCCGTGACGACTTCCGGTCCGATATCGAACAGTCCACTCGAGATGCTGAGGTACGGCAACCCGTGGTCCTGGGCATAGCCCAGTCCGTTGAGCCGGTCGTCCCACAGCGTTGCGACCACTGCCGAGTAAGCCGCTTCGGCAGGCAGACCGAGATCGCGCCGCCGCAGATCGACAGTCACGGCGTTCGCGGTGCCGAGTGAGTCGGCGACCCGCTGCGCGCGGTCCAGATCGCGGCCCGCGATCGTGAGCGGCAGCGTCGGGTGCCAGCGACGCAGCAGGGCCGCCGTGTCGGAACCGGCTTGTCCGGAACCGCCCAGCATCAGGACGGAGGGTGAATGCGCCATGGTGATTTCCTCTCCCAGCCACTAAGCTACATTTTGTAACCTACTCTTTGTAGCTAAACTGGTGGCATGACGCAAGGGAGGACGATGCCCGCACGATCACCTCGGTTGTCCAAGGCGGCCCGGCGCGAACAACTGCTCGACACCGCGCTGACGATGGTGCGCGAGCACGGCACCGACGGGCTGACCCTCGTCACCCTCGCCGAAGCCGCCGGCGTGAGCAGGCCGATCGTCTATGACCACTTCGGCACCCGCCCCGAACTGCTGCTGGCCCTCTACCGCAGGCTCGACGAACGACACCGCCTCGCCGCGGAGCACGCCGTGCGGGACGCCGAACCCGCCGTCGAGGAGATCGCGCGGGTGATGAGCGCCGCCTACTTCGCCTGCGCCACCGACATGCCCGAGTTCGACGCGATCTCCGCTGCCCTGAAGGGCAACCCGGACGTCCAGGCGATCCAGCACGACATGCTCGACAGCTACCGCGACTGGATGGCCACCGCCCTGCTGCCCTACTCGGGCCTGGACGCCGCCGCGCTCCGACTGCGCTGCGTCGCGGTCCTCGGCGCCGCCGAAACCCTGGGCGCCGAGCTGAACCGAGGCGCGACAACCGCAGACGAAGCGGTCGCCGCCCTCACCGACCTGATCATCGGCAGCATCGGCGTCGCGCAGCGCCGATGACATACTCTCGCCCCTCGGTAGGATTCGGCGGGTGCCAGATACTTCCGAGATAGCTCGACTCTTCGATCGGCGACTGCGGCAGTGGGGTGCGCCCGGCGATCCGGTGGCGTGGGATGTGTTGCGCGACAGGATCTGTGCCGTGCCCGCACCGGAGACCGCGACGGAGTTCGCGGCGTTGCTGCGGGAGGAGTTCGCGGCGTTGCTGCGGGAGGAGTTCGCCCTCCTGGTGGGTGTCGACATCGACGATGACGCTGCCGAACGCGAGTTCGTGGCCGGTGGCCGGTCGGAAACAGTGCACCTGCCGACGTGGCGCACCATCGTACTGCCGCTGCTGACAACCCGTGCGCGGCAGTTGTACGGGGAGCTGCCGACAGAACGGCCATGACGCCGAGGTCGGGCCGGATTCGGTGTGCGAGCTCTACTCCAGGGTCTTCTTGAACAGTTCCAGCACGTGTGCCATAGCGGGGCCCCACTCGGTGGCCAGTTCGGCAGGTAGCACGTCGTGTGTCCATGTGACGGTGCAGTGCCCGTTGTCGCGCGCGGAAACCTGAATCGTCGCGTTGTCGTGTACCGGTCGCGTGGTGTCACCCACGACGGAGAAGACCAACCGCTTGCCGGGGTGGTCGAGGGTAATCAGTCGCTCCCGCAGCGCCGTTCCGCCGGCGAATGTCACGACCCGCACGTCGGGTCCGTCCATTGTGCTGTCGAGGACGAACCCGGGAGCCATCCTTACCGGCCCGTCGGCGAAGTCGGCGAGGATCTGCCACGCCGCGTCCGAATCCGCCGCGATCGCAATCTCTTTGGTCACTGAAGCCATGATGGTCGCCTACTTCCTCTTTCTACTGAGCTACTACACAGAACTGGTTGCCGTCGGTGTCGGCGAGCACGACCCATCCGTCCTCGTCGAATCGCCGCACCCCCATGATCTAACTGACGTAAAGAATACGGTAGTTACATACCCATCCAACGTCAATAGGTGGTTATGATGGCGTCATGGTGGAACCGCGCCCAGACAACGACCAAGCCGGAACGGCGCCCGGCCAGTTGCGCTGGATCGAAGAGTTCATCAACACCCGCCGCGCCGACCGCGACGACATCGCCTCCCCTGAGCAGCTCGTCGCCTGGCTACAGGAGCGGAATCTGGTCACCGCACCAGTGAACGCCACACCGCAGCAACGGGACCGAGCCGAACAGATTCGAGAAGGACTTCGCGCGCTGATCGCCGGCAACAACGCCGAGCCGGTCGACAGTCCGCGCCCCGACGGTCTGAACCCCACCGCCGGCACCATTTTCGCCCGGCTCGCACCCGCCCTGCCGATGACACTCGACGTCACCGCCCAGCCCCCGCAGCTGATCCCTGCCACCGGCGACCCGATCGATGCCGCATTGACCCGGCTGCTCATCGCCGTCGCCGAGGCGGTTGCCACCAGCACCTGGCAACGGCTCAAAGCCTGCAGGGAACCGAGCTGCCGCTGGGCGTACTACGACCACTCCCGTAACCGCCGTCGCACCTGGTGCTCCATGGACCTCTGCGGCAACCGCGCCAAAGCTCGCAACCACCACCGCCGTTCCAGTGCGCCAGAACCGGCACTGCCGAGATCTTGACGCACAACACAGAGCCGAACAGCTGGGCTCCGGCCCTTACCGGCGACGGACGGTCGCGAGCCAGGCGGGCGTGGCATCGCTGAATCGTGTTCGGAGGCTGTCTGATTCGATGGAGTCGACGCGCCAGTCTTCGTCGGCATCGAAGGGCGCCGACAGTGACTCCCTGCTGACGGGATGGGGTCCGGGGTCGGGGCCGGTGTCGCTGAAGCAGAGAACGTAGAGGGTCCCGCCGTGGTCGAGAACCGAGGCCAGGCTCGCCGCGTAGTCGTGTCGTTCGGTCTCGTCGAAGGTGTGGAAGAGCCCGCAGTCCAGGACCGTTCGGAAACGGCGATGCAGACGTTCGAGACGGAGTGCGTCGGCTACCGCGAAGGTGGCGGCTGTGTCACGGTCGTCTGCGTGCTGCCGCGCGATGGCGACAGCCGACTCGGCCACGTCGACACCGAATACCGTCAGGCCGAGCGATGCGAGGTAGAGCGCGTTCTCGCCGGTGCCGCACCCCGCGTCGAGTACCTCGCCGGAGAATCCGCCCGCCTCGGCCAGCCGCACCAGGGCCGGTTGCGGACCGCCGATGTCCCACGGTGCGGGGCCGTCGCGATAGGACGCATCCCACGGCCGCCCCGACTGCCGTTCGTGGCTGGTCGAGGGTCGGCCGCGGAGCGGATCGTCGGAAGGCATGGTCAGCGGATGAGCGTGGCGGACTCTTCGGCCAGGTCGAGCAGCGGCTGCGGGAAGACACCCAACAGCAGCGTGGCGCCCGCGCTGAACGCGACCACCAGGGTCGTCGCGAACGGTGCGGTCACGGTGGGGGCGTCGGCGGGGGGATCGGTGAAGAACATCAGGACGATCACCCGGATATAGAAGAACGCCGCGATCGCGCTGCACACCACGCCGATGATGACCAGCGAGGTGTAGCCCGCCCCCGAGGCCGCCGCGAACACCGCGAACTTGCTGACGAAACCGCTCGTCAGCGGCAAACCGGCGAACGAGAGCAGCAGCAGCGCGAAAACCGAAGCCAACCAGGGGGACCGGCGACCCAGACCCGCCCACTGCGACAGCGCGGTCGCTTCGTCACCGGAGGAGTCGCGCACCAGGGTCACGACCGCGAAGGCGCCGACCGTACCGAGACCATAAGCCAGCAGGTAGAACAGGATCGCCGCGATACCCGCGGTGTCAGCGGCGACGAGGCCGACGAGCAAGAAGCCCGCGTGCGCGATCGAGGAATACGCGAGCATCCGCTTCACATCGGTCTGCGTGATCGCCATGACCGCGCCGACGGCCATCGTCGCCACCGCCACCGCCGCGAGCACCGGCCGCCAATCGTCGCGCAGCGCCTCGGCCGCCACCATCAGCACCCGCAGGGTCGCCCCGACCGCGGCGATCTTGGTGGCGGCGGCCATGAACGCGGTGATCGGCGTCGGCGCACCTTGATAGACGTCGGGCACCCAGGCCTGGAACGGGACCGCGCCGATCTTGAACAGCAACCCCACAGCGAGCATCGCGATACCGAGCAGCGCCAGCGTCGCGTTCTCGGGCTGGGTGTCCAGTGCCGCACCGATGCCGGGCAGCGAGACGGTGCCGGTCTGCCCGTACAGCAGGGCGACGCCGTAGAGGAAGAACGCCGACGAGAACGCGCCGAGCAGGAAGTACTTGAGCGCCGCTTCCTGCGACAGCAACCGCCTGCGCCGGGCCAGCCCGCACAGCAGATACAGCGGCAGCGACAGCACTTCGAGCGCGACGAACATCGTCAGCAGATCGTTCGAGGCGGGGAACAACAGCAGGCCGCCGAGCGCGAGCATGGTCAGCGGGAACACCTCGGTGGTGGACACTCCGGCCCGCACAGCGGCCAGCTCGTGCGCGCTGCCGGGCACCGCCGATGCCTGCGGGGTGAACGCGTCGACACCTCGTTCGAGGACGGCAGCTGCCCGGCTCCAGGTGCCCGGCCCGCTGCGGGCCCGCGGCACCGCGGCCCGCTCGGCGATCAACAGCAGGCCGAGCAGCGCGACCACCAGGATCGTGCCCTGCAGGAACAGGGTCACGCCGTCCACCGCGACGGCACCCACCACGGCGGTGCCCTCGGTTCCCGCGAGCAGGATGACGGCAACCAATGCGCCGAGCACACCGGCCAATCCGAGAACCACGTGCGTGAGATAGCGGGAAGGCCGTGGCACGAACGCCTCGACCAGCACACCGACCACGCCGACCGCGAACACGATCAGCATCGGTGCGAGCAGGTGGTATTCGATGCTCGGTGCGGGCAGGGTGGCCGCGAGCTCGTTGATGGTCACGGAGTCCGTCCTCATTTGTGTCCGCCTGCGGGCGGGGCGGCCGCACCTGCTTCGGGAGCGGGGACCGTCGGAGCGGGATCGTGCTTACCGATCGTCGAGAGGGTGTGTCCCACTGCGGGATCCACCAGGTCAAGGACCGGTTTGGGATAGAAGCCGAGCGCCAGCAGGGCGACAAGCAGCGGTACCACGACGACGAGTTCGCGTGGCACCAGGTCACGCAGGTGCTCGTTGCCCTGCTTCACCGGACCCGTCATCATCCGCTGGTACATCCACAGCACGTAGATCGCGGCCAGCACCAGCGCACCGGTCGCGACGACCGCCGCCACCTTGTACTTGGCGAAGGTTCCGATGAGGACCAGGAATTCGCTGACGAACGGTGCGAGACCCGGCAGCGACAGGGTGGCCAGGCCGGCGATCAAGAAGGTGCCCGCCAGCACCGGCGCGACCTTCTGCACACCGCCGAACTCGGCGATCATCCTGGTACCGCGCCGCGACACGAGGAATCCGGCGATGAGGAACAGCGCGGCCGTGGACAGTCCGTGGTTGACCATGTAGAGCGCCGCCCCGGACTGCGCCTGGGTCGTCATCGCGAAGATACCGAGGATGATGAACCCGAAATGCGAGATCGAGGTGTAGGCGATCAGGCGCATCACATCGGTCTGCCCGATCGCGAGCAGCGCGCCGTAGACGATGCCGATCACCGCGAGGGTGATCACCAACGGCGCGAACGTGTCCGAGGCGAGCGGGAACAGCAGCAGGCAATACCGGAGCATGCCGAACGTGCCGACCTTGTCGACCACGGCCATCATCAGCACCGCGCTCGACGGGGTGGCCGAGACGGCGGCATCAGGCAGCCAGGTGTGCAGCGGCCACAGCGGCGCCTTCACCGCGAACGCGAACATGAACCCGAGGAACAGCGCGTTCACCACCGCGGTGCTGCCACCGAGTTGACCGTTGTTGGCCGCGGCGACCACGGTCCGCAGATCGAAGGTGCCCGCCGAGCCGTCGCCGAGCCCTGCCTGCGCGGTCAGCACATACAGCCCGATGACCGCGGCGAGCATGATCAGTCCGCCGAACAGGTTGTACAGCAGGAACTTCACCGCGGCTCGCGAGCGTTGCGCGCGGATGGCGGCATCGCTGGTGCGTGCTCCGAAGCCGCCGATGAGGAAGTACATCGGGATGAGCATCGCCTCGAAGAAGATGTAGAACAGCAGGATGTCGAGGGCGAGGAAGGAGATCAGCACCATCGACTCGACCAGCAGCATCAGCGCCATGTAGATGTGGGCAGACCTGCGCCCGCCGCCTGCCGCGGTGTCGTCGTGCCAGCCTGCCAGGATCAGCAACGGCATCAGCACCGCCGTCAGCAGCACGAGGACGGTGGCGATGCCGTCGAGGCCGAGGGTGTAGCCGACGCCGAACGCCGGAATCCATTCGTGCGATTCGACGAACTGGTACTGGTCGCCGCCGGGCTGGAACCGGACCGTCACCGTGACGGCGACCGCGAGCACACCGATCGACACCGCGAAAGCCAGTGCGCGGGCCACATTCCGGTGTGCGGCGGGCACTGCGAGCACCACCGCGGCGCCGACCGCGGGGGCGAGCCAGAGTGTCGTCAGCCAGGGAAACGAGTTCACCAGAACCTCACCGCCAGCAGGGCAGCGGCCACCAGGGCCGCGCCGGTGAACATGGACAGGGCGTAGGAACGCACGAAACCGGTCTGTATCCGCCGGATTCGCGCCGACAGTCCGCCGATCCCGGCGGCTGTGCCGTTGACGATGCCGTCGACACCGCGCGCGTCGAGGAACACCAGCGCGCGGGTGAGATGGCGACCGGGACGCTCGAACGCCGCCTCGTTGACCGCGTCGCCGTAGAGATCCTTGCGCGCGGCCGTCGTGAACACCGTGACCTTCTCGGGAGCGATCTCCGGGACCGGGCTCTCGGCGTACTTGCGGTAGGCGACCGCGACACCGACGGCGACGGCGGTCAACGCCAGCGCGGTGACCACGCCCGCGGGCACGACGGGTTCCGCGTGATGCGAGCCGACGACCGGTTCGAGCCAGTGCTGCAGCGAGGAACCCCAGACGAACATTCCGCCTGCGAAGACGGAACCGAACGCGAGCAGGATCATCGGGCCGGTCATCACCGCGGGCGCTTCGTGCGGGTGGGTGTCCGGCTTCCAGCGGCGCTCGCCGAAGAACGTCATCAGCATGACGCGTGTCATGTAGAACGCGGTGAGCGCGGCGCCGACGAGGGTGACAGTGCCGAGCAGAATGCCGGTCGCGCCACCGTAGTCGAAGGCGACCTCGATGATCTTGTCCTTGGAGAAGAATCCGGAGAACGGCGGCACCCCGATGATGGCCAGGTAGCCGAGACCGAAGGTGACGTAGGTGATCGGCAGCAGCTTGCGCAGCCCGCCGTAGCGCCGCATGTCGGTCTCGTCGTTCATCGCGTGCATCACCGAACCGGCGCCGAGGAACAGGCCCGCCTTGAAGAAGCCGTGGGTGAGCAGGTGCATGATCGCGAACGCGTAGCCGGCCGGGCCGAGACCGACCGCCAGGATCATGTACCCGATCTGGCTCATCGTCGAGGCTGCCAGTGCCTTCTTGATGTCGTCCTTGGCGCAGCCGACGATCGCACCGAACAGCAGCGTCACCGCGCCGACGGCGATGACCGCCGTGCGCGCATCGGGCGCGAGGTTGTAGATCGGGTTGGAGCGGGCGATGAGGTACACACCCGCGGTGACCATGGTGGCCGCGTGGATGAGCGCCGAGACCGGTGTCGGGCCTTCCATGGCGTCACCGAGCCAGGACTGCAGCGGCACCTGCGCGGACTTGCCGCAGGCGGCCAGCAACAGCAGCAACCCGATCGCGGTGAGCGTGCCCTCGCTCGCACCGGGCGTCGCCGCGAAGACAGTGCGGAAATCGAACGAGCCGAACACCGCGAACATCGTCATCATGGCGATCGCCAGGCCCATGTCACCGACCCGGTTCACCACGAATGCCTTCTTGGCTGCCGTTGCGGCCGAGGGCTTTTCGTACCAGAACCCGATCAGCAGATAGGACGCCAGACCGACACCTTCCCAGCCGAGGTAGAGCACCAGGTAGTTGTCGGCCAGGACCAGCACGAGCATGGCGGCCAGGAACAGGTTGAGGTAGCCGAAGAACCGGCGCTGGCCCGGATCGTGGCTCATGTAGCCGATCGAGTAGAGGTGGATCAGCGATCCGACGCCGGTGATGAGCAGGGCGAAGCAGATCGAGAGCTGATCGAGTTGCAGGCCGAACCCGACCTGGAGGTCACCGACGGGCACCCACTCGAACAGTTCCTGGTGGATCGCGCGCTCGGCATCGGCGCGACCGAGCATGTCGACAAAGGCGACGGCGGCCACCACGAAGGAGGCCAGCGCGGCGGCGGTGCCGAGGTAGGCGCCCCAGCGGTCGGCGAAGCGCCCGAGCACGAGCAGCACGATCGCGCCCGCGAGCGGGAGGACGGGCAGCAGCCACAACGTTGCGGTGCCCATGTCAGAACTTCAGCAGGTTGGCGTCGTCGACCGAGGTCGACCGGCGGGCACGGAAGATCGTCATGATGATGGCAAGGCCGACGACCACTTCGGCGGCCGCGACGACCATGGTGAAGAACGCGATCACCTGACCGTCGAGATTGCTGTGCAGGCGGGCGAAGGTGACGAACGCCAGGTTCACCGCGTTGAGCATCAGCTCGATGCACATGAACACCACGATGGCGTTGCGGCGCAACAGCACTCCCGCGGCGCCGATGGTGAACAGCAGCGCAGACAGGAACAGGTAGTTCTGGGGGTTCACCGGGTGCCTTCCTCGTCGGCCGTCGGGGTGACGTCGCTGCCCGTACCGACCGAGAGCGCGGCGGCCTCGGTGTGGGCCCGGGTGCGGCGGTGACGCAGGATCGTGCTCACCGACAGTTCGGCGAAGGTGCCGTCAGGGAGCTGAGCGGGGCTGTCGACGGCGTTGTGCCTGGCGTAGACGCCCGGGGTGGGTTGCGGGGTGACACGTTCGCCCGCGGTGCGGAACCGGTCGCGTGACATCTCGCGCTGACCGCGCCGCGGCGTGAAATGGTCACGGTGCGCGAGCACCATCGCGCCGATGGTCGCGGTGATCAGCAGCGCGCCGGTGAGTTCGAACGCCCACACGTAGCGCAGGAAGATCAGTTCGGCCAGTTCGGCGATGACGTCGCGGCCGCCGAATCCACGTCCGGGGTAGCTGGTTGCGCTGTCGCGCAGCGCCGCGCCGATGCCGCCGATGAGCAGCAGCCCGAATCCGAGACCGACGATCGCGGCGGCGATCCGCTGCCCGCGCAACGTTTCCCGCAGTGATTCGGCCGAGTCGACGCCGACGAGCATCAGCACGAACAGGAACAGCATCATCACCGCGCCGGTGTAGACCACGATCTGCACGACGCCGAGGAACAGTGCGCCCTGGGCGATGTAGAACACGGCGAGCGCGATCATGGTGGCGGCCAGGCAGATCGCCGAGTGCACGGCCTTGGCGGCGGTCACCATGCCGAGGGCGCCGAGCACGGCGATCGGGGCGAGCACCCAGAACAGCACCGCCTCACCGGTGGAGGTGGACGCGATCTCGGCGGCCAGTACGGGTGCGGTGGTCATCGCAGCACCTCTTCCGACGTGGTGGGGCTGACCCGGCCCAGGTAGTAGTCGGCTTCGTCGGTGCCGGGCGCCATCGCGTGCGGCGGAGCGGTCATGCCGTCGCGCAGCGGGGCGAGGAGGCGGTCCTTCTCGTAGATCAGGTCGGCGCGGTTGTCGTCGGTGAGCTCGTACTCGTTGGTCATCGTGAGCGCCCGGGTGGGACACGCTTCGATGCACAGGCCGCAGCCGATGCAGCGCAGATAGTTGATCTGGTAGACGCGGCCGTACCGTTCACCAGGGGAATAGCGTTCGTCCTCGGTGTTGTCGGCGCCTTCGACGAAGATGGCGTCGGCGGGGCAGGCCCACGCGCACAGTTCGCAGCCGATGCATTTCTCGAGGCCGTCGTCGTACCGGTTGAGCTGGTGGCGGCCGTGATAGCGCGGCGCGGTCGGCACCTTCTGCTCGGGGTAGGACTCGGTGTTGGGCTTCTTGAACATCGTGGCCGCGGTGACCGCGAAACCGGCGAGCGGTTCGAACAGGCCGATCTCGGGCTGTTCGCCGGCCGGGCGCGGCGGCATCGGCGGGACCGGGAAGCCGAGGAACACCGGGGATTTCACGGGTTCCTCCGGCAGCGGTGGCAGGCCTTCGGCGCGGCCGGCGCGCAGGAACATCGCGATCATCGCCGCGGTGATGAGGATGCCGACGGTCACCAGGATCGCGGTCTGGCCGGGAATGCCCTCGATGTCGAGGACCCGGGCGGTGGCCACGATCATCACCCACACCAGCGAGGTCGGGATGAGCAGCTTCCAGCCGAGGTTCATGAACTGGTCGTAGCGCAGGCGGGGCAGGGTGCCGCGCAGCCAGACGAACACGAACAGGAACGTCCACACCTTGGCGGTGAACCACAGCAGCGGCCACCAGCCGGAGTTGGCGCCCTCCCACAGGCTGATCGGGAACGGCGCCCGCCAGCCGCCGAGGAACAGGGTGGTCGCCAGCGCGGACACCGTGGCCATGTTGACGTATTCGGCGAGCATGAACATCGCGAACTTGAGCGAGGAGTACTCGGTGTGGAAGCCACCGACCAGTTCGCCTTCGGCTTCGGGCAGGTCGAACGGTGCCCGGTTGGTCTCGCCGACCATCGCCACGCAGTAGATCAGGAACGAGGGCAGCAGCAGGAAGACGTACCAGGTGCCTTCCTGGGCGGTCACGATCCCGGAGGTCGCCATGGTCCCGGACAGCAGGAACACGGTCGCGAAGGTGAGTGCCATCGCGATCTCGTAGGAAATCACCTGCGCGGTGGATCGCAGACCGCCCAGCAGCGGGTAGGTCGAACCCGACGACCAGCCGGCCAGCACGATGCCGTAGACGCCGATGGAGGTGATGGCGAGGATGTAGAGGACGCCGACGGGCATGTCGGTCAGTTGCAGCGGGGTGCGCTGGCCCAGGATCGACACCTCGGGACCGAACGGGATGACCGCGAACGCCATGAACGCCGGGATCACCGAGATGATCGGGGCGAGCACGAAGATCGGTTTGTCCACGATCGCCGGAATGATGTCTTCCTTGAGCGCCATCTTCACGCCGTCGGCGATCGACTGGAACATGCCCTTCGGCCCGACCCGGTTGGGGCCGAGGCGCATCTGCATCCTGGCGACGACTTTGCGTTCGGCGTACACCGCGATCAGCGGCACCAGCATCAGGTACACGAACACGCCGAGTGCCTTGAGGACCACCAGCCAGAGCGGGTCGGTGCCGAAGACAGGTGCCGAATCGGCCGCGAGGTGCAGCACGGGATCACTCATGACGGTGTTCCTTCATCCTGTCGTCGGCGCGGCGCAGGCGCACCAGGGCGCCCGGCGTCACGCCGAGGGTGGCGGCGACCGTCGAACCGGGCGAGTGCAGCGGCAGCCACACCACCCGGTCGGGCAGGTCCGTGATCATCAGCGGCAGCGTGATCTCGCCGCGGTCGGTGTAGACGATGACGTGATCGGCGTCGGCGGCTTCGATCTCGGCGGCGGTCGCGGCGGACAGTCGCACCACCGGCGGCCGGGCGATGCCGGCGAGGTTGGGTTCGCCGTCCTGCATGCGGCCCGCGTCGAGCAGCATCCGCCAGCCGACGAGTATTGCGGTGCCAGGACCCGTTACGGGTGGGGTCTGGCTGGTCGATTCCGGCGCGGAGATCGGCGCACCGGTCCACGCGCCGAGGGCGTCGAGTTCGGTGCGGGCGGAGGCCGGGTCCGGCAGGTTGATCGGCGTCCCTATTTCGGCGGCGAGGGAGTGCAGGACCCGCAGGTCCGACAGCGGTGCGGCGACTCGGCGGGTGGTGTCCAGCGGTGCGGCGCTGAACGGGCGTGGCCTGCCCTCCCAAGTGCGGAAGGTGCCGGACTTCTCCATCACGGACGCGACCGGGAAGACGACGTCGGCGCGTTCGGTGACAGCGCTGTGGCGCAGTTCCAGGCTGACGACGAAGCGGGCGTCGTCGATGGCGGCCAGTGCCGCGGCCGGGTCCGGCAGGTCGACCGGATCGACGCCGCCGATGATCAGCGCGCCGAGTTGTGCGGCGCTCGCCAGAATTCCTGCGGTGTCGCGGCCGAGGGTGACGGGCAGTTCCTCGGCCTGCCAACGGTGCCGAACCTGTTGGCGTGCAGCGGGATCGACAACCGGCCTGCCGCCGGGCAGCAGCCCGGGCAGCGCGCCCGCTTCCAGTGCACCGCGCTCACCCGCACGACGCGGCACCCACGCGAGTCCGGCACCGGTGGTGTCGGCCAGGCGGACCACCGCCGACAGCGCGCCGGGGCTGCCCGCGAGTCGCTCGCCGGCCATGATGACCGCTCCCGGCGTGCGCAGCAGCGCCATCAGTTCGGCTGCGTCCGCTGATGTTTCGGCACCGATGGCGTCGAGGACACCGGCTTCGCCGCACGGCGGAGTCTGGATGAGCGAACCCGACATGCGTTCGAGCCCACGTGAAGCGAACGGCGCCAGCGACACCACGCGCGTGCCGCTAGTCCGGGCGGCCTTGCGCAGCCGCAGGTAGACGATGGGCGATTCCTCTTCCGGCTCGAAACCCACCAGCAGCACGACGGGGGCAGTGGAGAGCGCCGTGTAGTCGACCTGGACGCCGCGTCCGGCGATGCGGGCCGCGAGGAATCGTTCCTCTTCCTCGGAGTGCATCCGGCTGCGGAAGTCGATGTCGTTGGTGGCGAGCACCATGCGCGCGAACTTGCTGTAGGCGTAGGCCTCTTCTTCGGTGACCCGGCCGCCGACGAGCACACCCGCGTTGCCGATCGCGGCCCGCAGTCCGGTCGCGGCGGCCGCGAGTGCCTCTGGCCAGGAGGCCGGTGCGAGCACGCCGTCCCAGCCGCGCACCAGCGGCGTGGTGAGACGGTCACGTTCGGTGGCGTAGGTGAAGGCCCAGCGGCCCTTGTCGCAGTTCCACTCCTCGTTGACCTGCGGGTCGTCACCGGCCAAGCGGCGCAGGACCTTTCCGCGCCGGTGATCGGTGCGCTGGGCACAGCCGGAGGCGCAGTGCTCGCAGACACTCGGGGTGGACACCAGGTCGAACGGGCGCGCCCGGAATCGGTAGGAGGTGCCGGTGAGCGCGCCCACCGGACAGATCTGCACCGTATTACCGGAGAAATAGGAGTCCAGCGGTTCGGCCTGGGCGATGCCGACCTGTTGCAGCGCACCGCGATCCATCAGCTCGATGAACGGGTCGCCTGCGACCTGCTGGGAGAACCGGGTGCACCGCGCGCACAGCACGCACCGTTCCCGGTCGAGCAGCACCGCCGAGGACAGCGGGATCGGTTTCGGGTAGGTGCGCTTTTCGCCTTCGAACCGCGAATCGGCGCTGCCGGTCGACATCGCCTGGTTCTGCAGCGGGCATTCCCCGCCCTTGTCGCAGACCGGGCAGTCCAGCGGATGATTGATCAGCAGCAGCTCCATCACCCCACGCTGGGCCTTCTCGGCGACCGGTGAGCTGAGCTGGGTGCGCACGATCATCCCGTCGGTGACCGGAATCGTGCAGGAGGCGACCGGCTTTCGCTGTCCTTCCACCTCGACGATGCACTGCCTGCAGGCACCGACCGGATCGAGCAGGGGATGGTCGCAGAAGCGGGGAATCTGTACGCCGATCAGTTCGGCGGCGCGGATCACCAGGGTGCCGACGGGCACCTGGATGGTGGTGTCGTCGATGGTGACGCTGACCAGGTCGGCGGGAACCACCTCGCTGCTGTTTCCTGGCGCGATCGCTGTCATCGGTTCCCTTCCCCTGAGGCCCACACCGTGGCGCGTGCCGGATCGAACGGGCAGCCGCCGCGGCGCTGATGCTCGACGTACTCGTCGCGGAAGTACTTCAGCGAGGAGAAGATCGGGCTGGCCGCGCCGTCACCGAGCGCGCAGAACGACTTGCCGTTGATGTTGTCGGCGATGTCGGCGAGTTTGTCGAGGTCGGCCTCGGTGCCCTGGCCCGCTTCGAGTCTGCGCAGCAGTTGCACGAGCCAGTAGGTGCCCTCGCGGCACGGTGTGCACTTGCCGCAGGATTCGTGGGCGTAGAACTCCGTCCAGCGCAGGACCGCGCGCACGACACAGGTGGTGTCGTCGAAGATCTGCAAGGCCTTGGTGCCCAGCATGGATCCGGCGGCGGCCACACCTTCGTAGTCGAGAGCCACATCGAGGTGGTAGGCGGTGAACAGCGGCGTCGACGAACCACCCGGCGTCCAGAACTTGAGCGTGTGTCCCGCGCGGACGCCACCGGCGTAGGCGAGCAGTTCGCGCAGGGTGATGCCCAGTGGCGCCTCGTACTGGCCGGGTCGCGCGACGTGCCCTGACAGCGAGTACAACGTGAACCCGGGCGATTTCTCGCTGCCCATCGACCGGAACCATTCGGTGCCCTTGCGCAGGATCGCCGGGACGCTGGCAATGGATTCCACATTGTTGACGACCGTCGGGCATGCGTAGAGCCCGGCGACAGCAGGAAACGGCGGCCGCAACCTGGGCTGGCCGCGCCTGCCCTCGAGCGAATCGAGCAGCGCGGTCTCCTCGCCGCAGATGTAGGCGCCCGCACCCGCGTGCACGATCAGTTCCAGGTCGAACCCGGAGCCCAGGATGTTGCGGCCGAGGTAGCCCGCCTCGTAGGCGTCGGCGACGGCGGCCTGCAACCTGCGCAGCACCGGCACCACTTCGCCGCGCACATAGATGAACGCGGTGGCCGCGCGGATCGCGTAGGCGGCGATCACCACACCTTCGATCAGGGTGTGCGGAGTGGCCAGCATCAGCGGAATGTCTTTGCAGGTGCCAGGTTCGGATTCGTCGGCGTTGACGACGAGGTAGTGCGGTTTCGTCGTGCCGTCGGGGCCTGGACCCTGCGGGATGAACGACCACTTCATACCGGTCGGGAAGCCTGCGCCGCCGCGACCGCGCAAACCGGCGTCCTTCACCGTCTGGATCACGTCGTCGGGCGCCATCCGCAGGGCGGCGCGCAGGCCCTCGTAGCCGCCGGTGGCGCGGTAGCTGTCGATGGTCCAGGACTGTGGGCGGTCCCAGTGCTCGCTGAGAACGGGGGTGAGTGTGGTCATCTCAGGCCCCCTGTCCGGTGGAGTCATCTTCTGCCACATCGTTTTCCGCGATGTGCAGCCCGGCCAGAGTGGCCTCGCCCGGAGCTCCGTCGAGTGCGCCGGGGCGTTCGTCGGGGAAGCCGGCGAGGATGCGCGCGGTCTCGCGGAAGGTGCACAGTGGGGCGCCCCGAGTCGGGCGTACCTGATGGCCCGCTCGCAGGGCATCGGTGATCGCCCGCGCCGATTCCGGGGTCTGGTTGTCGAAGAATTCCCAGTTCACCATCATTACCGGCGCGTAATCGCAGGCGGCATTGCACTCGATGTGCTCGAGGGTGATGGCGCCGTCGGCGGTGGTCTCGCCGTGTCCGACGCCCAGATGTTGTTGCAGCGCTTCATAGATCGCGTCGCCGCCGAGGACCGCGCAGAGGGTGTTGGTGCAGACGCCGACGTGGTAGTCGCCGGTCGGGGTGCGCCGGTACATCGAGTAGAAGGTGGCGACGGCGGTTACCTCGGCGCCGGTGAGGCCGAGTTGGTCGGCGCAGAAGTCGATCCCGGTGCCGGTGACATGCCCTTCCTCGGCCTGCACCAGGTGCAGCAGTGGCAGCAGCGCCGATCGGGGGTGCGGGTAGCGGGCGATGATCTCCTTGGCGTCGACTTCGAGTCGCTGCCGCACATGCGGCTGGTACGGCTCCGGCCTGCTGGTGAGCTTGAGCTCTATCTTCATCGGTCCACTCCGCCCATGACGGGGTCGATGCTGGCGACCGAGGCGATGACGTCGGCGACCATGCCGCCCTCGCACATCGCGGCCACCGCCTGCAGATTGGTGAACGAGGGATCGCGGTAGTGCACCCGGTACGGCCGGGTGCTGCCGTCGCTGACCATGTGCACGCCCAGCTCACCGCGCGGTGACTCCACCGCCGTATACACCTGTCCCGCGGGCACACGCATGCCCTCGGTGACGAGCTTGAAGTGATGGATCAGCGATTCCATCGAGGTGCCCATGATCTTGCCGATGTATTTCGGTGAGTTGCCCAGCCCATCGGGGCCGAGCTTCAGGTCGGCGGGCCAGGCGATCTTCTTGTCGTCGACCATGACCGGACCGGGCCGCAGCCGGTCGAGACACTGCTCGACGATCTTGAGCGATTCGGTCATCTCGGCGACCCGGATCAGGTAGCGGCCGTAGCAGTCGCAGCCGGTGGTCGTCGGGATCTCGAATTCGTAGTTCTCGTAGCCGCAGTAGGGCGCCGACTTGCGCAGATCGTGGGGCAGGCCGGTGGCACGCAGGACCGGGCCGGTGATGCCGAGCGCCATGCAGCCGGTGAGGTCGAGGTAGCCGATGTCCTGGGTGCGCTTCTTCCAGATCGGGTTGGCGCTGAGCAGATGCTCCATGTCGCGCAGCCGGCCCGGCATGATCTCGAGGAGTTCGCGGACTTTGGTGACGCCGTCGTCGGGCAGGTCCTGGGCGAGTCCGCCGGGACGGATGAACGCGTGGTTCATCCGCAGGCCGGTGATGGTCTCGAACACGTCGAGGATGAGTTCGCGTTCCCGGAAACCGAACAGCATCGGGGTGAGCGCGCCCAGTTCCATGCCGCCGGTCGCCAGCGCGACCAGATGCGAGGAGATCCGGTTGAGCTCCATCAGCATGACGCGCACGACGGTGGCCCGTTCGGGGATCTGCTCGGTGATGTCGAGCAGCTTCTCCACGCCCAGGCAGTAGGCGGTTTCGTTGAAGAAGGGGGACAGGTAGTCCATCCGGGTCACGAAGGTGACGCCCTGGATCCAGGGGCGGAATTCCAGGTTCTTCTCGATGCCGGTGTGCAGGTAGCCGATGCCGCAGCGGGCTTCGGTGACGGTCTCGCCTTCGATCTCGAGGATCAGGCGCAGCACGCCGTGCGTCGACGGGTGCTGCGGGCCCATGTTGACGACGATGCGTTCTTCGCCCCCACCCTCGAGCACCTCGCTGACCTGGTCCCAGTCCTGGCCTGCGACGGTGACTATCTGTGGTTCGTCGCGGCGGAAATCGGTGTCGGTCATCAGCTGTAGGTCCTCCGCTCGTCGGGCGGCGGTATCCGCGCGCCCTTGTACTCCACCGGGATCCCGCCGAGCGGGTAGTCCTTGCGCTGCGGATGGCCGCGCCAGTCGTCGGGCATGGTGATGCGGGTCAGCGAGGGATGCCCGTCGAAGAGGATGCCGAAGAAGTCGTAGGTCTCGCGTTCGTGCCAGTCGGTGGTCGGATACACCGCGAACAGCGAGGGAATGTGCGGATCGGCATCGGGGGCCGACACTTCCAGCCGCACCCGCCGGTTGTGCGTGATCGACATCAGGTGATAGACCGCGTGCAGTTCGCGGCCTTCGTCGTCGGGATAGTGGACGCCGTTGACGCCGAGGCACAGTTCGAAGCGCAGCGAGGTGTCGTCGCGCAGCGCGCTCGCGACGGCGACCAGATGCTCGCGCCGCACGTGCAGGGTGATCTCGTCGCGGAAGACGACGACCTTCTCGATCACGGTGTCGAAGGCGATCACCCGGTTGGTCAGCGCGGCGCGCAGGGTGCCGACGAACGCGTCGAACCAGCCACCATAGGGCGGTGGGGTGCCCGCGGGCAGGGCGACGGGGGTGACCAGGCCGCCGTATCCGGAGGTGTCCCCGGTACCGGTGACGCCGAACATGCCGCGTCGGGTGCCGATCACCTCGTCCTCGGGTGGCGCCGGCGGCGGGGGCGCGGTGGAGGCTTCCTCCGGAATGTCCTGTCCCGCATTGCTGTCGGTGTTGTCGGGAGCGTCGAACGTCATCGCAGCAGGCCCTCCATCCGGATGGTCGGCGTGCTGGCCAGCGCGGCCTGTTCGGCGGCGCGGATCGCTTCCTCGCGGTTGACGCCCATCGGTGTCTCGGCGATCTTGGCGTGCAGCGCGAGGATCGCGTTGAGCAGCATCTCCGGGCGCGGCGGGCAGCCGGGCAGGTAGATGTCGACCGGGACGACGTGGTCGACACCCTGCACGATCGCGTAGTTGTTGAACATGCCGCCCGAGGACGCGCAGACGCCCATGGCCAGTACCCATTTGGGTTCGGTCATCTGGTCGTAGACCTGCCGCAGCACCGGTGCCATCTTCTGACTGACCCGCCCCGCGACGATCATCAGATCGGCCTGGCGGGGGGAGGCGCGGAACGCCTCCATGCCGAAGCGGGCGATGTCGAATCGCCCTGCGCCGGTGGCCATCATCTCGATCGCGCAGCAGGCCAACCCGAACGTCGCGGGCCAGACCGAGCCCTTACGCAGGTAGCCGGCGAAATCCTCGACGGTGCTCAGCAGGAACCCGCTGGGCAGTTTCTCTTCGAGACCCATTATTTCCCACTCATTCCCAGCTCAGGCCGCCGCGCCGCCACTCGTAGGCGTAGGCGACCGACACATTGACGATGAACAACGCCATCGCGGCGAGCCCGAAGAGCCCGAGCGCATCGAAATGCACGGCCCACGGGTAGAGGAACACGATCTCGATGTCGAAGATGATGAACAACATCGCGGTGAGGTAGTACTTCACCGGAAAGCGCTGTCCCGTGGCGTTTCCCGGGCCGCCCGCGATGGCGTGCGGTGTCGGCTCGATGCCGCATTCGTAGGGTTCCAGCTTGGCCCTGTTGTAGCGCTTCGGGCCGATCAGCGCCGCCATGATGACGGAGAACACCGCGAACGCGGCAGCGATGGCGCCGAGTACGAGCGCGGGCACCTCGATATTCACGACTGCTTTCCCCTCCTCGCTGGAGCAGGTCGAGCCGTGTGGCCCGGCCGCGGACGGCAGCTTTGGCGAGACGGGGCCGACAACGTTGTCCGCCGATACGGGGCTCGCGCAAGGCTGTGCAGCGATGGCGGAGCGTTATACAGGAGCCCGCGCTCGTGTGAGCTAGAGCACAGACTACCGCCGTTTCGGTGGTCCGCCGCGCGTTTCCGGGGCGGGGTTTGATCGATTTCGGTACCGCGATTCATGAGCGATCCGGGGGTAATCCCGGATACGCGCACGACGAACAACCACTGGTGTTACCAGTGGTGATGGACAGAACTGTGCGACTCGGACTATCCGAGGGATCGGGACGATGCCCGATTGCCGCCGATCAGCGGGCGAGCAGGATGCTGGTCACCGCGCGGGTCAGCTGCATGGGGTCGATCGGGTGCGATACCGCCGCCTCCGCGCGCGACCAGTTCGCCAGCCAGGCGTCGTCGGGCCTGCCGGTCAGCACGACCACCGGCGGGCACTCCTCGATCTCGTCCTTGAGCTGCTTGGCGATACCGAGGCCACCCGCGGGCGCGGATTCCCCGTCGAGGATCGCCAGATCGATCCCGCCCGCATCCATCTGCTCGATGACCACCGGCGCGGTGGCGACCTCGAAGAAGTCGAGCTCCGGTAGATCGGCACGCGGCTTACGGCCCAGCGCCAGGATCACCTGTTGCCTGGTGTCGGCATCGTTGCTGTAGACCAGTACGCGCAGCGGGGTGGAACCATTCGATTCGGCCACGCACGGATCGTACGTCCGCGCGGGCCTGCCGCGTGGCAGGTTCGCCGGATCAGCCGGTTGGCCTGCGGGGCAAGGTAGTCCACCGCAGGCTCCCACGGGTTACCAGTTGCCGTCCTGGACTTTCTTGTCGCCCAGGGGGATCACCGGAAGTGGCTGTTCGATGGGCGGATTCGGGTGTTCGTCGGCGAGCCAGTCGCCGGTGGGTTTCACCTCCGCGAGTTCGGTCGATGGCGGGAGGTCGTCGGCGTCGGCGGCGTAGTAGTCGAACCAGGGCAGGTTGTGCTGGGCGTAGGCCTGGGCGGTGATCGGGGTAGGCGGTGCCGGTTCGCCGGTGATCTGCTGCCATTCGGCGGCGGAAGCGAGATGGACGAAGACACGCCCGTCAGCGTCGGGGTGGTAGTCCTCGATCGGGCGCTCGTCGGCGAAGATTTCCTGGCGCATGGTTCCGCCCGCGCCGAGACCCATCTTCCTGGCGGCGGGGCGAGCTCCTCGTGCACGCGGCGAGCCGGTGGGCGCGGCGCCGGGAGCCGGGGCACTGCCGGGAGCGGAGTAGGCGACCGGGGCGACGTAGTGCGGTGCGGCCGGCGCTGCGCCGTAGACCATCTCCTCGGCGAGCCACGGTGCGGTGGGTGCGGCGGGCATGCGTTGCCGCCTGGCGCGTTCGGCGGCGTTCCAGGTCTCCAGTGCGGCATCGGTGAGCCCGTGGACGGCGAGCTGCACACCACCCCATTGCTCGGTGCCCGTCACCTGGCCCTCGACGGTCGCACCGAGTCCGAGCGGCACCGCGACGAACTGGCGGACCGTGCCGTCACCGGAGTTGATGCCGTCCATCCACGGCTGTTGGGGTAGCGCGAGGTAGTTCTGCGGATCCTTGCCGAGGGTGTCGCTCCATGGCTTGCCCGACACCGCGCAGACCTTGCCGACACCGACCTTCAGCGCGGCGGGGGTGGTGGCGGAGAATCGCAGCCACATGGCTTCACGCTGGTAGACCGGCAGCATCACGCCGCCGCGCTTGCGCCATTCGGCGGGCACGGTGTCGGGGTAGTCGGCGACCCGGCGCAGCGGGAACGTACCGAGACCGGGCGGCAGTGGATAGGTGCCCGTCTCGGGCAGTCGCAGGGTGCGGATGAAGGTCACCCGCACGCCGCCCGGCAGTTCCAGCGCGTCCCCGGACAGTTTCACTTCGGTCGACATATCCCACCCCTTCGTTCGATTGCGTACAGACGATGAATCAGCCCCCTGGCGACGACCGTACCCGCGGCACGGGTGAGCGTCCACGGTGTCGCGGTCAGCGACGCGGCGGCAGCCCGAATTCGGCGCGGATGCCGGTGAACAGCAGCTCGACCTGGTCGCCGAAGGTGATCGCGGCTTCGTTGAGCGCCGACAGCGCGCCCTGCAGGGGATCGGCGTGACGGGCATGGAACAGGGTGTTGACGGCGAAGTGCGGTCGGCTGATGGTGCCGCGGTCGTAGGGATTCGGTCGACGCGCGGGTCTGTCGGCGCGTTCCCGGGCGACGGCCTGGAACCGGCCTGCGTCAGGGCCGTATTGGTCTTCGTCGAGCCGGGCGAAGGCGGCATCGGAATCCCGGAACGGCTCGGGGAACGGTTCCCCGGAGCGCAGTGCCGCGAGCGCGGGACGCACCCACGGACGCTCGCTGAGCCCGGCGAATTCGTAGGCGCGCAGCGCGCAGTACTCGCTCAGCTTTCGGAGCCGATCGGCAGGCATCTCGGCGATCGACTCGGCGAGCGCTCGGTCGTAGCCGGCGAGATCGCGAGCAGAGTAGACGTCGGCGAGCGCGGCGATGGGCTCGCCACCCCACGCTTCACGTTCCTGCTGCTGCCACCCACGTGCCTGGTCGGCCGAGGGATCGTTCGTCGCGAGATTCTCCCCGCCGAAGGGGATTTCGAGGTGGGGAACCTGCCGGGGCGCAAGGTCCTCGGGATCGAGGCGGATGCCCGAGTCGATCAGGGGCGGTGCCTCGATATCGACGTCGTGCCCGGGAGCATTCCAGATCAGTGGCGGCCGCAGAACGCTCCCGTCGTCGGGCCACAACCGGATCCGCCAATGGTCGCCAGGGGTGGTGGTGCCGGGCCAGCCGTACCCGACGAACCCGGTGCCCGCGATGTCGACGATGTAGTCGCCCGGCGGAACCGGTGCGGCTTCCCAGGTGTCCACCGGTGAGCTGATGTTCAGTCCGTATTCGCCGATGTGCAGCCGGGCTTCGCTGATCTGTTGCCAGTCGGCATCATCGGCGGGCGGACGCGTCGCCCAGACCTGCACGACGAGCGGCATCTCGAAGTTGTTCTGGTGTGGACTGCGCACCACGACGGTGTGCCCGTCACCGGCGGACGGCCCCTCGGCCAGCGCCGCCTCCAGCAACGACAGCTCGGCGTCCTCCTCGCCCTCCCCACCGTGCAGGACGAACTGGCCGTAGTCGAGAAACAGCTCGAGATGATGTTCGGCGTCCGGATGTCGGGTCATGCGCGGCATCGTGGCACGACGCACCGACAGCTCGGCCGATCCAGGGCGGAGCCGGTCCCGCTACGGCCCGATCGTGGCGTGGAAAGCGTCTGTCCCGGTTTCGAGCGGATCGATGAGGTGGGCCAGAAACAGCCGGGTCGCCGGGGTTGGGGTCGGCGTGGTGACCGCGTGCCAGGCGCGGTCGAGGGGGGTGCCCGGCACGTCGATCGTGTGCAGCGCACCGGATTCCAGGTGCTCGCCGACGGCATCGGAGTGGATGAGGGTGATACCGAGCCCCTCGCGCGCGGCAGCGATGACCGCGCCGTGCGAACCCAGGGTCAGCGTCGGCGGGTCGATTTGGAGACGGTCGATCAGCGCGAGTGTCGCTTCGCGGGTGCCCGAACCGTTGCCGCGCAGTAGCCAGGTGGTGTGGCGTGGATCGTGGGTGTCGCCGGCGCCGACGACGACGAGGGTGCTCGGGCGTCGCGCCTGGATGACCAGGTTCGCCGCGTGTGGGGGGCGGCCCGCGATGACGAGATCGGTCTCGTGGTGCTGCAGTTCGAGAAACAGCACGTCACGGGGCTGGATGGACAGGCTCAGTTCCACATCGGGGTAGCGGTGACGAAACGAGGCCAGCGGCCGCAGCACCACCGATTCGCCCGCGGTCGCGACGACGCCGATCCGTAGCCGGCCTGCCTCGGCCTGCCGGACCGCGGCGTGCGCTTCCTTCATGAGGCCGAGGATCCCGCGGCAGTACTCGGCGTAGACCCGGCCCGCCTCGGTCAGGGCGATCCCCCGCCCGGATCGGGTGATCAGTTTGGCGCCGAGCTGCTTTTCGACATGGGCGACCGCGGCCGACACCGCCGCCTCGGTGACATGCAGCTGGGCGGCCGCGCGGCGAATGCTGCCCAGCCGGGCCACCGCGAGGAAGGTTTCCATCCGCCCCGCGCTCACCCTGCCCATTACCCGACGGTAGCAAACTCAACGTTTCGGTTGAGCGTTCCCAGAAACATTCACATTGTTTGTGACGGTCGCGGGCCCCATCCTGGAATTCGATAGGCGCCCAGCCGATTCCACAGGAGGAACCATGGCGGAAGAAACCGAACGGGATCGTTGGGATCCGGGTGTTCAGTCGTACGCGTCGATGGGATATTACGCACCCGACTACGTGCCCTCGGATACCGATGTGCTCGCGGTGTTCCGGGTGACCCCGCAGCCTGGCGTCGATCCGATCGAGGCCGCGGCCGCTGTGGCGGGCGAATCGTCCACTGCCACTTGGACTGTTGTGTGGACCGACCGGCTCACCGCGCACTCGAAGTATCAGGCGAAGTGTTACCGGATCGACGAGGTGCCGGGCAGGCCGGGCGAGTACTTCGCCTACATCGCCTACGATCTGGATCTTTTCGAGGAAGGGTCGATCACCAACCTCACCTCCTCGGTCATCGGTAATGTCTTCGGATTCAAGCCGCTGCTCGCGTTGCGGCTCGAGGACATGCGTATTCCGGTGGCCTATGTCAAGACCTTCCAGGGCCCGCCGCACGGCACGGTGATGGAACGTGAATATCTCAACAAATACGGCAGGCCACTGCTGGGCGCGACGGTGAAACCGAAACTCGGTTTGTCGGCACGCAATTACGGCCGGGTGGTCTACGAGGCCTGCAAAGGCGGCTTGGATTTCACCAAGGACGACGAGAACATCAACTCCCAGCCGTTCATGCGCTGGCGCGACCGCTACCTGTTCGCAATGGAGGGCGTGAACAGGGCGATGGCCGAGACCGGCGAGATCAAAGGCCACTACCTCAACGTCACCGCCGCCACCATGGAGGACATGTACGAGCGCGCCGAGTTCGCCAAGGAACTGGGCTCGGTGGTCATCATGATGGACCTCACCGTCGGCTACACCGCGATGCAGTCGATGTCGAAGTGGGCGCGGCGCAACGGGGTACTGCTGCACCTGCACCGGGCGGGCCATTCGACGTTCACCCGGCAGAAGACGCACGGCGTGAGCTTCCGGGTGCTGGCGAAATGGTGCAGGCTGATCGGTGTCGACCATGTGCACGCGGGAACCGTGGTGGGCAAATTGGAAGGCGATCCGGCGACCACCCGCGGTTTCTACGACACCTTGCGCGAGAACCACATTCCCACCGATCTGGGCAACGGCATCTTCTTCGACCAGGACTGGGCGAGCCTGCCCGGGGTGATGCCGGTGGCCTCGGGCGGTATCCACGCAGGCCAGATGCATCAGCTGCTCGATCTGTTCGGTGACGATGTGATCCTGCAGTTCGGTGGCGGCACCATCGGTCATCCGCTGGGGATCGCGGCAGGCGCCGAGGCCAACCGGGTGGCGCTGGAAGCGGTGGTCAAGGCGCGCAACGAGGGTCGCGACCTGATCAAGGAGGGGCCCGACGTGCTGCGCACGGCAGCCTCGACGTGTCGTCCGCTCGAGGTCGCGCTGTCGACCTGGGGTGATGTCACCTTCGATTACACGTCCACCGACGCACCCGACGCGGTGCCGACGCCGAGCCTGTAGGGAGCACCATGTATCTGCGACACGGGACGTTCTCGTATCTGCCCGAGTTCACCGACGAAGAGATCGCGGCGCAGGTGCGCTACGCGCTGCTCAACAACTGGCCGGTGTCGATCGAGTACACCGACGATCCGCACCCACGCAACACCTACTGGGAGATGTGGGGGTTGCCGCTGTTCGACCTCGACGAACCCGACGGGGTGATGGCTGAGATCAACGCCTGCCGGGCGACGTTTCCTCGCCACTACGTGCGGGTCACCGCCTACAACGCGACCTACACGAAACAGACGACGGCGCTGAGCTTCCTGGTGCAGCGCCCCGCCGAGGAGCCCGGTTTCGAACTGGCGCGGGCCGAGGGCTCGGATCGCCGCCAGATCTACAGCCTGCGCTCCTATGCCACCGATCGTCCGCAGGGACAGCGGTATGGCGGCTGACGGATCCGCAGGCGGATTCCGGTTGCCGCGGCCGGGCGTCACCGACGCCCGGCCGTCGCGCCCGCCCGCCGAGGGCGCCACCGCGACCGAGGAACTGCTGAGCGAGGACGCGCTGTTGGATCTTTCTCTCGACCTGGCAGGCCACGACGTGGCCGAAACGCTGGCCGCGCTCGACGCGGAGCTGATCGGCCTGGCGAATGTGAAGGAACGGGTACGCGAGATCGCGGCGCTGCTGATGATCGACCGGGCGCGGCGGCGCTTCGGGCTGGAGTCCTCGCGGCCGACGATGCACATGAGCTTCACCGGCGGACCCGGCACCGGGAAGACGACCGTGGCATTGCGGATGGCGCAGATGCTGCACGCGCTGGGTTACATCCGGAAACCGAAGGTGCACACGGTGACCCGTGACGACCTGGTCGGCCAGTTCATCGGCCACACCGCGCCCAAGACCAAGGAGGCGATCGCCAAGGCCGCGGGCGGTGTGCTGTTCATCGACGAGGCGTACTACCTGTTCCGGCCCGAGAACGAGCGCGATTACGGGCAGGAGGTGATCGAGATCCTGCTGCAGGAGATGGAGAGCGAGCGGGCGAGCCTGGTCGTCATCTTCGCCGGTTACCCGGATCGGATGGACCGCTTCTTCTCGGCCAATCCCGGGCTGTCCTCGCGGGTGGCGCATCATCTCGAGTTCGCCGACTACACCCACGAAGAACTCATGGGTATCGCCGAGTTGATGGTGACGGGGGAGAACTTCCGCTTCGACGCGGCCGCGCACGTCGCGTTCGCGGAGTATCTGACGATGCGGATGACCCGGCCGCGGTTCTCGAATGCGCGCAGCGTGCGCAACGCGATCGACCGGTGCCGGCTGCGTCAGGCCAAACGGCTCGTCGAGGCGGCGCGGCCGCTGTCGAAGACCGACCTGATCACCCTGTGCGACCGGGATGTCTACGGCAGCAGCGTGTTCGACGACGCGGGGCAGGAGGTGGCCGCGACGCCATGCCCGACGGATTGAAGACCCTCACCCGCTACACGATCGAGGAGGAACACCGCCATCCCGGTTCGTCGGGCGAGTTCTCGGCGCTGGTCAACGTGGTGGCCACGGCGACCAAGATCATCGCCAATCAGGTGACGCGCGGTGCGATCATCGGATCGGGCCGCGACGACGACGAGCCGCTGTCGGTGAGTAGGCGGCTCGACGCGTTGACCGATGAGATCATGGTGGCTCAGACCCAGTGGACCGGGCACCTGTCGGGGTTGCTGTCCGAGCAGCGCGCCACCGCGCTGCCGGTGCCCGCGACTCAGCGGCGCGGCAAGTATCTGCTGGCCTTCGACGCGCTGGACGGGTCGAGCAATATCGACGTGAATCTGCCTGTCGGCTCGATTTTCAGCATTCTGCGCGCACCGCAGGAGGTGCTGGCAGGCACCGCGGAGCCGGGCGACGCCGACTTTCTGCAGCCCGGTGTGGCGCAGGTGTGTGCCGGGTTCACCCTCTACGGCCCCGCGACCATGCTGGTGCTCACCACCGGTAGCGGGGTCGACGGGTTCACTCTCGATCGGGAGATCGGCGCGTTCGTGCTGACCCATCCGCATATGCGGATCCCCGACGACACGTCGGGTTTCGCGATCAACGCGGCCAACGAACGGTTCTGGGAACGTCCGGTGCGCCGCTATGTGCAGGAATGCCTGGAGGGGGTGGACGGGCCGCGGGGACGTGACTTCAACATGCGCTGGGTCGCCTCGCTGGTCGCCGACACCTTCCACATCCTGACCAGGGGCGGGATGTACCTGTATCCCCGCGATACCCGCAATCCCGCACGGCCGGGCCGGGTTTCGCTGTTGTACGGGGCGAATCCGATCGCGTTCATCGTCGAGCAGGCCGGTGGTGCGGCGACCACAGGGCACGACCGGGTGATGAAGGTGCCGCCGGCCGAGGTGCACCAGCGGGTGCCGTTCATCTTCGGTTCCCGTAACGAGGTGCTGCGCATCGAGCGCTACCACTCCGAGCCGGACGCCGGTCCGAGTTTCGACAGCTCGCTGTTCGGCTCGCGGTCGCTGTTCCGTCCGGCCAAGCACGATCAGCGCAAGTAGGAGTCGCCATGTCGGTCAAGCATCCCGTTGTCGCGATCACCGGTTCGTCCGGTGCGGGAACGACCAGTGTCACGCGCACGTTCGAGGAGATCTTCCGGCGCGAAGGGATCAGCGCCGTCGTGGTGGAAGGCGATTCGTTTCACCGCTACGACCGCTCGGAGATGAAGATCGCGATGGCCGAGGCCGAGCAGCAACGCAATACGACGTTCTCGCATTTCGGCGAAGACGCGAATCTGCTGCCCGAATTGGAGGCGCTGTTCCGGGATTACGGTGAGTCCGGCGTCGGGCAGGTGCGCAAATACCTCCACGACGACGAGGAGGCGAAACCGTACGGGCAGCCGGCGGGCACGTTCACGTCGTGGGAGGATCTGGCGCCCGGCAGTGACCTGCTGTTCTACGAGGGGTTGCACGGTGCGGCGGTGACCGACGCGGTCAATGTCGCCCGATACACCGATCTGCTGGTCGGTGTGGTGCCGATCATCAATCTCGAGTGGATCCAGAAGGTGTACCGGGACAAGACCCATCGCGGATATTCCAGCGAAGCGGTGATCGATACGATCCTGCGCCGGATGCCGGACTACGTGAAATACATCTGTCCGCAGTTCTCGCGGACGTATGTGAATTTCCAGCGGGTGCCGACGGTGGACACCTCGAATCCGTTCATCGCGCGCAGTATTCCCACGGCCGACGAGAGTTTCGTGGTGATCCGGTTCGCCGATCCGAAGGTGATCGACTTCCCGTATCTGCTGTCGATGCTGCACGATTCGTTCATGTCGCGGCCGAACTGCATCGTGGTGCCGGGCGGGAAGATGGAACTGGCGATGCAGTTGATCTTCACGCCGCTCATCCTGCGGTTGATGGACAAGCGGCCCAAGCGATTCGTGTGATCAGGCCTGATCTCCGTCGCGCTCGGCCTGCTGCCTGCGGGCTTCGCGACGCTGTTGTTCGGCGCGTTCGCGCAGCGAGCGCAGGAACGCTTCGTCGTCGTCGGGGTTGGTCGCGACAGCGCGGCCGGGCCGATCGTATTCGCTGAAGCGGGTGGTCGACGCGGGCCGCGACGGGGTGATCGGCCTGCCGGCGAACAGCCACAGCAGGGCGCCGATCGTCGGGACGAGGACGACCACGAGCACCCATCCCATCTTCGGCAGATGGCGGATCCCGTCGTCGGGACTGGTGACGATGTCGACCAGGCAATACACCCACAGGGCGAGGGTCAGGAAGCCGAGGACGGCGTAAGGCATGCGCCGACTATCCCATGGCGCCCACCGCACCTCGGTGGTGGGCCGCCCCGGCGGCGAAGGCGGTTCGGTTCCCACGGAGCAGTCGGTCGACGCGGCCGCGGCTGATCGCGATCAGTCCGGAAGCAGCGGAACCGACAGCCCCTCACCGCTCTTCAGCAGTGCCGCGCGGGTGACGGCGGCGGAACCGAACCGGCGGCGCAGATCGTCGAGCGTCGCGTCGAGGGTGTTGTCGGCGCGGGGCTCCAGCGGCAGGGTCAGCTGCATGGTGTCGGCGTCGTCGAGATTGGTCAGCGACAAGCCGATCAGGGTGATCCCGCGTTCGGCGATGAGCGGTTGGGCGGTGTCGAGCAGCAGCCGGGCGGCGTGCCGGATGGACGCGGTGGCGTCGGTCGCTTCCGTCAGGGTGTGCGAGCGGGTCGCGCGGGTGAAGTCGTCGAATCGCAGGCGCAGGATGACGGTGCGGCACACCCGGTCCGCGGCCCGCAGGCGGCGGCCGAGGCGGTCGGTGAGGCCGTCGAGGTAGGCGGCGATCTCCTCGGGTTCGCGGTGGCGACGACCGAGGGCGCGCTGGGCACCGATCGATCGCCTGCGTTTCCCGGTCTCGACGCGCCGGGGATCGCGCGCCCAGGACAGGGCGAACAGATGCCGGGCCGCACCGGCTCCGAGGATGGCGCGCAGGTGCGGTTCGCCGAGTTCGGCCAGCTGCCCTACCCGGGTGATGCCGTTGGCGTGCAGAGTCGCGGCGGTGACCGCGCCGACACCCCATAATCGCTCGACCGGCAACGGGTGCAGGAACTCCAGTTCCCGGCCGGGCTCCACCAGGCGCAATCCGTCGGGTTTGGCGACCGCCGAGGCCACCTTGGCGAGGAACTTGGTGCGCGCGATACCGACCGAGATCGGCAGGCCGACCTTGCCGCTGACCTCCGCCCGCAGGGCGCGGGCGATCTCGATCGGCTCGCCCCTGATCCGTCGCAAGCCACTCACATCGAGGAACGCCTCGTCGATCGAGATCCCCTCCACGATCGGGGTGGTGTCGCCGAACACCGCGAACACCGCCTTGCTCGCCTCGGCGTAGGCCGACATCCGCGGCGGGACGACCACCGCGTGCGGACACAACCGCAACGCCTGACCCGCGTTCATCGGCGTCCGGATCCCGAACGCCTTCGCCTCGTAGCTCGCGGCCAGCACCACCCCGCCGCCCACGATCACCGGCTTGCCGCGCAACCACGGCTGATCGCGCTGCTCGACCGAGGCGTAGAAGGAATCCAGGTCGGCGTGCAGGATCGACGCCTCGGCGCGGGACTGGATGCGCGGGCGGCGCGGCACAGCGGAATCGGACACGAACATATGTTCGCATCGGGGTACGACCAAAACGGGCCGTCAGGCCATGGCGGTGGTCCTTGCCCGCAATTTCTCGGCGAACGCGCGGGCCGCGGCGATGTCGGTGGCGTCCGGGTGGCCTTTGCGGATGCCGCCGACGAGGCGCAGGGGCAGCCAGGTGTCGAAGCCGCGGCAGCCGAAGAGGTCGACCACGTCGAAGCCCTTCTTCTCGATGCCGCGGGTCAGGGCGCGGGTGTAGCGGCGAAACGGTGGTTCCGGGAATCCGCCGGTGCGGAACACGAACGCGGTGCCGCGGTGCGCGACCGGCAGGGCGGTGATGAACCGGCGCAGCTCCGGGTGGAAGTTCATGTTGTAGATGCCCGATCCGAAGCCGACGAGGTCGTAGTCGGCGAGTTCGGCCGGGTCGATGTCGCCGGTAGCGACGACGCGGGCGCCGAGCACCTGGGTGCGCCGACGTCACCGGTGTCGACGGCCAGCAGGAAGCGGGCGATCACCGCACGGCTGGTGGCGGAGTCGGGTTCGAACCGACGGCGACGGGCCGCGACGTGCGCGCGGGCCCGGTGCGCGATCTGACGGACGGCGGTATCGGTCTTGTCGATCATCTCCGCGATCTCGCCGTGGCTGTGGCCGAACACCTCCGACAGCACGAACACCGCCCGCTCGGTGGGGCCGAGGGTTTCCAGCACGAGCAGCATGGCCATCGACACCGACTCGGCCAGCAGCACGTCGTGCCCGGCGTCGGGGGTGGTGCGGATCGGTTCGGGCAGCCAGGTGCCGACGTAGTCCTCGCGGCGGCGGCGCACCGTCCGCAGATGGTTGATCGCCTGACGGGTGACGATCTGCACCAGGTAGGCGCGCGGATGCGTCACCTCGGTCGCGTCGCGCCAGCGAAGGTAGCTGTCCTGCAAGACATCCTCGGCGTCGACGGCACTGCCGAGGATCTCGTAGGCGATCGTGAACAGCAGCGGCCGGAAGGTGTCGAACGGGTCGGGTTCGGTCATCGGGCCACCCCTGCGCAATGCATTCGCCGATGATTCCGGGAGACGGCGAGCCGGTGCAACCACACCCACCTCGCATGTCATACCGCGAGCGGTTGCCCAGCGGTAACCCCTCACCTGGACCGTGCCGGTACTGTGAAGCCGGTTTCAGGCAGTCGGTGGTGATGAGGGAGTCGGTAGGCGGTGCGTGGTTTCGGGGATCTCGAAGCGGTGCTGATGGACCGTCTCTGGGATCGCGACGTGGATTCGACGACGGTGCGCGAGTTGTTCGACGAGCTGGCGGCCGAACGCGACATCGCCTACACGACGGTCATGTCGACCATGGACAACCTGCACCGCAAGGGCTGGCTGGCCAGGCAGCGCGACGGTCGCGCCTACCGCTACTGGCCGACGATGACGCGCGAGGAACACAGCGCCCAGCTCATGCACGAGGCGCTGGGCATCGGCGGCCGATCAGATCTCGTGCTCAGCCATTTCGTCGACCGGATCAGCGACGACGAATTCGCGGGCCTGCGGGCGGCGCTGCGGCGGGTTGCCACGCGGCGCAGCGAGGAGAACTAGGGGAGTGGGCGTGCTCGAAGTCGGGTGGGATCAGGTTTTCGCGTGGCGGCTGGGCAGGCAGTTCGTCACCGAGCCGACAGTGAACGGAGCCGAGGCCGTCGCGCGCAGGCTCGCCGGTGTGCAGGCGCAGGTCGCCTCGGCGGCGGAGACCGCGGTCGCGCTGCGCAGCGGCGTCGCCGGGCAGGACGCGGTGGCCGACGCGCTCGCGGTCGGCTCGCTGGTCAAGACGTGGGCGATGCGCGGCACCTTGCACGCGATGGTGCCCGAGCAGGCCGCGGCGGCGCTGTCGCTGATCGGGTCGGCGCGGACGTGGGAGAAGCCGTCCTGGCAGAAGACTTTCGGCGCGACGCCGGATCAGGTGACGGCCTTGGTCGTAGCGGTGTCGAAGGTTCTCGCCGATCGGGTCCTGACCCGTGACGAGCTCGTCGAAGCCGTTCTGGCCGAGCCCGGTTTCACCCACCTCGGCGAGCAGTTGCGCTCCGGCTGGGGTGCGGTGCTCAAACCGCTGGCCTGGCAGGGCGCGCTGTGCCATGGCCCAGCGCGCGGCACCAAGATCACCTTCACCAGTCCGGCGCACCTGATTCCCGGCTGGACCGGCGTGCCGGAACCGGACGCCGCCGCGCCGACACTGATCAGCGCCTATCTCGGCGCCTACGGTCCGGGGACGCCGGAAGCGTTCGATGCCTGGCTCAGCCGCAACAGCCTGCGCAAGACGGTCGTGCGCGGCTGGTTCGCGGCGATGGGTGATGCGCTGACCCAGGTGACCGTCGAGGGCCGGACCGGCTGGCTTCCCACCGAGTTCGTCGACGAGCTCGCCGCCGCCACCCTCGACGGCACGATCCAGCTGCTCGGCCCGTTCGATCAGTACATCCTGGGCCCAGGAACCTCCGACACCGCGGTACTGCCCGCCGAGCACCGCGCGAAGGTCAGCAGAACGGCAGGCTGGATCTCCCCGCTGGTGCTGGTGGACGGCCGGGTCGCCGGGACCTGGGACCGGGTCGACGACGAGGTGGTCGTCTCGATGTTCGGCACGGGCCGATTCCCGAAACGAGCGTTGTCCGCGGCGGCGGACCGCCTCGCGGAGGCGCTCGGCGACACCGCGCTCGCGGTGCGCGAAGGCTGACCCCGAACCGGGATTCCAGATATCCCGGACACCGAACCAAGCGCTTGCTACGCTCGCGCGATGATCCCCACGATCGTCTGGGGCACCGGCAATGTCGGCCGAGCGGCCATCCGTGCCGTGGCTGCCCATCCGGCGCTGGAACTCACGGGGGTGCTGGTGCACAACCCCGACAAGGTCGGCCGTGACGCCGGTGCACTCGCCGGACTCGACTACGGACTAGGGGTGCCCGCGTCCGCCGACATCGACGCACTGCTCGCTTCGGGTCCGCGCGCGGTCGTCTACGCGGCCTCCGGCGACATCCGTCCCGATGACGCGCTCGCCGACATCGTGCGCGCGATCTGCGCGGGCGCCGTCGTCGTGACCCCGGCTCTCTACGCGCTCTACGACCCGGTCAACGCCCCCGCCGAGATCCGCGACCCGGTACTGGAAGCCATTGCCGCCGGCGGTGGTTCGCTGTTCGTCTCCGGAGTCGATCCCGGCTGGGGCAACGATGTGCTGCCGCTGTTGATCAGCGGGCTCGCCACCACCGTGGATGTGGTGCGCTGCCAGGAGATCTTCGACTACTCCACCTACGACCAACCCGACTCGGTGCGGTATCTGGTCGGGATGGGTCAGCCGATGGACTACCAGCCGCCGATGCTGCTGCCCTCGGTCCCGACCATGGTGTGGGGCGGGCAGATTCGGCTGATGGCCAGGGCGCTCGGTGTCGAACTCGACGAAATCCGCGAGACCCTGGATCGGCGTGCACTCGACGCGACCGTGCAGACGGTGCAGATGGGTGAGTTCGAGGCGGGCACCCAAGGCGCGGTGCGGTTCGAGGTGCAGGGCATCGTCGACGGTGAACCGCGCATCGTGATCGAGCATGTCACCCGCATCCATCCGAGTTGCGCGCCGGACTGGCCGACGCCTCCGGACGGCGACGGCGCGCACCGGGTGATCATCGAGGGCACGCCTCGCATCGAGGTCAGCGTCGAGGCCACCGCCGAAGGCGGCAACCGGGCCGCGGGCGGAAACGCCACGGCGGTGGGCCGATTGGTCAATGCCATCGACTGGCTCGTCGACGCCGAACCGGGACTCTACGACGCACTCGATGTGCCGCTGCGGGCCGCGGTCGGCAAACTCGGAAGGAAATCGCCATGATCATCGACATTCCCGAGGGCAAGGACCCGATCGGTTACGTCTGGGGCGAGATGGTGCCCGGCATCGGTGTCGCCGCCGCCGCGTTCTCGCTGTCGGTCTACGAGCACTCGACCCTCGGGCTGCGTGAGTTCGAGGCGGCGCGGCTGCGCATCGCCCAGATCAACGGGTGCCTGTTCTGTCAGGACTGGCGCACCGAACGCGACGGGCACAAGGTCGAACCGGAGTTCGCCGACGCCGTGACGAACTGGCGCACCACCGATCGGTTCGACGAGCGGGCCAGGCTCGCCGCCGAATACGCCGAACGCTACGCCACCGATCATCACGGCCTCGACGACGAGTTCTGGGCCAGGATGTTCGAGCACTACACCCAGGCCGAGCTGGTCGAGCTGAGCATGAGCATCGGGTCCTGGCTCGCCTTCGGCCGCCTCAACCGGGTCCTCGGTCTGGATACCGTCTGCGTCCTGCCAGGTCACTGACCGCGATAGGCTGCGGGCCGTGGTGGACTCTCCGGTACAGCAGCTGATCGACACGGTGGCCTGGGTACTGATCGAGGACGGGCGCATCCTGTGCGCCCGGCCCCGGGGCAAGGACGTGTTCTTCATTCCCGGCGGCAAACGGGAAGGCGCCGAAACCGACCTGCAGACCTTGGTCCGCGAGGTCGCCGAGGAGCTGACCGTCGACCTGGCCGCCGACAGCGCCGTCCACGTGGGCACCTACGAGGCCGCGATCGCCGACGGCCACGCCACCGTCGTCCGGATGGCGTGCTACACCGCCGAGTACCGCGGTGTGCTCACCGCGAGCAGCGAGATCGACGCCCTGGCCTGGTTCGGCTACCACGACCGGGATCTGGTGCCGCCGGTCGACCAGCTCCTCTTCGACGACCTCGCCGCAGCGGGTTCCCTACGATGACCGGCCGGGGCGGCGGTATCTGGCGGACCATCGCGTACGGCCTGCTCGCCCTGCCGTTGGCCCTGACTCCGGTCCGCACCCGATTGCGCGTTCCCCGGCGGCTGCTGCACGAGCCGGTCTCCGCGCAGGGGGTCTCGGCGCTGCGTTGCGTGTCGCACTCCGCGCTGTCGGCCGGGGTCGGGATCGTCGCCTGGTTCCTGATGATGCTCACCATGCTCGGCCTGGTCCGCGGGCTCGCCTATCCCCTGGTCGCCGCGAGTGACTACGAAACATCCTGGGGTGGCCCCACTTTGGCAGGCGCGTGGGTGGTGCACGCGGCGGTCAGCCTCGTGATTGCCCCCGTGTTTCTCGGTATCGTCGCCTTGCTCGGCCACCTGCAACTCCGATTGACTCGCACCGTCCTGGGCCGAGCCGGGTCCTGGTGGGTGATTCCCGCCGCCGTCGTGCTCACCGCCGCGGGCGCCGTGTTCTTCCTCGCTTGGGTGCGGCAGATCTGATCTTCGCGGGTCCGCGAGGGTGTGCCGCCGCGGCGGTACCGTGACGATCACAGTGTCGGATGTCAGGGAGGTCTGCTTGTGATCACGCACGTCAGCCACGCGGTGATGTACGTCGCCGACCAGGCGGCATCGCTGAAGTTCTATGTTCAGCAGCTGGGTTTCGACCTCGTGCGCGACGTGGAGATGTTCCCCGGTGCGCGGTGGATCGAGGTCCTTCCACCGGGTGGTCAGACCTCGATCGTCCTGTCCGCTGCGGCGGCGTTCGACAAACGTCCCGGCGAGGGCGCCTACCTGCATTTCTCCTGCGACCCCTACGCCACCAGAGCCCAGCTGGCCGCGGAGGGGGTCGATGTCAGCGAAGTGAGCACCGAACCGTGGGGCACCTACTTCACGGCCACCGACCCCGACGACCACCAGGTCATGATCGCCCAGCACCAGTAGCTACGGATTCGGTTGCGGTATCAGGCCGGGTTCTCGCTGATCGACCGGTTGCGGGGCCGGGGTCGTCGGGCGGATGCCGAGGCCGATGAGGCCCGCCAGGATGGCGACGGCGGCGGTGACGTACCAGGCGCGCTGGAAGGCCTCGAGAGTGGCCGCCGGGGTGGTGGGTGAACCGAGCAGGGCGACAAGGATCGCCACGCCGACCGCGAGACCGAGCTGGCGGGCCATGCTCAATACCGCGGTGCCGGTCGCGAAGCGTTGTGGCGGAAGGGTTCCCGCGCCTGCCGCGAACGCGGTGGGCAGCGTCAGGCCGACACCGAGGCCGGTGAGCAGCATGCCGCCGAGCATGCCGGATACGTAGTCCGGCGCGAGTTCGGCTGCGCGCGCCCACCACAGCAGGCCACCGCCGAAGGCCAGCCCGCCCGCGGCGATCACGGGGCCGCTGCCGATGCGGTTGATGAGTTTGCCCGCGGCGACGGCAACGAACGGCACGACCAGCGGTCCCGGCGCGATCGCCGCGCCGGTCTGCAGGGCCGACCATCCCCACACGTTCTGCGCCCACAGCGTGACCGACAGCAACATCCCCGCGAACGCGATCTGGAACACGAGCGAATTCGCCGCCGCCAGACTGAAATTCGGGGCACGTAACAACGCGGGATCCACCACCGGGCTGTGGTGGCGCGCCGAGGACACGGCGAACACCACGCCGAGGCCGACGGCGACCGCGAACGCGGCCAGGACACCGGGCGACGTCCAGCCCCATTCGGGCCCCTGGACCACGGCCAGGATGGACGACCCGACCGCACCGATCAACGCCACCGCACCCAGCAGATCGGGCAGCGGACCGTGCTCGGCGGGTGGACGCGGCAGTGTACGCACACCGATGACCAAGGCCACCACACCGATCGGCACATTCACCAGAAACACCCAGCGCCAATCGAGTTCGACGAGCAGACCGCCGATCACCGGCCCGAGCGCGGCGCCGAGACCACCGAACGCGACCCACAGCCGGACCGCGCCAGCCCGCCGCTCCGGTGGCGTCGCGGCCAGGACCAAGGCCAGCGAGGACGGCGTCAGCAACGCACACCCGACGGCCTGGACAATGCGGAAACCGACGAGCGACTCCACATTCCACGCGACCGAGCACAGCGCCGAACCGAGCACGAACACCGCGAGCCCGGCCAGGAAGGTCGCGCGATTGCCGTTGCGGTCGCCGAGGCGACCGGCGGGCACCAGCAGGGCGGCGAACACGATCGCGTACAGGTTGAGCACCCAGGACAACGCGGTGAGCCCGGCACCCAGGTCGGTGGCCATGGCGGGCATGGCGACATTGACGATGAACAGGTCAAGGCTCGACAGCAGGACGCCGGTCGAGACCACGGCGAGGACCACCCGGGGATCGGTGGCGCGCTCGGCGGCAACGGAATTCATGCGGGCAGACTCCCGATCAGCCGAGGACACGGCGGGTTTGGCGGGCGGTGGCGAGCAGGACGCCGTCGCGGTCCCAGATGTCGGTGTCGTCGACAGACCAGCCGTCCCCGGTGCTGACATTCGCGGCGCGCACCAGCACCGGCGCGGCGCCGATACCGGCGAGGTCGGCGTGCAGTTGCAACGACAGCGTGACGGTTGGCACCGCGACGGGCGCGGTGAGCAGCGGGAACAGGCCGGGCGGCAGCGCGTCGGCGAGCACGGCCAGGCTCGGTGCGTCGATCGTCAGTGCCGGATCGAGGCCGATCCAGGCGCACATCATCGCCTCGTCCGCACCGCTGAGCGGCAGCGGACCCGCGGCGGGCCGGATCACGAAATGCGCTCCGACCGGGACGATCTCGGGCGGGAGCTGGAACGGCGCGCAGTCCTGTGGTGCGGTGACAACCGGCGCGGGGCGGGCGGTGTGCGCGCCGGTCCCGGTGGCGGCGGTGGCGCCGAGGGTGACGGTGGCCGCGGCGACCGGTGTGCCGTTCTGTGCGGCCAGGACGTCGAGGATCGTCGTACTGCGCCCGACGGTGTGCTCGGTGGCACTCAGGGTGAACGAGCCGGTGGCGGGGCGGCCGAGGAATCGCACGTCGGCGGCGCGCACCGGGTAGTCGCGGGTGCTCGCCCGCTGCGCGGTCTCGATCAGCAGGCCTGCGAGTGTGCCGCCGTGTGGGCCGGTCCAGCCGCGCCAGGAATCGTCGACGTCGGCGTGCCAACGCCCCGATCCGGTGGCGGTGAGGCTGAATTCGGCACCGAGCCGCCCAGTGAGTTTCATCATGCAACTCAAGATAGACGGGTGAGTTCTTTCATGCAACCGACTATGCTCGGGGTATGCGACGCACCAGCTTCGAGGACATGAACTGCTCCCTGGCCCAATGCCTGGAAGTGGTCGGTGAATGGTGGACGCTGCTGATCGTGCGCGACGCGCTGTTCGGGGTGACCCGCTTCGACGAGTTCCGCGAACGCCTCGGCATCGCCCGCAATGTCCTCACCCAGCGCCTGGACGGCCTGGTCGAACACGGGATCATGACCAAGGAGCCCTACCAGGACAACCCGGTCCGCTACGACTACCGGCTCACGACCAAGGGCCGTTCGCTGTGGCAGGTGGTGACAGCGATGCGGCAGTGGGGCGACGAATGGGCCGCACCCAACGGAGCCCCGGTGGTGGCCGTGCACCGCGGCTGCGGGCACGTCGCCACCGTCGAACCAGTGTGCTCGCACTGCGGGGAACCCGTCCTCGGCCGGGATCTGACCCCGGTCGACGGTCCCGGTGCCGGCGAGATCTCGCTGCTCCCGTCCCGCTGACGAACTGCTCGTCCGATTCGGCCGGGCCGCGCATCGGGCGAGGACCGCGCGAGACGCGGCTGTGAAGTGTGCCAAGGTGTGCGCGGTGCGGCCGTGATTCCGCTAGCCTGCCGGGTGTCCGTTCCCCGAACGAAGGTGATCCAAAAGTGACTTCCGTGGTCGATGCCCCTGATCTCGCGTCGAAGGTAGGGCACTACTACCGGGTCGATGACGTCTACGAGGTCGGCCGCGAGAAAATCCGCGAATACGCCCGCGCGGTGCAGGACTTCCACCCCGCGCACTGGGAGGACGACGCGGCGGCCGCTCTCGGCTACCCGGGCCTGGTCGCCCCGCTGACGTTCGTCTCCATCCCGGCGATGGCCGCCAATCGCCTGCTGTTCGAGCAGGTGGTGGTCGGCTACGACATGTTCGTGCAGACCGAGCAGGTCTTCGAGCAGCACAAGCCGATCGTCGCGGGCGACCGGCTCGTCGTCGATGTCGAGCTGTCCTCGGTGCGACGGATCGCGGGCAAGGATCTGATCACCGTCACCAACACCTTCGCCGACGAAGCCGGCGAGACCGTGCACATCATGCACACCACGGTCGTCGGGATCACCGGCGACGGCGTCGACCCCGAGATCACGCGCGCCGTCGAGAACGTGATGGTGCACGGCGTCAAGGTGTTCGGCAACGGCGACGCTCAGCACGCGGGCGAGACACCGCTGCGCCCGGAAGGCGAGATCCGGCTCTCGGCCGGCGGCGTGGCGCGCGTTCCGGGCACGACCCTGTCCTTCGACGAGTTGACCGTCGGTGCCGAACTCCCGATCCGCGACGCGCGCCTGTCGCGCGGCGACCTCGTCAACTACGCGGGTGTCTCCGGTGACGGCAACCCGATCCACTGGGACGAGAGCATCGCCCGCCTGGCCGGCCTGCCCGACGTGATCGCGCACGGCATGCTCACCATGGGGCTGGGCGCGGGTTTCGTCTCCACCTGGTCCGGCGACCCGGGCGCGGTCACCCGCTACGGCGTGCGCCTGTCGAACTACACGATCGTCGACAGCCAGGGTGGCGAGATCGAGTACACCGGCCGGGTGAAGTCGCTCGACCCCGAGACCAGGACCGCGGTGATCGCGATCGTCGCCAAGTCCGGCGGCCGCAAGATCTTCGGCCTGGCGACCACCACCCTGCGTTTCCGCTGAGTGCGCCGCGGTGAGCCCGGTTCACCCCGCGACCGGGCTCACCCGCACCCAGGTGTTGTTGACCGCCGCCGCGCCGGAGAACGGGTCGGTGCGGCCGGGATCGTGCAGCAGGTTGACATTGGCGCCCGGCTGGGCGGCGGCCACGGTCCAGCCGACACCGGGTTCGTGATGACCCCAGCCGTGCGGGATCGCGACCACGCCGGCGCGGATGTCGTCGCTGATCTCCACCGGCACGACGATCGAACCGACCGTGGACTCGACGGTCACCTGGTCACCGTCGGTGAGGCCGCGTTCGGTGGCGTCGCCGGGGTGCATGAGCACGGTGCAGCGGTCGCGTCCCTTCATCATCGACGGGATGTTGTGCAGCCACGAGTTGTTGCTGCGCAGGTGGCGGCGGCCGATGAGTTGCAGGTCGTAGCCGGGCGCCGTCGCCGTGTCGGCGGCGTCGATGACCTCGCGCACGGCGGCCAGGAACTCCGGTGGCGCGAGCTGCACCAAGCGGTCCTTCGTCCCGATCAGCTCACGCAACCGTGGCACCAGCGGACCCAGGTCGACACCGCCGACGCTGGCCCGAATCCTGGTGGCCGTCAGACCTTTCCGGCCGCGTCGCAGCACACCGTAGGGTCCTGCCGCGATGGCCGCGGCGGTCAAGCGCATCGGGCTGAACAGGTCGAAGACGCCGGTCAGCGCGCGACCGGTGAGCCGCCGCGCGGGCAGCGGCACCAGTTCGGTGACCAGGCGCGCCAGGATCTGCCAGTCCTCGAGTCCGTCGGCGGGTGGTTCGAAGACGGCGGCGTCGAATCGGGCGTTGTTGCGCACGCTGAACACCGGGAACAGCAGGTTGATCTCTTCGCGCTCCAGCGGTGAGATCGGCGGCAGGATGATGTCGGCGTGCCGGGTGGTCTCGGTGATGTACATGTCGACGGCGACGTAGAAGTCCAGTGATGCCAGTGCGGCGTCGAGCCGCCCGCCCTGCGGTGTGGACAGCACCGGGTTGCCCGCGTAGGTGATCATCGCCCTGATCCGGTCCGATCCTTCGGCGAGGATGTCCTCGGCCAGCACCGTCACCGGCAACTCGCTGCGGAAGGACTTGTGGGTGCCGGACCGGTCGGTCCACGCCCCGTAGCCCATCGGCAGGTATTTGCCGTAGCGGGGGGCATCGACCGGCGGGGTCGCGAACATCTGGCCGCCCGCGCGGTCGAGGTTGCCGGTGACGGCGTTGATCGTGTTCACCAGCCAGTGTGTGAGCGTGCCCGTGACCTGCAGGCACACCCCGATCCGCGCGTAGAGCACCGCCGAGGGCGCCGCCGCGTGGTCGCGGGCCAGGCGCCGGATGGTGTCGGCGTCGACGCCTGCGTCGGCCGCCATCCGCTCCGGTGATGTCGTCGCGACCAGCTCGGCCAGCTGGTCCCAGCCGGCGCATTGCGCGCGCACCGCCCGCTCGTCGCACAGTCCCTCGGTGACCAGCACGTGCAGCATCGCCAGCAGCAGGTAGACGTCGCCACCGGGCCGCACCGCCACGTGCTCGTCGGCCAACCGCGCGGTTTCGGTGCGCCGCGGGTCGATCACGACGACGGTGCCGCCGCGTTTCCTGACCTCCTTGATGCGCAGCTTCGCCCCGGGCATGGTGGTGATCGACCCGTTGGACACGGCCGGGTTGGCGCCGAGCACCACGAGCCGATCGGTGCGGTCGATATCGGTCACCGGCATGAGCACGTTGGCGCCGAACATCCGCCACGCGACGAATTCCTGCGGGAACTGGTCGATCGAGGAGGCGGAGAAGAAGTTGCGCGTCAGCAGCGCCGCGCGCAGCAGGGCGCCGTAGATCACCGAGGAACTGTGCGCGGCGGGGTTGCCCATGTACATCCCGATCGCGCTGGGGCCGTGCGCCGACCGCACCGCCCGCAATCGGTGCCCGATCTCGCTGAACGCCTCGTCCCAGCCGATCGGTTCGAAAGTGTCACCGACCCGGCGGACCGGAGTGCGCAACCGGTCGGGATCGTGGTGCAGTCCGCCCATCGCGGTGGCTTTCGGGCAGATGTAGCCCTTGGACAGCACGTCGTCGGGATTGCCTTCGATGCGTGCGACCTGGTCGCCCTCGACCGTCACCAGAATCCCGCAGTGCGCCTCGCACAGTGTGCACTGCCGCGCAATCGTCCTGCTGTCCACCGTTTCCCCGCCTTTCGCCGAACCGCTCGCCCCACGCTATCCCGGCCCACCCGCCCGCAGATCCGCCCACGGTCGGAGATTTCGTCTTCGGCCGTCCATGTTCTGCGACACACCTGTCACAGGATCCGGTGCGGCGGCGTCTTATGTCCGACGAGTCGGTCGAGGAGGAGGTCGGACAATGAAGGTAGTGGTAGTCGGCGCCGGGTACGCGGGCACGATGGCAGCGAACCGGCTCGCCAAGAGGGCGAAGTCCACCGAGATCACGGTGCTCAACCAGCGACCGGAGTTCGTCGAACGGGTGCGGTTGCATCAGCAGGTCGCCGGAACCCGCGGTGTCGCGACACCGTTGGGGTCGGTGCTGCGGGACGGGATCGACTGGCGGGTCGGGACCGTCGACAAGGTGGGCGACGGGAGCGTGGCGCTCACCGACGGGCAGGTCATCGGCTTCGACTACGCGGTGCTGGCCGTCGGCAGCACGGTGTCCCCGCTGCCGGGCACCGTCCCGGTCGGCATCTGGGAAGGCGCGGAGCAGGCCCGTCTGGAACTGAGCGCACTGCAGGAGGGCGGCATCGTCACCGTTGTCGGCGGCGGCGCGACCGGTATCGAGACGGCGGCCGAGGTGGCCGAGACCAGGCCCGATCTGCGGGTGCGGTTGATCGGCGCCACCGTGGCGGGATCGTTCACCCACACCGCGCACGAGCGCATCCGTGAGCTGTTGCGGCAGCAGGGTGTCGAGATCATCGACGACAGCGTGGCCGAGGTCGACGCGTCCGTGACGGGCACCGTCGTCCATCTCGCATCGGGCCGGGTACTCACCTCCGACCTGACTCTCTGGGCGATCATCGGCAGCACTCCCGACCTGGCCGCCCGCAGCGGTCTGCGCGTCGATCCCAGCGGCCGCGCCGTCGTCGACGACTACCTGCGCAGCGTCGACGACGAGCGGGTCTTCGCGATCGGCGACTGCGCCGCCGTCCCCGGGGCCCGCCAATCCTGCTACACCGCCAGCCCCCAGGGCATATACGCGGCCAACGCCCTGGCTCGCCTGAGCAGGGGCCGCGACCCGAAACCGTTCACCCTGGGCCCCTACACCGGCCGCGCCGTCACCCTCGGCCGGCACGCGGCGATCTTGCAGTTCACCCGCACCGACGACACGCTGCGCAAGGCCCACCTCGGCGGCCGTACCGCGGCCGTGCTGAAGGAACTGGCCTCCCGCACTGCGAAATTCGGCGCGTCGACCGGACTCTGAACACCGGGTCATAACGAGAAGTTATGGGGTGGTGGGTGATTGCCCACTACCCGCCGGCGCGAACACCCACCAGGCTCGGTGACATCCCGTTGCAGCGGGCAGGCGATGGTGGAGGAGAACAGCGTGACGTTCGTGATCGGTGCCGACTGCGTCGATGTCCTGGATCGGGCCTGCATCGAGGAATGCCCGATCGACTGCATCTTCGTCGGCAATCGGATGGCCTACATCCAGCCCGACGAGTGCATCGATTGCGGTGCGTGCGAACCGGTGTGCCCGGTCGAGGCGATCCACTACGAAGACGACATTCCCGAAGGCCAGGAGCAGTTCGCCATCGAGAACGCCCGCTTCTTCGCCGACCCGCTGCCGGGCAGAGCGACAGCGCTCGGTCAGCCGGGCGGCGCGACGGGCGTCGGACAGCTCGGCGTCGACACGCCGTACGTGCGGGCGTTCCAGCCGTGAACGCCCGCACATACCAGCGTGTCTATCGCTGAGCGAACCTCTCCCGCAGGGCGTCGGCGATGGTGCGCAGGGCCTGATCGTCGGTCATTCGCCAGTGGGTCGCGTCGACGCGGTGATTGTCGACCGATCCCGTGACGGCTGCGGTCCAGGACGAGGCGCCCGATGTTCCCGTCGGATCATCTTGGGCCGCAGTGAAATAGGTGATGTCGCCGTCGAACGGGCGGGGCCGGTAGGCGGCGTCGAGGGCGACCGAGGCGATCGCCGCGTCCACGATCCGTTCGAGACGCGCCGCGTCCAGGGACACCTGCGGTGCGGACTGCTCGCACAGCTCCCTGGCGAACTGGCGCAGATCGAGCGAGGCGTCGATGTCCCGGTCGGCGGCGCGGTCGCCGGCGAACCCGCCGAGCAGATCGGCCGCGGTGACCGTGGTCGCGACACCGGTCGACGCGACGGTCAGCCTGCTGTCCAGCATGGCCAGCACGGCGACCTGTTCGCCCTCGTCCTGCAGTTGCACCGCCATGGCGTGGGCGATCACCCCACCGAGGGACCAGCCGAGCAGGTGGTACGGCCCCTCGGCCTGGACTTCACGGATCTGCTTGACGTAGAGCTTGGCCCATTCCTCGATCGAATCCGGCAGTGGCTCTGCCGAACTCAATGCCGGTGACTGCAGACCGTAGAGCGGGCGATCCGGGTCGAGATGGGCCGCGAGCCCGCTGAACGACCACGCGACACCGCCGATGGGGTGGATGCAGAACAGCGGTTCGCGCGTTCCGGCGGTGCGCAACGGCAGCAGGACGTCGAACGCCGCGTCGGTGCCCGCGCTGTCGGCACCGCCCGCGCGCAGCGCCGCGACGATGCCCGCCGGTGTCGGTGTGGTGAAGACCCAGGTGACCGGGATCGTCGCGGCGACCGCCTCGCTCAGCTGCGCGGCCAGGCGGGTGGCGCTGAGCGAGGTGCCGCCGAGTTCGAAGAAGTGGTCGTCCAAGCCGACACGATCCAGGTGCAGGACGTCGGCGAACATGTCGCAGACGGTCCGCTCGATCGCGGTCTCGGGCTCGCGGAAGGTACGGGTGGCGAGGTCGGGCGCGGGCAGGGCGGCGCGGTCGAGCTTGCCGACATGGGTGAGCGGGACCTGGTCGAGGACCATGATCGTGGCAGGCACCATGTGCGAGGGCAAGGCCTGAGCCACCCAGTCGACGAGCTCGTCGACGACCAGCTCCCGGCCCGGCGCGGCGACCACATAGGACACCAGCACCGTGGCGCCCGCCTGGTTCTCCCTGCCCACGGTGACGGCGAAACCGACATCGTGGTGTCCGGCGAGAACCGCGTCGATCTCCCCGAGTTCGATCCGGAACCCACGGATCTTCAGCTGGAAGTCGGTGCGCCCGCGGTACTCGAGTTCCCCGTCGGCATTCCACGCCGCCAGGTCACCCGTGCGATACAGGCGTGCACCCGCACGGAAGGGATTGGCCACGAAGCGTTCTGCCGTGAGGTCCGGTCGGCCCAGGTACCCGGAGGCCAGCTGGGTGCCGGCGAGATACAGCTCACCCGGCACCCCCGCGGGCACCGGTCGCAACCGCGAATCGAGCACGTAGACCTGACTGTTCCAGACCGGCTTGCCGATCGGGATCTCGCCGGTGTCCGCGGTGCGGACCCGATGGCTGGTGATCGAGACGGCCGCCTCGGTCGGCCCGTACACGTTGAACAGTGCGGTGCCCGGGGTCGCGGCCTCGAACCGGCGGGCCAGCGCCACCGGCAGTGTTTCGCCGATGGCCAGCACGCGGCGCAGCGAGGTCGGCAGCGCCACGGTCAGCAGGGCATCCAGCATCGAGGGCACGGCGTGCAGAGTGGTCACGTTCTCTCGCCGCGTCAGCTCGGCGAGGTAGGCCGGATCCCGATGGCCCTCGGGCGCGGCGATCACCAGGCGTCCACCGCACACCGCCGCCGACCAGAATTCCCACACCGACAGGTCGAAGGTCGCGGCCGTCTTCAGCAGCACGGCATCGGTCGCGGTGAGCCCGAATTCCTTGGTCTTCCAGCGCAACTGGTTCACGATCGCGCTGTGGGACACCGCCACGCCCTTCGGGCGGCCGGTCGATCCCGAGGTGAAGATGACATAAGCCGTGTTCGCCGGGCGCAGTGGCGCGAGGCGGTCGCGGTCGGTGAGCGGGGCGTCGCTGTGGTGCGACAGTTCGATCTGCTCGACGGACAGGACCGGGGTGCCGGCTGCTGTGAACCCGGTGTCGGCGTTGGTGAGTACGAGCACCGGTGCCGCGGTGTCGAGGATGTACTGCGAGCGTGCCGCCGGTTGGGCGGGGTCGATCGGCAGGTAGGCACCGCCCGCGGTGCTGACCGCGTACATCGCGACGACCAGATCGACCGATCGCCGCATGGCCAGCGCCACCCGGGACTCCGGTCCCACACCCGCCGTGACCAGGTACCGCGCCAGGCGGTTCACGCGGGCCTCGAGTTCGGCGTAGGTCCAGCGTGCACCGTCTGCCACGAGCGCGACCGCATCCGGCGTGGAAGCCACGGTGGCGGACAGTAGCGACGCCAGCGTCGCGTCCGGATTCGTCTGTCGCGCAGTGCGATTCCAGGTGTCGAGGATCCGGGCGCGTTCGGCAGGGGCGAGCAGACCGATCGTGTGGACGGGTGCACCGGGGGCGGCCAGGACGGCATCGACGAACCGGGTGAGCCGGTCGAGGAAGCCACGGACGGTGGCGGCGTCGAACAGGTCGGTGGCAAAGGTGCAGTAGCCGCTGATCCCGGCCGGGGAGCCGTCGGTGTCGTAGCGGTCGGCCAGGATCAGGTGCAGATCGAACTGCGAGAGCTCGCGGTCCAGTTCCACCGACGAGACGCTGATGCCGGGCAGGTCCATCCGCACCTCGGCCAGATTCTGGAACGACAGGCCGACCTGGAACAGGGGGTGCCTGGCGGTGGAGCGGGCCGGATTGAGCACCTCCACCAGGCGCTCGAACGGGACGTCGGCATGGGCGAACGCCTGCAGGTCGATCTCGCGCTGGCGGGTCAGCAGCTCGGCGAAGCTCGCGTCGCCGTCGACCTGGGTGCGGAAGACCAGCGTGTTGACGAACATGCCGATCAGATCGTCGAGTTCGGCCTCACCACGTCCGGCGACAGGCGTGCCGATGGCGATATCGGTGGTGCCCGACAGTCCGGCGAGGACGACCGCCAGCGCGGTGTGCACGGCCATGAACAGGGTCGCCCCGTGTACCCGGGCCAGCTCGACGAGGGCGGCGTGGGTGGCGGCGTCGATGGTCAGTGGCACCCGGCCGCCCGCGTAGGACTGGATCGGCGGTCGCGGCCGGTCCCGGGGGAGCTCGAGCTGATCGGGCAGACCCGCGAGTGCCTGCTGCCAGTAGGCGATCTGGCTCGCGGACATCGAGGCGGGATCGGCTTCGTCGCCGAGTAGCGCCTGCTGCCACACCGCGTAGTCGGCGTATTGCAGGGCCAGCGGTTCCCAGGCGGGTGCCGTGCCCTGGACGCGGGCGCTGTAGGCCGTCACCAGATCACGGGTGAGCGGGCCGCCGGAGAAACCGTCACCGGCGATGTGGTGGACCGTCATGGCCAGGACGAAGTCCTGCGGTGCGAGCTCGAACAGGGTGGCCCGCAACGGCACCTCACCGGTGACATCGAAGACCGTCGAAACCAAGTGCGCGACTGCTGTGTCCACGTCCTCGGCCGTGCCTGCTTGCATCCGGGGCACGTCGGGGTGATCCGGTGGCAGGACGACCTGCACCGGTGTGTGATCGACGACCGGATACACCGTGCGCAGGATCTCGTGTCGCGCGACGACATCGGTGAACGCTTGCCGTAGCGCGGCAGTGTCGAGCGCGCCGGTCAACCGCAGCACGACGGGAATGTTGTAGGCGGCGGTACGGGTGTCGAACCGGTTCAGGAACCACATGCGCTGCTGGGCGGGCGAGAGCGGGAGCCGCTCCGGTCGCGACTGCGCCCGCAGGGCAGGGCGGCGGGCCGTGCGGGTCAGCCGGGCGATTTCCCTGGCGCACTCGGCGACCGTGGGAGCCGCGAACAACACGCGCACCGGCACCCTGAGGTCGACGGCGGCGCCGAGCCGCGCGGTCAACCGGGTGGCCAGCAGTGAATTGCCGCCCCGGTCGAAGAAGTTGTCGTCGGCGCCGACACGTTCGGCGCCGAGCACCTCGGCGAAGACCTCGGCGACGGTCCGTTCCAGCTCGGTCGACGGCGCCCGGTAGGGGCGGGCCGCGAAGACCGGTGCGGGGAGGGCTTTGCGGTCGAGTTTGCCTGCCGAGGACAGCGGGATCCGGTCCAGCACGACCACTGCCGCCGGGACCATGTGCGCGGGCAGCATCGACGACGACCACCGCGTCACCGCACCGGGATCGATGTCGCGGCCGGTCACATACGACACCAGCACGGTGTCACCGGCGGGGTTCTGCGCACCGACGGTGACCGCGAAACCGACCTGCGGGTGCCGCGAGAGAACAGCGTCGATTTCACCCGGCTCGATCCGGAAACCCCGGATCTTGACCTGGAAATCGGTCCGCCCGAGGTACTCCAGTTCATAGGAGCCCGTCCCGGCGCCACGCACCCACCGGACCTGATCGCCGGTACGGTACATGCGCTCGCCCGGTGCACCCCACGGGTCGGCGACGAACCGGTCCGCGGTCGCGGCGCTGCGTCCGCGATACCCGCGCGCGAGGGCGGGACCCGCCAGATACAGCTCACCGGTGGCGCCGACGGGTACCGGATGCAACCGGCCGTCCAGGACGACGGCCCGCATCCCCGGCACGGGGCGGCCGATCGAAATACGTTGTCCGGCACGCAGCGTCGCGTAGGTCGCGCCGATGGTCGCCTCGGTCGGGCCGTAGCCGTTGAGGAAGTAGCGGCCGGGCTGCCAGGTCGCGAGCAGTTCGGCGGTGGTGGCCTCGCCGCCCGCGGAGACACACACCAGGTCCGGCAGGCCTGCCGGGTCGAGGGTGCCGAGCAGCGCGGGGGTGATGATCGTGTGGGTCACCCGTTCGGTGCGCAGCAGGTCGTCCAGTTCGGCGCCGCCGACGGTGTCGGGCGGGGCGATGACCAGGGTGGCGCCGCGGTGGAAGGCGGTGCCGATCTCCTCGATCGACTGGTCGAAGCTGGGCGAGCACACGTGCAGCATCCGGTGGTCGTGCCGCAGCCCCATCAGGTTCGCCGAGTGCGCGATCAGCGCGCCGAGTCCGGCGTGGGTGACCGAGACACCCTTGGGCACACCGGTGGAACCGGAGGTGTAGATCACGTACGCCGCGTGGTCGCGGCGCAGTGACGCTCGGCGGTCCCGGTTGCGCACCGGGGTCGAGGCCTTGGCGTCGATACGCGAACGCACGGCCGGGTCGTCGAGGACCAGCCAGCGCACCGATCCGGCGAGGCCGTGCTCGCGGGCGGCCACGGTGATGCCCACCGTCGCACCGGAGTCGTCGAGCATGTGCCGGACCCGGTCGGCGGGATAGTTCGGGTCGACCGGCAGGTACACCCCGCCCGCTTTCGCGACGGCCCAGAACGCCAGGATCGACTCGTAGCTGCGGGGAATCGCCGACGCGACCACGGTTTCCGGGCCGGCACCGTCGGCGATCAGGACGCGCGCCAAGCGAGAGGACGCCTCGTCGAGCTCGCCGTAGGTGACGGTTCGCCCGTTGTCGCGCACCGCGATGCGGTGCTGTCCGTAGCCGGTGCCGCGGACCAGGAGTTCGGGCAGGGTGCCGGTCGCGGGCGGTGTCGCGCCGTCACCGATCCGGGTCAGGAACGCCGATTCTGTCTGGTTCGACAGCGGCAGATCACCGACCGGTGTCTCGGGCCGCCGTGCGGCCGCGTTCAGCAGGCGGACGAGACGCTGACCGAAGGTGCCGGCCGCGTGATCGTCGAAGAGTGTTCGCGCGAAGGAAATCTCGACGGACATGCCTGCGTCGCCGTCGAGCACCGCCACGACGAGGTCGGCGTCATCGGTCGGCAGGTCGCCGACGACGAAAGACACCTGTCCCAGCGACCCCTGCTCGGCACCGAGCAGGATAACCAGGTCGGCGAGGGAGATTCCGGCATGGGCCAGGCCCTCGGACTCGGCGCGGTGAGCCGGGGCAAGCAGGTCGACGAATCGGGTGGCCGGGTCCACCTGGGTACGCAGCACCAAGTCGGAGCCGCTGGACGTCGTCCCGCCGATCACGATGTCACCGGTTCCGGTCAGCCGCGCGAGCAGCACGGCCAGCGTCGTGCGCACCAGTGCCGACCAGGTCACACCGGAGGACGCGGTGAGCAAGCGCAGGTCACGGTGCACCGAGGACGGGATCGGCAGCTGTACCCGGCCGCGCCCGTCGGGCTGCTTGTCCTCGCCGTGCCGATCCATGGGCAGCGCGAGCCTGCCGGGCAGGTCTGCCAGTGTCCGCCGCCAGTACCTCGATCGGGTGATCGGGTCGGTCGCGGCGGAGCGCAGCCGCTGCGCGATGGCCGTCACGGTGGTGTCCGGTGTGGCGATCAGGTCGTCGATGACCGTGCGGAGCCGGTCGGTGACGGCCTGCGCGGTGGCATCGGCGACGAGATCGCGGCGGTACTTGATCTGCACCTGGGTGCGCGCGCCGAGGAACACCAGGATCGTGATCGGGTAGTGGGTGTGGTCGGCGCCGCGCAGGTCGTCGACGCTCAGGTCGTCGAGTGCGGCGCCCGCCTGCCGCAGACCGTCGACGTCGACGGGGAAGGACTCGAAAGCGAGCATGGTGTCGAACAATTCACCGAGCCCCGCGACCCGCTGGATCGCGCCAAGCCCGAGATGGTGATGATCCAGCAGCGACGCCTGCTCGGCCTGCACCGCGCGGATCAGCTCACCGACCGTGCCGGTGGCATCGATGCGGACCCGCACCGGCACCGCGTCGACGAACAGGCCGATCATGTCGCCGACACCGTCGAGATGCGGTGGCCGGCCGGACACGGTGGCGCCGAACACGACATCGTCGCTGCCGGTGCTCGCGGCGACGACCAGACCCCACGCCGTCTGGAAGACGGTATTCGGCGTCACCTCCGCGGCGGCGGCGAACGCGGTGAGCTCGCCGGTCCGGTCGGTGTCGAGCTCGAACTCGCACAGACCGAAACCGTCACCGGAGGCGGGCGGCCACGTCAGTTCCGGCGCGAGCACGGTCGGGCGCACCCCGGCCAGCACCTCGGACCACGCGCGTTCCGCGGCCGCACGGTCCTGGCGGGTCAGCCATTCGAGGTAGTCGCGGTAGGGCCGCACCGGCGGCAGCACCGCCGCGTCGCCGTTCGTCGCGTACAGGACGAGCAGTTCCTTCATCAGCAATGGCATGGACCAGCCGTCGAGCAGGATGTGATGCCCGGTCAGGACGAGATGGTTACGCCCGGAACCGGTGGCGTACACCGTGAATCGCAGCAGGGGCGCGATCGCCGGATCGAAACCCGCGTGCTGGTCGGCTGCCAGCAGGGCGGGCAGATCGGTGTCGGCGACATCGCCGACGATCCGCAACGGCGCCTCGATCGAGTCGGCCACCAGCTGCACCGGTGTGCCGTCGGGCGCGGTGACGAACGCGGAGCGCAGGTTGGCGTGCCGGGCCAGGACGGTCCTGGCGGCGCGGCGCAGCCGGTCGATGTCCAGCTCGCCGGTCAGGTCGGCGACGAGCTGGATGACGTAGGCGTGCACCGACTCGTCGAGCAGTTCGCCCAGGGCCAGCAGGGAGTGCTGCAGCGGGGACAGCGGTAGCACGTCCACCAGTCCCGGGTGGCTGCGGCGCCAGGTGTCGAGGTCGGACTGCGATACCCGCACCAGCGGAACGTCGGAGGGGGTGAGCCCGCCTGCGTCCGGGTGCCGGGTGTGCTCGGCGAGTGCCGCGAGGCGGTGCGTCCACTCGTCGGCCAGTTCTCGTACCGCGGGCTCGTCGAGAATGCCGGTGGCGTAGCGGAAGCTCGCCTGTAGTCGCAGACCGGACTCGGTGTTGACGGCGATGGCGTTGATGTCGAGGACCGCGCTCGCGGGCAGGGTGGGGTCGTAATCGACGTCGATATCGCCGAGCTCGGCGGTGGGCAGCCAGGCGGTGTCGCCCGAGGGCTGGGTGGCCGTGGTGGCGCGGCCCAGGTAGTTGAAGCCGATCTGGCCGATATCGCCGATTAGTCGGCTCCGGGTATCGGGATTGTGGCGGAGGAGGCCGAAACCGATGCCGTTGTCGGGCACCGCCAGCAGCTGTTCCTTGACCGTGCGCACCGTCGCAGCGAGCCCGTCGTCGGTGGCGGCGACGCCGGACAGGTCGACGACGACGGGGTAGACGCTGGTGAACCAGCCGACGGTGCGCGTCAGATCGGCGCCGGGGACCGTGTCTTCCGCGCGCCCGTGCCCTTCGAGCCGGATACGGAGAGTGTCGGCGTCGACGCCGCGCCGGGAACGCCAGTCGCGCACGGCGAGGGCCAGGGCGGCGAGCAGGGCGTGGTCTGCGCCCGCCCGGTACTGGGCGGGCAGGGTCGTGAGCAGCGATTCGGTGACCTCGACCGGTACCTGCACCGTGATCGACCGCATGGTCGACTCGGTGTCGAGCACGCGGTCCAGCGCGCGTTCGCCGAGCAGCGGGTCCGGAGTGGAGATGACCTGTCGCCAGTAGCCGAGTTCGGCGGTGCGGTCCGCCGCTGCCAGACCGTGCGACCAGCGGCGGAACGAGGTGCCGACAGGCGGCAGCGAGATCTCTTGTCCCGCAGCGTAGTGCGCCCAGGCGACGACCAGGTCGGGGAGCAGGATCCGCCAGGACACGCCGTCGATGACGTAGTGGTGGGCGGCCACCGCGAGCACATCGCGTGCGCCGTGCCTGCGCACCCAGGTGAAGGCGATCATCCGCGCGTCCGCGGGATCGAGCGACGACAATGCGGAATCCATTGCGGCGCTGCCGATCCGGGTCAGCTCAGTGCCGTCCGCGTCGGCCGCGTCGAGTTCGGAAACCAGCGAGTTCGCGTCGACGGCGTCGGCAGGCAACACCTCGAGCTGCCACCGGTCGCCGTCGGGTCGCAGGCGGGAACGCAGCATGTCGTGGTGACGCAGCACCGCGGCAATGGTGGCGACCAGACCGGTTCGATCGATGTCATCGGGCAGCGCCAGGACCATGGTCTGAGCGAACCGGTCACTGGATCCGCCGGTCAGGAACTCGGCCAGCACCGGGGTCACCGCGACCTCGCCGACGCCACCGCCCGCCAGCTCCGCCAGAATCGGCGCGGAAGGACTGTCGAGCGCGGCGATCTCGGCCAGTTTCGCCACGGTGCGGTGCTCGAACACCTCCCGCGTCGTGAAGACGATGCCCGCCGCCCTGGCGAGCGAGACCAGCTGGATCGACAGAATGCTGTCGCCACCGATCGCGAAGAACGAATCGTGGACGCCGACCGACGGCACGCCGAGTACACGGGCGAACAGATCCGCCAGGCGCGTCTCCAGTTCCCCCAGCGGTGCACGGGCCGCCGCGGTCACGGCGACGGGTTCCGGTAGTGCCTTGCGGTCGAGCTTGCCGTTGGAGGTCAGCGGCATAGCGTCGAGTACCACGATCGCCGAGGGCACCAGGTGGGCAGGCAGGCAGTGCGTGGCGTACTCGGTGAGCGTGGCCGGATCGGCCGTACGGTCCTGCGCGGCAAGGACATAGGACACCAGGGTCGTCGACCCGGATGCCGTCGTCCGGCCCACCGTCACCGCGGATTCGACGTCCGCGTGGCCGGCGAGCACGGCATCGACTTCGCCCGGCTCGATGCGGAACCCGCGCACTTTGAGCTGGGTGTCGGCGCGACCCAGGTAGTCGAGCTCGCCGTTGCGCAGGCGCACCAGATCACCCGTGCGATACATCCGCGCCCCGGGGACGCCCCAGGGGTCGGCGACGAATCGGGACGCGGTCATCCCAGGCTGGTTTCGGTAGCCGCGGGCCAGCGCGTTCCGGGCCAGATACAGCTCGCCGATGACGCCCGGCGCGACCGGGTTCAACCGGGCGTCCAGCACCATCGCCGAGGTCGACTGCACCGGAGCGCCGATCGTGATGCGATGTCCGGCAACGAGTTCGGCATAGGAGGAGATGATCGTGGTCTCGGTGGGGCCGTAGCCGTTGAGGTAGCGGCGACCCGGCTGCCATTTCGCCAGCAGCTCGGGCGTGGTCACGTCACCGCCGACCGACACGAGCTCGAGCTGGTCCAGTCCGGCCGGGTCCAGCGTGCCGAGCACGGCGGGGGTGATGATCGCGTGTGTGACGGACTCGCCGGCCAGGACCTCGGCGAGTTCGACGCCACCGACGATCTCGGCGGGCACGACAACCAGCGTCGCCCCGGTGGCGAACGCGCACAGCCACTCGAGCACCGACGGGTCGAAGCAAGGCGAGCAGATGTGCAGGAAACGGTGATCCGACGTGAGCTCGTAGCGGCGGACCGCCTCGTCCACGAGATCGCCCAACCCTGAATGGGTCACCGTGACACCCTTGGGCAGACCCGTAGAGCCCGAGGTGTAGATGACATAGGCGGGGTGCTGCACCCGCAGCGGCGCGAGACGGTCCGCATCGGTGACAGGTGTGGCGGCGTGCGCGGCACAGGCCAGTGCGACCGCGGGGTCGTCGAGCCTCAGCCAATCCACGCCATCAGGCAGACGGTCCTCATGTTCGGTCGCGGTGATGCCGAACGCGGCTCCCGAATCGGCGACCAGATGCCCGAGACGCTGCGCGGGATAGCCGGGGTCCATCGGCACGTGGATGCCACCAGCCTTCGCGATCGCCAGCGCGGTGACAACCATGTCCGAAGACCTCGGTAGGGCAACGGCGACAGCGACTTCCGGTCCGACACCACGGGCGATCAGCTCGCGGGCCAGCCGCGATGTCTGTGCGTCCAGTTCGCCATAGGTGATCGAGCGGCCGCGGTGCCGGATCGCGATCCGATCCTGGCCCAGCCCGACACCACGCGACATCAGGTCAGGGAACAATTCAGCGGGTTCAGGGCAGGCGGGTCGCGCGGTCAGGGCCGCGAACTCACCGGCGCTGAGCATCGTGAGCTCACCGACCACCGTGTGTGGCTGCGCCGTCACGGCCATCAGCACACGCAGTAGCCGGTCGGCGAAAATCGATACCGTGTTCCGGTCGAACAGTGCACCGGCGAAGGCGAACTCGGCGTCGAGACCGCCCTCCGGGTTCGTGTGCCAGCTCAGCACGAGATCGGATTGCGCCGGCACCGGCCGCGCCTCGGGCACCATCATGACCCGCACGTCCGGTGCGCTCATGGCCGTCAATTCCGCCGACGACAGCCCCGGCCGAGCGAAGGCTTGCCAGGCGACCTCGGTGGCGTCGGAGAGCAATTCGTCGAAGCGCGCGCCGCCCGGCACCGGTAGTCGGAGCACCACCGTCCGCGCATCCGGCACCTGCGGGCACGGGGTGCCGATCGCGATGTCCTGGCTGCCGGACAGCCGCGCGAGCAGGACCGCGAAGGCCGCATGGACGACGGAGAACACCGTGGTGTCGTGCGCATCGGCGACCTCACCCAGCCGCCGGTGCAGAACGGCCGACATCGCGAAACCGACACGCTCGTCGGCCTTCACCGGCAAGGCGGGACGCGGACGGTCTGCCGGAAGGTTCAATTCCGCGGGCAGGTCCGCGAGCACGGCACGCCAGTACGCGGTCCGCGCGAGCGGGTCATCGCGCTGGGCCAGGGTGTCGAGGAGCTCGGCGACGGTTCGGTCCGGTGTCTCGACGATCGCATCGAGGATCACGCGTAATCGCTGGGCCAACGCTCGCGCGATATCGTCGCCGATCGTGTCGAGCCGATACTGCAGGCCGACCCGGATTCCGTCGCCCACCTCGACCCCGACCGCCACCGGATAGTGCGTGGCATTGGCGGCCTGGACGTCGACGATCTCCAACCCGTCGATCGCCCCGTGCGCACGCCGCATCCCCTCGGTATCAACCGGGTAGGACTCGTACGCCATCAGCGTGTCGAACAGCTCACCCGCACCCGCGGCCCGCTGGATATCGGTCAGCCCCAGATGGTGACCGTCGAGCAGCGCGACCTGCTCGGACTGCAACCGCGACAGCAGTACGCGCAGCGATGCGTCACCGTCGAACCGGACACGCACCGGGACGGTGTTCGCGAAAAGGCCGACCATGCCGTCGATTCCGTCGAGCTGCGGCGGCCGTCCCGACACCACAGCGCCGAACAGCACGTCATCGCGACCGACCGCCCCGGCCAGCACGAGCCCCCACGCCGCCTGGAACAGCGTGTTGACCGTGACATCGCCGGCCGCCGCGCACGCCGTCAGAACCTCGGCCTCGGCCGATGACAGCTCCAGAGTGGACATCCCGTAACCGGTTGCGTGCTCGGCAGGCGGTGCGACCGCGGCCGTCAGCACAGTGGGCTCGTGCCCGGACAAGGCCTCGCACCAACCCGCCAACGCGGCGGAACGATCCTGACCGTCCAGCCACGCGAGATAGTCGCGGTAGGGCCGGACCCGCGGCAGCACCGCAGGCCCGCCGTCGGTCGCGTAGCAGATCAGCAGTTCCTGCATCAGCAACGGCATCGACCATCCGTCGACGAGCAGATGGTGGGCGGTCAGCACCAGATGCATGCCGCCGTCGGCGCGGCGATACACGGTGAACCGGAGCAGAGGCGCCGACGACAGGTCGAAGCCGATCCGCGTCTCCGCCGCCAGGAATGCCTCGGCGTCGGCCTCGACGGTGTCGACGATCCGCCACGGAACCGTCACATCCTCGGCGACGAAACCGACCGGCGTACCCGTCGCCGCGGAACCGAACGACGTGCGCAGGATCGCGTGCCGGTCGAGAACGGCCTGCGCCGCCCGCCGCAAGCGATCGATATCCACCGCGCCCGCCAGCTCGACAGCCAACTGGACCAGATACGGATCCGCAGGCGAAACCTGCGCGAGGAACAACAATCCGAGCTGCAACGGCGCCAACGGCAACACATCACTCAACCCGGGACGTTCACGCTGCCAGATGTCCAGTTCCGCTTGGGTGACCCGCACCAGTGGAACATCGGCGGGGGACAGGCCACCGGCCGCCGGATCACGCAGATGATCGGCCAGAACCGTCAGCGCCGCCGTCCAGCAGTCGGCCAGCTCCCGCACCGACGCCTCGTCGATGATCCCCGACGCGTAGGAGAACGACGCCCGCAACTCCACACCGGCGTCGGTGCCGGTGGCCAGTGCGTTGATGTCGACCACGGCGGCCGCGGGCAGCGCGGGATCCTGCTCCGCCGCGGGCTCGCCCCAGTCGGCGGTGGGCAGCCACCCGGCATCGGCGAACGTCTCCGCCACCTCGCCTGCCGACACACGACCCAGGTAATTGAAGCCGACCTGGCCGAGCGCACCACCCAGCGCGGCCGCGGACTCGCTGTCCAGATGCCGCAGCATGCCGAAGCCGATGCCCTTGTGCGGCACCGCCAACAGCTGCTCCTTGATCGCCTTGACCACCGCGGCGGTAGCCTCGCCACCGCGCCACGCGGCCTCGGCATCGATCCCGCTCAGATCGAGAGCGACCGGATACATGCTGGTGAACCAGCCGACCGTCCGCGTCAGATCCGCGCCGTCGACCACCGAGGTCTCACGGCCATGACCTTCCAGACGGACCCGCGTCGCCGGCGCATCGACCCCACGGCGGGCCCGCCACAGACGCACCGCCAGCGCCAGCGCGGCCAGCAACCCGTCTTCGGCGCCCGCGCGATACAGCGTCGGCAATTCCGTCAGTACCGCCTGCGTGACATCGGCGGGCACCGTGACGCTGAAAGTCCGCACGGTGGGCGCGGTATCGACGGCAGCATCCAGCGGCCGGTCACCGAGCAGCGGATCGGGAACCGCCAGAGTGCGCTGCCAATGGTCGAGCTCGTCGCGGCGACTCGCCGCCGCGTCGGACAGCGCGTGCGCCCATCGGCGCAACGAGGTCCCCACCGCAGGCAACACGATCGGCTGCCCGGCCGAATACTGCGCCCACGCGGCGACCAAGTCCGACAACAGGATTCGCCAGGAAACACCGTCGATCACCGCGTGATTCGCCGCGACGATCAACCCGTCCTGACCGTCCTCCCGTGACAGCCACCCGAAGGCGATCATCCGGGAGTTCTGCGGGTCCAGCGCGGCGAGCGCGGAATCCATCGCGGCCGCGGCGACATCGGCGAGCTCATCTTCGGTCCGGCCCGCCGGGATATCGGTGCGGGTGAGCAGCCCGTTCACGTCCACAGCGCCCGGCGGCAGCGTCTCCAGCAGCCAACGCCCGTCGACCTCCCGCAGACGAGCACGCAGCATGTCGTGATGATCGACCACCGCGGCAAGGGTGCTCAGCACACCGTCCCGGTCGATGCCGACAGGCAAGGCCAGCACCATCTGCTGACTGAACCGGCCGAAAACCCGCCCGCCCGCCAGCGAGCCAGCCAGCACCGGGGTCAGTGGAATCTCACCCACACCACCACCCGCCAACTCCGGCAGCGCGGGCGCCTGCTCGCCACCCAGCACCGCCACCCGCGCCAGCCCGGCGACGGTCCGCTGCGCGAACACATCCTGCGGAGTGAACGAGATACCCGCCGCCCGCGCCCGCGTCACCAGCTGGATGGACAGAATGCTGTCCCCGCCCGACGCGAAGAACGAATCCTCGGCACCGATCTGCTCCACACCCAGCACCTGGGCGAACAACTCCGCGATCCGGGTCTCGACCGGACCCTCCGGGGCCCGCGACCCGACCGCACCGAACACCGGTGCGGGCAGCGCAGCGCGATCGAGCTTTCCGTTGGGCGTCAGCGGGATCTCGTCCAGCACCACGATGACGGTGGGCACCATATGACCGGGCAGAGACGTCCCGGCGAAACGGGCCACCTCCTCGGTATCGACCGAAACACCCTGGCGGGGCAGCACATACGACACCAGCACCGTCGCACCGGAGTCCGCTGTCACTCCCATGGTGACGGCGTACTCGAGGTCCGGATGCGAAGTGAGCGCCGTATCGATCTCGCCGAGTTCGATACGGAACCCGCGGATCTTCACCTGGAAATCGGAACGGCCGAGATATTCGAGCTCACCGCCCGGCGTGCGGCGAACCAGGTCACCGGTCCGGTACATCCGCGACCCCGCCGCACCCGCGAACGGCGCCGCGACGAACCGATCCGCGGTGAGCCCCGGCCTGCCCAGATAACTCTGGGCAAGCGCGGGACCCGACAGATACAACTCGCCCGCGACGCCCGCGGGAACCGGCCGCAACCGCGAATCCAGCACCATCGCACCGACCCCGGCGAAGGCCGAACCGATCGTGATGGGCTGTCCCGGCAGCAACTCGGCGCTGCCGGTCGCCAGGATAGTGGCCTCGGTCGGTCCGTACCCGTTGAAGAAGGCCCGGCCGCCGACCGCCCACCGATCCACGAGAGCAGGGCCGAACGCGTCACCCGCGACGACAACGACCCGCAACGCATCCAGCCCGTGCGCATCGACGGACTCCAGCGCCGCCGGGGTGATCAGCACATGGGTCACCCGTTCCCGGCGCAACAGCACGGCCAGATCGGAACCACCGAACACCGTCGGGGGAGAGACCACCAGCGTGGCGCCGGAATTGAAGGTCAGCAGCAGCTCGAGCACCGAGACATCGAAGTTCGGCGAGCACACATGCAGCACCCTGGCGTCCGCGTCGACCGAATAGCGCTCCCGCGCCGCCGCGACCAAGGCACCCAAACCGGTGTGGGTGACGACCACGCCCTTGGGGCGACCGGTCGACCCCGACGTGTAGATGACGTAGGCCGGATGCTGATCGGTCAACGGACGCACCCGGTCGACATAGGAGATCGGGTGCGCGGGACGCGCCGCGATCCGCTCCCGGTGCGGCGCGGCATCGATCTCGACCCACTCGATCCCGTCGCCCAGCGCCTGCCGGTGCGCCGAGCAGGTGAGACCGAGCACCGCGCCGGAGTCGGCGACCAGGTAGGCGATCCGGTCCGCGGGCAGCGCCGGGTCGACCGGAACATAGGCGGCGCCGGTCTTGGCCACCGCCCATACGGCGAGCACCGACTCGATCGAACGGGTGAAACCCAGCGCGACGACATCGCCCGGACCGACCCCGCGGTCCAGCAAATCCCTGGCCAGCCGCGACGAGGACTCGTCGAGCTCGGTATAGGTGAGCTCGCGCCGCGCACCGCCGTCAGGGGAGAAGGTGATCGCGATGGCGTCGGCCGCGGTGTCGACGGCAGCGGTCAGCAGCTGCGAGAAGAGGGGAGTACTCGACTTGCGGTTGCCCCGACCTCGCGATGCACGACGCACTTCAACCATCCGGGTACAACATCCTTCACACGTCCGGCCCACATCTCTGCGATGACCCACGAACCCTGTCGGATTCTGGGCCTACCGGGTGGTGGACCAGTGTCGAACAAGCAAGAAGGAGTCGATATCGGGGCGTTCGGCGACCATGACACCACACGTCACGCTGTCACGACCACACAATCGGTGCGCGCACCGACGTCGAGCGCACTCTGCCGCTGAAATTTGTGCGCATGGCACAATATCGTCGACAGTTTTTGTTCAACGGACGGAGCGCCACCCGTGGCGACATACGGATCACTGGTGTGGGTCGGTCAGGCGCTGGGTCCACAGACCGTATCGATCACCGACGACCTCATCCGGGTGACCGAGCAGATGATCCCGGTCACCGACATCGCCTTCGACCTCGCCGAGATGCGCGCCGCCAGCATCGCCGAGAACATCGCCCTCGTGCAGTATGTCCTGGCCAACAATATCGATCCGGCCACCGTCGCCCCACCCGCGGGCGCCGCGGCCTACGCCCAGCGCCTCGCCCGGCGCGGCGTACCGCTGACCGTGCTCCTGCGCGCCTACGGGCTGGGGCAATACCGGATGCTGGACGCGGCCATCGGACTGATCCTCGCCGTGCCGAGCACCGACCAGGCCGCCCGGATCGCGGAGCTGCTCCGATTCGCGGGCACCTACCTGGACCGCCTCAACTCCTCGATGGGCCGAATCTACGAGACCGAACGCGATCGCTGGCTCAGCAGCCGCCAAGCGGCCCGCCAGCAGTGGATCACCCGGCTCCTCGACGGCGACGACATCGACCTCCCCGCCGCCGAAGCAGCGCTGGGCTACCGCCTCGACCGACAGCACCTGGCGGCCGAGGTATGGACGCAGGCGGGCGCCGCCGGCGCGGACGCCGCGCGCGCTCTCGAGCTGACACGCCAGCTGATCGCCGCGACCCTCCCCGGCGGCGGCACCGACATGGTCGCGACCACCGGCGACCGCGACATGCGGGTGTGGGTTCCCGCCGAGGAGTTCTCGCTCGACCGGCTCACCGACCAGATCAAGGCCGCCGGCCTGCCCGTGCGCGTCGCCTTCGGATCCGTCGGCGGGGGAGTACCGGGATTCCGGCGCACGGCCCGCAGCGCGGCGCGGGCGAAGGCACTGGCCGTGGCCGCCGGGCAGTCCGCACCCGCCGTCATCGATTTCGACGCGGTCGCGCCCTTCGCGCTCCTGGCCGACGAGCCGGAGGAACTCGCCGATCTCGTCCACCGCGTCCTCGGACCGCTCGCGGTCGACAACGCCAAGACCGAACTACTGCGCCACACCCTGGAAGTGTTTCTCGCCGAAAGCGGCAGTTACTCACGCACCGCCCGGGTACTCCAGGTCCATCGCAACACCGTCCAATACCGCATCCAGCAACTCACCGGCCGGTACGGAATCGCTGTGGACACAGACAACTTCGAGCTCCGCTTCGCCCTCGGGGTGTGCCGCTGGTACCGCCACGTGCTCACCGCACCGATCTGAGTCCGCGCGGTTTGTGCCCGCCGCACAGACTCACAGCCGACGAAGCCCGCGCATGACCTGCAGGAAGGGAACCGACGCACCCAGGCCCGTCCGCAAGCTCGGATGCATGGGACTCAAATTCATGGCCACGGCGTACCGCACACCGTGATCGCGGCGCTCGACCATCTGCTCCAGAATCTCGGCGGGCGTGCCGACGACGAAAACCTCGCGTACCAGCGACGGCGGCACCAGCTTCGCGTAGGCGAGCGCCGTTTCCTCGTCGATGGTCTGGGGGAGTATGTCCTGGAGACCACTGAACGTCGGGCCGAGTGGATGCTCGACGCCATGCCGCCTCCACATCCCGGCCGGCGCGACCAGAGACATCGCTCGCGGCACCACGGCTCCCATCAACTCGTCGACTTCGGCCGGACTGCGGCCGACCAGCATCCAGAAGTAGGCAGCCGGAAGGATCGCCGACGGGTCACGGCCGGCATCCGACGCGGCGCTCCGCACGAGATCGAGCTTCTCCGCGTATTCCTTCGGCAGCTGCGGAAACGCGGGGCACCAGGCGTCGCCGTACTGTCCGGTGGCCCGCAGCATCCGAGGCCCGTGCGCACCGATCCAGATCTCGGGCCGGGTGCCCTTGTACGGCGGAACGTCGAAGACCGCATCATGGAGAGGGAAGTACTCCGAGTCCCGGCTGACCGGTTCGCCGCCGGAATCCCACAGGCAGCGGATCGTGGCCACCGCTTCCACGAACCGGGCCACCGGCTTCGACCAGTCCACCCCGTACGGCTCGTTTCCCTCGCGCTCACCCGGACCGATCCCGAGAATCGCGCGCCCACGGCTCAACAGGTGCAGTGATGCCGCCGCCTGCGCGGTCACCGCCGGATTCCGACGGCCGGCGTCGGTGACCGCGACACCGAGCCGCTTACGGGCGACACGATTGCGAGCAGCGAGGTAGCCGAGAACCGTCCACGGCTCGTAAAAGGCGTTCGCCTTGTCCGCGAGCCGTGCACCGCCGACATACTTCGGCTGCCAGATCGAAGCGGGAAAGGCAGCGATCAGATGATCCGGCATCCACAGCGAGTCGCAACCCGCGGCAATCGCGAGCATCTGACTATTCCGCAGCAGAAAGTCGGGGAGGAAGCGCGGCACCATTCCAGGGTCCGCCAAACCTGTACGAAACCCATGAGTCATGCATTCATTGTGCGACGAAGTCGACTGCTGGGGTAGAGGCGTATCCGACCGTTACTTGACATAATGTGCATTATCGGCGTTTGAACGAAAGCGGTCAGGTGAGGTTTTCGGATGTTTTTGCAGTGCGTGCTGTGTTGCAGTGTGCGCCAATCACTGTCGCGTCGGCGCCGGAGCGTCCACGACCGTGTTGCGTGCGCGCGCGACCGTTCGTTCTCCGCTGACGCAGGCGCTTCGGCGATCTGACGACGAATTGAGCGATTTTCGACGCCGAGTCAATTGACGACCGCTCATGATGAATGTTCGAATCGGCCGATCTGGGGCCCGGAATGCACACGAATTGCCGAATCCGAGGAATCGGAGGCCCGGGCTCGACACTCCCCCTCCACTTCCCCAGCCCCACTAATTCGTCACTGTGACGAATTAGTGGGGCTGGGGAAGGAACTCAGGAGTAGTTGAATTCCTCGCCCTGGATCAGTGCGTCGCCGAACATGTGCGCGACCGCCAAGAGATCGTCGGCGATGCCTTGAAGGGTCTTCGCCGCCGCGCCGGTGCGGAGGATGCTCGCGCGCAGCAGTCGCCCGTCGGGCGAGGAATCGGCGAGGATGTCACGTATTGCGGCCAGTCCGGCAGAGCAGCCACTGGCGTTGGTGGCATGGCACAGCGCGGTCAAGGATCGTAGGTGTTCGGTCAACAGGATCGCGCCGACCGAGCCCGCCCATCGGTTGCGCTGACCGGCCACTGCGTTGCGTTGGACCGTGGGTGCCGGCACTCGTGCGCACTCTTCGAGCTCGGCGACTACTCGTCTGCCGACGGTTTCGACCGAGGCGATCGATGCGCCCGCGGCCACGAGGTAGTGGTCGAACTCGGCACGTGCTGTCGGATCCTCGCCGATCACGCCCTCGACCAGGGCGTCGAGACAACGCATCGACGCGGTCAATCGGTCGGCGACAGTGACGCACTGGCTGACCACTCCAAGTGCGTGCTGGTGCACGCGGTAGGGACGATTCTGCATTCGAGCATTGAATCATGTTGCGGCACAATCGATTACAAAACAGGCGAGTCGAACTCTGTCGATCGTGTCGTGTATGGGATGCCGCGTCGTCGCCCCGCCGCCTGCGGGCAGTTTGCGGGGTCGTCGGTCGGCATCGGTCTGCGTCATCGCCTCCATGCCCGTCGCGTTACATGAGAGTTTGCTGAGACTTCGCGGAGGAGTTGGTGTGCTTCGTCACATGACTGCTACCTTGTTACTCGCGAGTACCGCGTACCCGGATGGCTGGGCAAGCGCCCAGTATCCCTGATCACGCGGGATCTCGCGGAAGGACAGCGGTGTCCGTCCCAACCTAGGAGAAAGCTAATTCTTCACAGGCGTGTGGTTCACCTTCGACGTGCCTGTTTCAGGAGATCATCGTGTATGTCGATAGAAGTGTGCATCTCGCACCTCGAATATCGAGGATGGCTCGGGTAACGCCGAACCAGCTCGCCAGGTGACTCGGACAATGGTGGAGAGTCCCGGTTTGCGTGTGCCTCCGCAGTACGGTCCGTTTCTGTCACCGCAGGATCTGCTGCGTGCGGTCAGTGGATCCACCGACAGTGATTGCCCGCTGGCGCAGTGGGCGGGAACGCTGGGATCGTTGTACCGAGCGTGGCTCGGTGACCCGTCCGCCGACATAATTCGCCGGCAAGTCGCGGGCGTCGTCCACGAGATCGATGCGTGGATCGCCGCGCAGCTTCCCCGGCCGCGGGCCGGGACGCCCCGGGGAACCGATTCGGTGGGCGGAGTGATCGCGCGGGTCGCGGAAGCCTCGGCATGCGCGCATTGGGCCCTGCACCATATGGAGGATGCCGTCCAGCGTCACCGAGCCTGGGATCACCTCGCGGAGATGCGCGAGGGCTATGAGGACCTGGTGTTGCTGGCACTGGGTGGCTTGATCAGATTGCCCAAGTCCTGGCCCGGAATCAGCTGGCTGGCCGGCGTCACGGGGAAGTAGCGCGCGACTGTTGACCTCGAGCAAAGTTGTGGTCGTAGCATCACCGCCATGACGGGTACGGCGACGGCAATCAGCGGCACCTGGCGGGAACTACTTGGCCCGAAATACCTCGCGGCCTCGACAGTGCTGGCCGGTGGCGTGGGACTGTACGCCACCAACGAATTTCTGACGATCAGCCTGCTGCCGAGCACCGTGGCCGAAATCGGCGGCCAGCGCCTCTACGCGTGGGTGACCACCGTGTACCTGGTCGCCTCCGTCATTGCCGCCACCACGGTGAGTGCGACGCTGGCCCGGCTGGGGGCCCGATGGTCGTATCTGGTGGGGCTGACCGTGTTCGGTCTCGGCACCTCGATGTGTGCGATGGCACCGACGATGGAGTTCCTGCTGGCGGGACGGACCGTCCAGGGCGCGGCAGGCGGCATGATCGCGGGCCTGGGCTATTCGGTGATCAACTCGGCTCTTCCGCAGACCTTGTGGACGAAAGCCTCAGCGCTCGTCTCGGCGATGTGGGGAGTCGGCACGCTGCTGGGCCCAGCGGCCGGCGGTTTGTTCGCGCAATCCAGTTCGTGGCGTTGGGCTTTCGGGGCACTGCTGATCCTGACCGGACTCATCGCGGCGCTGGTGCCGTTCGCTCTGCCTGCACGCACGGGCGAGCCACCGCGAAAACCGGACCGGATCCCGGTGTGGTCGCTGCTCCTGCTCGCCTCGGCCGCGTTGGCGATCAGCGTCGCGGCCCTCCCCCGCAATGTCGGCTGGACGGTGGCACTGCTCGTCGTCGGGGCAGGCTTTGTCGGCGCGTTCATCGCCGTCGATCGCCGGGCGACGGCAGCTGTGTTGCCACCTACCGCATTTCGGCCCGGCCCATTGAAGTGGGTCTATCTGACGCTCGGCATGCTCATGGCCGCCACCATGGTCGACATGTACGTGCCCTACTTCGGTCAGCGGCTCGCGCATCTCACGCCCGTGGCGGCGGGCTTCCTCGGAGTGGCACTGGCTGTCGGGTGGACGATGAGTGAGATCGTCAGTGCGTCGGTGACGGGCCCGCGAGCGATCGTTCGGATCGTCGCCTTGGCACCACTGGTCATGGCGGTCGGTTTGATGTCGGCGGCGGTCGGCCAGGTCGACAACGCCTCGGCAGGGGTCGTTGCCGACTGGGTGCTGGCACTGCTGCTCACCGGTGCCGGCATCGGTATGGCGTGGCCGCACCTTTCGGCGTGGGCGATGGGCGGTGTCGACGACCCCGGCGAAGGTGGCAGGGCCGCCGCGGCGATCAACACCGTTCAGCTGGTCTGCGGTGCTTTCGGCGCGGGTTTGGCCGGGGTGGTGGTGAACGCGACCGATGCGGGCGGCGCGACCCCGGCACGATGGTTGTTCGCGACGTTCGCGGTTCTCGCTGCGCTCGGCATGGTGGCGTCCATCAGGAGTGGCCGTCGAGCAGGTCGATCGGTCCCGTCGGCCGAGCTTGCTATCGAAGGGTGATGGACTGCTGGTCGTTGCCGATGATCACCTCGCCGGAGTATCCCTGCTGAGCCCAGCGGGTCCATTGCGCCGGATCGACCGTCGCGGTGGGGCCGAAGTCGGCGATGTGTGAAAGCACGAGTGTGGGGACGTCGGCGCCGGCGGCGATGGTGCCGACCTGCTGCACCGCGGTGTGTGACTCGCGCATGTGTGATTGTGCCGCGGGAGACAGGATTCCGCCCTCGGTGTTGATCGCCTCGTGGACGAGCAGTTGTGAACCGCGGGCGAGTTGGACGAGGTTCTCGGAGTTGGTGGTATCTCCGGAGAAGGTGACCGCGCCGTATTCGGTGTCGAACCGGAACGCGAACGAAGGAAATACCGGGCCGTGTGGGACCAGCGTCGCGGTGACCTGCACGTGGTCGTCGGTCATGACCGGGAACGGTGCGGTCGCCGGTGCCGTATCGGTGTAGCTGGCGCCGACCTGCGGCAGGGCGATCTCGTGGACGACCGCGATGGCCGACGTGTCCTGCAAGCCGGTGTCACGCATGAGCACGTTGTTGCTGTAGGCGAACGCCTCGTTGCATCGGCGAGTCAGATCCGCCAGGCCAGGTGTCGGATCGCCCGGGGAGGCTACGGGTGGGTCTGCTCCGCCGAAAGCGGGTGGCAGCCCACCGGCGGATCCTGGCCCGTAGACCTGTACCGGCGCCGACACGCCGTCGGCTACCCGGACATCGGTGGAGCCGCCCAGCATGAAGAAGTTGTTGTAGTCGGCCACATGGTCGGCGTGCAGGTGGGTGATGAAGATGTTCTTCAAGGCGGCGAACTTCAATCCGGCGCGGTGGTACTGCCACACCGACGATTGGCCGCAGTCGACCAGATAGACCTGGCCGTCGACAACCAGAGCCGTGGATATTCCGGTCCGATCGCCCTGCACGTAGGGCCCGGCGCGGGTTCCGAGCAGGACGACACCCAGCTTCACCGGCGACGCCGGCGCGGGCGTCGCTGTGGCGCTGACCGGTGACGTCTTGTCCGCGTTGTTCGACGAACCACATGCCGCGACTGCGAACAGTGTGGCCGCCGAACCCATCCCAGCCATCGCCGATCGACGAGTCAGGCCTCGATGTCCTTGCCCGCTGTCTGGGCCCTCGCAGGACATACACATGAACCGGGTCCTTCCAGCACGGAAGCACGAGGCACGAACGCTGCGGGCGAACCGCATCCCGGAAACATGCCTGATCACAGTACCGCCCGCGCCCCGGCGAACTCCAGATCCAACAGCGCGAGGACTCAGGCGTAGATCATGTCCACGTCGGTGGCGTGCTTTTTCATGACGGCCGCCCGCTTGAGTGACATCTTCGGGGTCAGTTCGCCTGTCGCCTCGGACCAGTCCGCGGACAGGATGCGGATCTTCTTGATGGCCTCGGCGTGGGATACCAGTGTGTTGGTCTCCGCGACCACGGCGTCGATCTCCGCGACGAGGTCGGGGTTCTCGACGAGTTGCTCGATCGGGGTGTCGGCGGGCAGGTTGTGGCGTTGCTTCCATCCTGGAAGGGCTTCGGGGTCGAGGGTGATCAGCGCGCCGATGAAGGGGCGGCCGTCGCCGACCACCATCGCCTGGCCGATCAGTGGGTGTGCGCGCAGCGAGTCCTCGAGCGAGCCGGGTGAGACGTTCTTGCCGCCGGCGGTGACGAGGATTTCCTTCTTGCGGCCGGTGATGGTGAGGTAGCCGTCGCGGTCGATGGCGCCGAGGTCGCCGGTGCGGAACCAGCCGTCGGCGAAGGCGTCCGCGGTGGCGTCGGGGTTTCCCCAGTACTCGTGGAAAACGACGAGGCCGCGCAGCAGGAGTTCGCCGTCGTCGGCGATCTTGATGCCGTGGCCCTCGGTCGGGCGTCCCACGGTGCCGACCCTGGTGTTCTTCGGGGTGTTCACGGTGATCGCGGCGGTGGTCTCGGTGAGTCCGTAGCCCTCGTAGATGGGGATACCGACACCGCGGAAGAAGTGGCCGAGGCGCGCGCCGAGCGGTCCGCCACCGGATACCGCGCCCTCGCACTGTCCGCCGAGGGCCAGGCGCAGCTGGCGATACACGAGCTTGTCGAACAGGGCGTGTTCGAGTGTGCGCAGGAGTCCGGGGCCGCCGTTGTCGAGTGACTCGCTCCAGGCGATGGCCGTCTCGGTGGCTCGGTCGAAGATCCTGCCTTTGCCTGCGGCGTGTGCCTTCTGCTTCGCGCCGTTGAAGACCTTTTCGAAGACGCGCGGCACGGCGAGGATGAAGTTCGGGCGGAAGGCGCCGAACTGGTCGACGAGCGTGGACCAGTCGGAGCTGAACGCGACGACAACCTTGGCGTCGAGTGCGGCCAGCGTGACGGCACGGGCGAAGACATGCGCCAGCGGCAGGAACATCAGGGTCTTGTTGCCCTCGGTGACGAACTCCTCCAGGGCGATGCGGTCGGACTTCGACTCGGCATAGAGGTTCGCGTGCGAGAGCAGCACCCCCTTGGGCCGGCCGGTGGTGCCGGAGGTGTAGATCAGGGTCGCGGGTGCGGCGGCGCCGACCTGTGCGCGACGCGTGTGGACGGCGTGGTCGTCCAGATCGGCGCCGCGGGTGGTGAGTTCGGCGATGACGCCTTTGTCGATCTGCAGGATTTCGCGCAGCTCGGGTAGGGCGTCGGGGTCGATCTCGTCGATGACCCTGCGGTGCTTGTCGCTGTCGACCACCAGCAGCTGTGTCGCGGAGTCCTGCAGGATCCACTTGGCTTGCTCGGCGGCGGAGCTGTCGTAGATGGCGACGGTGCAGCCGCCGGCCGCCCAGATGGCGTGGTCGAGCACGACCCACTCGTAGCGGGTGGGAGCCATGATGGCGATGCGGTCGCCGAGTTCGATGCCCGAGGCGATGAGGCCTTTCGCCACGGCGGTGACGGTCTGCGCGAACTCGGCGGCGGTGACGTCGGCGAGGTCGCCGCTGTCGGTCGCGACAGTGAACAGCACCGTGTCGGGCGCGTGCTCCGCGTGCCGGAACACGCTGTCGGAATTGTTCGCGTGCTCCGGCACGGTGTAGGAAGCGGGGGCTTCGAACTCTCGCATGAGTGCCCTTCCTTGGATGATCGGTCGGTGGTGCCGCTACTGCGCGGTGGCCGGTTCCTGGCTGTGGTCGAGGCCGAGGCGATGCAGGCCGCGCAGGTCGTAGGTGTGGGTGGCGACAGCGCCGATGACCAGTCCGATCACCAGGCCGATGAGCGTCATCCAGAGTCCCTGGCTCATGCCCGCTTCGAGGTGGCCGTCGAAGAACAGGATGGCGCGCACGGCGAGATAGATCTGGTGCATGGGTTCGAAGGCGGCCAGATCGGCGATCCAGCGGGGCGTGGCCTCGAGCGGGATGGTGCCCGAGGACGACGGGATGCCGAGGACGACGAACACGATGAGGTTGATCATCAGGCCCGCGGTGCCGAAGGCGGCCATGACCGACAGTCCGGTGATGGCGATGGCGGTGATGGCCAGTGTGCCGTAGAGGAACAGCAGCAGCGGTCGCTCGATCGACATGTCGAGCAGGGCGCCGACGCCGAGGAACACCCCGGATGCCAATGGCGCGCTGATCGCGGCGATCCCCCACTTGATGAGCAGGGTGCGCCAGCGGCTGATCCGGGCCGGGGTGGTCGCCTTGTGCCATGGCCCGTATTCGGCGGGGATGAAGCCGAGGGAGCCGTCGACGAGGGAGTTGATCATCATCGCGCCGCTGAAGCCGACGATCAGCAGGACGAGGGTGTAGAAGAAGGCGGCCAGGCCCTGGCCGGTGCCTTCGGGCAGCGGATGGTACGGGGTGACGACGACGTCGATGGGCTTGGTGAGCTGCAGTTGCGCCGCTCCGCTGAGTGGGGTGGCGCCGATCGCGCCGTGTACCTGCTGGGAGAGCTGGGTGCCGACGGTGGTGTTGACCTGGGTCATGGCCTGGTCGGCGATGGTGTGCATGATCTGGGCGGCGAGGGTGCCTGCGCGGGGGTTGGTCAGCACGGAGATGATCGGCTGTTCGACCTCGCCGGGGACGATCGACGAGGCGCCGAGGATGGCGACGCGTTTGGTGAAGTCGCCGGGGATGACGATGGCGCCGTAGACCTCGCCGTTCTGCAGTTGGCGCTGGGCTTCGTTGATGCCGACGGTGCGCAGGTCGATCTTGTCGGCGGGGATGTTCTCGCTCAGTGCGGTGGTGATCTGTGCGCCGAGGTTGGCGGGTTTGCCTGCGAGGGTGTCGCCGACGTCCTGGTTGACGACGGCGATCGGGAAGTCGTGCAGGTGCTTCTCGGGGTCGGCGGTGTAGCCGAGGTACATGGTTCCCAGGAGCGCGGCCAGCACGGTGACCAGCGTGATCGGTGCCAACCACTCGCGGATCGGCATGCTGCTCTGCGGGCGCGTCGGCGCGGTGTTGTCAGTCATGGCACCGTTAATGTAGTCAGCGACTACAAAGTAGTCAATGCAAACATTCGCCGCGTGTCGGATATCCTGCTAGCACCATGTCCCTGCACTCGCGCTATCACCACGGAGACCTCCGCGCCGCGTTGCTGCAGCACGCCGAGTCGGCGCTGCGCACAGTCGGCGCGGACGGCCTGTCGCTGCGTCAGCTGGCACGCGATACCGGTGTCAGTCACGCGGCTCCGAGCAGGCACTTCCGCGACAAGCAGGCACTGCTGGACGCGCTGGCCGTGACCGGACTGGAACGGCTCGGCGCGTGCTTCGAGCAGGCCGTGACAGACGAACCGATCACGGCGCGCCTGCAGACGTTCGCCCGTGCCTACCTGCGCTTCGCGGTCGACAATCCCGAACTGCTCCCCCTGATGTTCGCGCGCAGGCACAGCTCGAGCGCCGCGGAGATCCAGGACGCCGCCGACCGTGCCTTCGCCGTGCCGATCGCGCTGATCGCCGAAGGTCAGGCCGCCGGTGAGATCGTCCCCGGCGACCCGAAACGTCTCGGCGTGACCGCTTTGGCGGCACTGCAGGGCTTGGCGACGTTCGTCGGTTCGGGCTACACCGCCGACTACGACTCCGAGGACCTGCTCGACGATCTGGTCAGGCACCTGACCCTGGGGCTACTCCCCCGCCGCTGAGCGCCGCTCAGTTGGTCACCACATCCCTGCGCCGGAATCCGTACGCGCCCGCGACGCACAGGGCGAGCGCTACCAGGGTGGTGGCCAGCACCGGCGTCGGCGCGAATGCCACCGCGGGGACCAGGGGGATGTTGTCGAACGGTGAGATGCTCATCAGCCAGCTCGGGAATCTCAGCGTCGCGCCGAACATCAACACGACGAAACAGAAACCAAGGGCGATCCACGCACCCGAGGTGGCCGAGGGCAGGAATCCGAAGAGCGCCACCGTGATTCCGCCGAGCACCCACACCGCGGGCAGATAGGTCACCGATGCCCCGAGCAAGGGCAGCAGCTCGGACATGTCACCGGTGATCACGCCGTACATCAGCCCCATGCCGAGTCCGCCGAGCGCGAGCACCACCGCCGAACCCGCGAGCATGATGACGGTGTGCCCGGCCAGCCAGCGCAGCCGGGGCAGGCTCGTCGACAGCAGTGGTTCGGTGCGCCCGGCAGCCTCTTCCGCGCGCGGACGCAGACCTGCGGAGATCGTGTACCCGGAACCGATCAATGCCAGCAAGCCTGCCGACATGGCGTAGAAGGCATCGACCAGACTGCCCATCTCCTGGCCGAGCAGATCGCCCAGATCGACGTCACCGAGCAGATCGCCCACGTCGTTGCCGATCGAGCCGAATGCCAGACCCGCGAGCAGCATGCCGATCGACCAGCCGATCAGGGAACCGCGTTGCAGGCGCCAGGCCAGCCCGAACGCGCTGTGCATGGCGGTGCCCGCGCGGGCAGGGCCGGGTCGTGGCGGTAGTACGCCGGCACCGAAGTCGCGGTGATCGAGCACTTGCCGCGCTGCCGCGGTGACCGCGACAGCGACGGCCAGCGACAGCAGTACCGGCCACCAGCTCTCCCCGTCGTAGGGTCGCATCGCCTGGCCCCAGCCCAGCGGCGACAGCCACGACAGCACCCCGTTGCCCACATCGCCGACCGCGCGCAGGACATAGGAGATCGCGATCGCCGCACCGGTGATGCCGTAGACAGCGCGGGTGCTTTCGGTGAGCTGGGCGGCCAGCAGCGCGATCGCCATGAACACCAGGCCCGCGCAGGTGGCGCCGACGCCGAGGGCGATGGATCCGGCGGCGGGCAACCCGTAGGAGATCAGGCTCAGTGCGATCGCGGCCCCGTAGATCAGGTTTGCCAGGACGGTGAGAACCGCCGCGGCGGTGAAGGCGGCGTGCCTGCCGACGACGCCGGAGCGAATGAGTTCGTCGCGGCCGGTCTCCTCGTTGGAGCGGGTGTGGCGGCCGATGAGGAACATGCTCATCAGTCCGGCCACGATCATGCCGAAGGCCGCGGACTGGAAGGCGACTTGGCCGCCGATGGTGTCGAGTACCCGCGGCGGGCCCGCCATGGCCACTATGGCGGCATTGCCCGCCATGCTGGCGGCGACCCGATCGAGGTCGGCCTGGGTCGGGTAGGCGAGGTCGACGCCGACGGCTTGGGAGTAGTAGAGGAAGGTACCGCCGAGGATCCAGCAGATCAGAGCGATCCGTTCGCGGCGCAGGAAGAAGCGGATCAGGGTGGTGGTGCCGGTCAGCGTTGTCATGATTCCGGTACCCCGGAGGCGGCGAGTTCGTCGCCGTAGTGCCGCAGGAACAGTTCCTCCAGGGTCGGTGGTCTGCTGGTCAGGGTTCGGATGCCGAAGCCGGTGAGATGGCTGATGGCCTGGTCGAGGTCGACGGTGTCGATCTGGAATCTGGCCCGGTTGCCTTCGACGACGAGATCGTGCACGCCCGGCAGTGCGTCGAGGCCGGTCGGTGGGCGGGTCGTCTCGCAGGTGATCGAGGTCCGGGTGAGGTGGCGCAGGTCGGCGAGGGTGCCGGATTCGATGGCTTTTCCGTGGCGGATGATGGTCACCCGGTCGCACAGTGCCTCGACCTGGGCCAGGATGTGGCTCGACAGCAGGACGGTGCGGCCTTGCTCTTTGACCTCGTCGATGCATTCCTGGAAGACCGCTTCCATCAGCGGGTCGAGCCCGGAGGTCGGTTCGTCGAGCATGAGCAGTTCGACATCGGAGGACAGTGCCGCTACCAGCGCCACCTTCTGCCGGTTGCCCTTGGAGTAGGTGCGGCCCTTCTTCGTCGGGTCCAGGTCGAATCGTTCGAGCAGTTCGGCGCGGCGTTTCTCGTCGAGGCCGCCGCGCAGGGTCCCCAGCAGGTCGATGACCTCGCCGCCGCTCAGGTTCGGCCACAGGTTCACATCACCGGGGACGTAGGCCAGGCGCCGGTGCAGCTCGGCGGTCTGCGCCCACGGGTCACCCCCGAGCAGAATGGCGGTGCCGCTGTCGGCACGCAGCAGGCCGAGCAGTACCCGGATGGTGGTCGATTTGCCTGCTCCGTTGGGGCCGAGGAAGCCGTGCACCTCGCCGGTGGTGACCTGCAGGTCGAGCCCGTCCAGTGCGCGCGTTCGTCCGAACGTTTTGACCAGGTTCGAGATTTCGATTGCCGCAGCCATCCTGCCAGGGTAGTTCTCGCGAAGTCGGGGCAGCGGCGGATCGCGGTGCGTGCCTTGGCCTGCAGACGAAGCGCACCCCCGGATCCCGGGGGTGCGCCGTTGCGTCGGGGTGGTTCAGGCTGTCGGCCCGTGTTTGCCGGCGCCGACCGATTCCGCGGCGAACAGCAGCACGACCGCGGCGACGACCGCGATCAGGAAGCCCCAGAAGTTGAGTTCGGTGATCGATCCGACGCCGATGAGGCTGGCGATCACCCCGGCGATGAGCGCGGCCGCCATGCCGATCACCAACGTCATACCCATGCTGATGCTCTCTTTGCCTGGCTTGAGCAGACGTGCCAACACGCCGACCACCGCACCGATGATCAAGAACCCACAGATTTGAACAATCGCGTTGAACATCGCTGGAACCTCCTGTGCTGGCGAACCCGATTGCGATCGATCATTTCCCTCCGTCGGGTGTCGGTGCCAGCCCGGGCGGCCTCGTGTGGCCCAACCGTGTCCACACCGACGCCACATCACAACATCGCGCGCGGGCCGTGTCCGCTAGTTGGTTCCGGCGAGGACGACCGGGCGGCCGTAGCGGGGTTGCGTCGGTCTGTTGCTGTGCGGGAACAGCGCGCGATACCGGTCGACATCGGCGATCGCGACAGGACTCGGGGTGCGCAGCACGATCCATTCCACGCCTTCGGTACACGGCGGTGTGGTCAGTGAACCCTGGTACCGGAACTGCGCGAGGTTGTCGGGCAGGAATGTGCGCGGGTCGGTATTGCTCAGTGTGCGGGTGGCGCCGACGCGGTCCGGTGATGCGGTGAGGACCTGGCTCAGCGGCGCTGTCGCGTCCTGGGCGCGAAGCTGGACCGCGAGGACGGCCAGTCGACCGGTCTGGTCGGTGTGCACGAGATGGAGTTCCATGGCGGTCTCTGCGCCGTCGACGGTGTGTTCGCTGGGCAGGTGGAAGTGGTACTGGGCCAAGGAGAACGGGGTGCCGTCGACGACGATCCGGTTGCCGGAGTCGGCGGGCACGGTGGCCTGGATGGTGTGGCCGTTGTTGGTCAGGGTGGCCGCGGGGATCGGCCGGTAGGCGATCTCGATGTTTCCGGCGGGGTGTGACTCGGTGGCGTCGGACAGGTCGATCGGCGACTGGGCGTGGCCATTTCGGCAGGTCGCGTAGTGCTGGTCGAGATCGGCCCAGTGATCGGGGCCGTCGGCGTCGTAGTCCCAGTGCGGAGTGATCGTGTCGGAGCCGCCGCAGCCGGCGACTGCGAGTAGTGCGAGGGCAGCGAGTGCGCCGCGGCGGGTCATGACGGATCGAACGGGACTGGGGGCATTGTGACGAACCGACACCGGTGCAGCTCCTTGCCAGGATTCTGCCGTCGGCCCGGATGGCTGACGTCGCCCGGGACGGCAGTGCGCGCACGTCGAAACCAGCCCATCGCCAACGGTGACTGGACATGTCCGATTTGCACCGAATATCCTTCTAGTGCAGTCTATTTCGGGTGCGCGTGGGGTATCAGGCTATGCCTGTGATCGCAGCGGATACCAGAGCCGATCGCCGCGAGATAGGTCACATCCGCGCCGGCGATTTCTCTTCATCCTCGGCCTTCCAGATGTTCGTCGAGCACGCGCGCGATGTAGGGCAGCACGTGTGGCGCGGTCAGTTCGTAGTGGGTGCCCTCGATGTCGTGGTTGATGATTTCGCCGGTCACATACGGCCGCCAGCCGTCCGGGCCGAAGATGTCGGAGGTGTCGGAGATCGCGCGGAAATACACGATGTCGCCATCGAACACCGGGCGCCGGTATCCGGTTCTGGTTCGCGCCGATGCGTTGTGCGACTCGGCAATCCGTTCGATGGCGTCCGCGTCGATCAGCGATACGCCGCCGAGCCGCTCACGGATCAGGTCGGCGGCCTCGTGCGCGGTCGCGTCGGCGGGCACATCCTGGATGCCGACGACCGGGCCGAACGTGTTGACGAAGGCGCCCGCGGTGAGCCGCTCGATGCTGTCACCGTCGATGTCGGCGGTATCGGCGTCCAGGAGCGCGACGATACCCACCGCGGCGCCTGCCTTCTGCAACTTGGTCGCGATGGCGTGCGCGATGAGCCCGCCGAATGACCAGCCGAGCAGGTGGTACGGCCCCTCCGGCTGGATGGCGCGGATCTCGCGAATGTATCGGTCGGCGAACTCCTCGACCGAGCGCACGGGTGGTTCGTTGCCGCCCAGATCCGGAGCCTGCAGGCCGTAGATCGGTCGGCCCGGCCGCAATGCCGCCGCGAATCCGAGATAGGTCCAGGATATTCCGGACGCCGGATGGATGCAGAACAACGCGGGCTCGGTGCCGCCGACCCGGATCGGCAGCAGCACATCGAGACCAAGGCCGCCCGGGATGGGCGCGGTCACCGCCGCCGCGTGTGCCGCGGCTTCCTCGGCAGCGGCCGTCTGCGCCGCGGGAGTCTCGGCGAAATGCGCGGCCGCGCCGAGCGCGTCCATCCACAGGTCGGCCAGCTCGGCCACCGTGTCCGTGTCGAGCAGCGTTGCGGGGAACCCGAAGCTCGCCTGTAGCACGTCGCCGATGACCACAACGTTCACATCGAGAGCGGATTGCAGTGGCACGTCCGGGTGTTCGGCGACGTGCAGGTCGCCGAGTTCCTCGGTCGGCAGCCAGCCGAGGCGTTCCAGCCCGGCGGGGACGTCACCCGTCGAGTAGCGGCCCAGGTAGTTGAAGCTGATCCGGCCGGGCAGACGTGCCGGAAGATGGGCCGCCGTCGCTGGATTCAGGTAGCGCAGCAGGCCGAACCCGATGCCGTTGTCCGGCACCGCGGACAGCTGATCGCGCACCGCGCGGATCGCCGCGCCCATGGCAGGGCTGCCGGTCAGCGCGTCGTCGACATCGATGCCGGTGAGGTCGAGCCGCACCGGGTAGAGGCTGGTGAACCACCCGATCGTGCGGGACAAGTCGGCGCCGGGGATGACGTGCTCCTGTCTGCCGTGGCCTTCGAGCCGCACCAGCACGGTGTCGTCGGCACCGCCACGCCAGCGCACCAGAGCCAGCGCCAGGGTGGCGAGCAGGGCGTCGTTGGTGCCGCAGTGGAAGAGGGCGGGCAGCGTGGTGAGCAGCGCGCTGGTGACTTCGGCGGCTGACGCGCGTTCGACCATGCGCAGGGTGTGCGTCCGATCGACGGCGGCGTCGAGCTCGCGGGAGCCGATCAGCGGGTCAGGGCGGCCCTCGATGACGCGCTGCCAGTAGCCGAGTTCGGAAACTCTCCTGTCCGAGTGTGATTCGTCGGCCAGTGCGTGCGACCAGCGCCGCATCGAGGTGCCGGTCTCGGCCAGAACCGGGGTGTCGCCGACCGACACCTGCGCCCACGCGGCGACCAGATCCGGGATCAGAATGCGCCAGGAGACGCTGTCGATGACGAGGTGATGCGCTACCACAATGAGCCGGCCGGCCCTGGTTCGTGCGCCTGCTCCGCCCACCGGGTCGAGCCAGACGAGCTGCAGCACAATGCCGTGTGCCGGATCGAGCCGGTTCATCGCGGAATCGAGCTCGGTCACCGTGTCTTCGCGTAGCCGGCCGGAATCGGCGGCGTCGATCTCGACGCGATGGACGAGTGCGCCCACGTCGATCGAGCCGGGTTCGCCGACCAGCAGTCGCGGCGCGCCGTCCTCGGCTGCGCTCAACCGTGCGCGGAGCATGTCGTGCCGGTCGACGGCGGCTGTGACAGTCGCGACGATCTGGGCGCGTTCGATGCCGACCGGCAGCTCCAGTACCGCGGACTGTGCGAAGCGGTTGTAGTTACCGCCGCGCTCGAGCATGTAGTGCACGATCGGCGGAATGGGCATATCGCCGACACCTCCGCCGGGCAGCTCGTCGAGCGTCACCACCGCACCCGCGACATCGGCGGCGGTGGCGAGCGCGGCCACCGTTGGGTGCTCGAAGACCTGTAGCGGCGTGCAATTGATGCCCTGTTGCCTGGCCAGCGACACCAGCTGGATGGCGAGGATGCTGTCGCCGCCCAGCGCGAAGAACGAGTCGTCGGCGCCCACCTCGTCGAGACCGAGCAACGCGCCGAAAATCCCGGCGACGGCCTTTTCGGTGGGTGTCGACGGTGCGCGGTATTCGGTACGGTCGGCTGTGAATTCCGGTGCGGGCAGCGCCTTCCGGTCGAGTTTGCCGACGACATTGAGCGGGATCCTGTCCAGCACGGCGAAGGCGGACGGCACCATGTACGCGGGCAAGGTGTTCGCCGCGGCGGCGCGCACCCTCGCGACGTCGAGCTCGACCCCCGGCGTCGGCACCAGGTAGGCCGCCAGCGCCGTCGCGCCGGTGGGACCTGGGACGCCGAGCGTCATCGCGAAGTCGACGCCCGCGGTGCGACCGAGGACGGCATCGATCTCGCCGAGCTCGATGCGCTGACCGCGCACCTTTACCTGGAAGTCGGTACGGCCGATGTACTCCAGGTCGACATTCGACGCGGAGCGCGTCCAGCGCACCAGATCACCGGTGCGGTACATCCGCGACCCCGCCGCACCGAAGGGATCGGCCATGAAGCGAGCGGCGGTCAGGCTGGGCCTGGCGTGATATCCACGGGCCAGACCAGGTCCCGCGAGGTACAGCTCGCCCGGGACGCCGACCGGAACCGGGCGCAGCCGATCGTCGAGAACCAGGGCGGCTGCGCCTCGGACCGGCGTACCGATGGAGACCGGCTCGCCGGCGACGAGAGGGCCGGAAGCCGTTGCCAGGATGGTGGTTTCGGTCAGGCCGTACAGATCGACCATCGTGCGGCCCGCCGCCCAGCGTTCGACGAGTTCGGCGCCGACGGCCTCACCGGCTACCGCGAGCACCCGCACGCTCGGCACCTCGGCGGGATCGATGGTGGCCAGTGCCGACGGCGTGATCACCATGTGGGTCACCCGTTCGGCCTCGATCAGCTCGCTGAGCGCGCTGCCGCCGAACACCTCCGGCGGCGCCACCACCGAGGCGCCGCCGGCGCCGAACGCCATGACGGCCTCGAACACCGACGCGTCGAAACTCGGCGAGGCCACCTGCAGGACTCGGGAGTGCTCGTCCAAGCCCAGCAGATCACGCTGCGCCGCGACCATATCGGCGAGCCCTCGATGGGATACCGAGACGCCCTTGGGTGTTCCGGTCGAGCCCGAGGTGTAGATCAGCCACGCCGGGTTGTCCGGCCGGATCGGGGTGGGCAGCTCGCTCTCGCGGACAGCGGTGCCGCGTGCACGGAACCAGCGTTCGACGAACTCGGGGTCGTCGAGCACGAGCCAGTTCGTGTCGTTCGGCAGCATCGACCGGTAGGCGGCGACGGTGAGACCGACCCGGGTGCCGGAATCGGCCAGCATGTGCTTGATCCGCTCCCCCGGGTGCTTCGGGTCGATCGGCAAGAACGCCGCCCCGATCTTCGCGGCCGCCCACAAGCCGGTGAGCAGTTCGGCGGAACGGGGCAGGCCCAGCGCCACCACGGTTTCCGGCCCGGCCCCTGCTTCCAGCAACAGCCTCGCCAGCCGGTCGGCGTGCGCGTCGATCTCCCGATAGGTCGTTGTGTGTCCGGCGACGGCCAGGGCGGCGCGCTCCGGGTATTGCGCTACGGAGGCCGCCAGCAGCTGAGAAAGCGTTGTCGTCCTATCACTTTCGGGGCCCCGCACCGGCACCAGGGCGCTGCGCTCCGCGTCGTCCAGGATGTCGATATCGGCGAGACGCACCTCGGGCTGGGTGAGGACGGTGGTGAGCACACGCTGCCACCGGGTGGCCAGCGAGACGACCGTCGCCTCGTCGAAGAGGTCGGTCGCGTAGGTCAGCACGCCATCCAGGCCGGCCGGTTCCGTCCCGGCGAAGCGCTCGCGCAGGTCGAGTATCAGGTCGAACTGCGAGGAACGTCGGTCGAAATCCTCCGCTTCGAACCGCAGGCCGGGCAGTTCGAGGACCGGCTCGACGAAGTTCTGCAGGGTCAGCAACACCTGGAACAACGGGTGGTGCGCGGTCGACCGGCTCGGGTTCAGCACCTGGACCAGCTGCTCGAACGGCACATCGGCGTTGCCGAACGCGTCCAGATCGGCCGACCGGACCTTGGTGAGGAACTCGGCGAATCCCGCGCTCTGGTCGACGCGGGAACGCAGCGCCAGCGTGTTGACGAACATGCCGACGAGCTCGTCCAGCGCCTGCTCGCTGCGACCGGCGATCGGGGTGCCGATCACCACGTCATCGGTGGCGCCGAGCCGGGCCATCAGGACCGCCAGCGTGGCGTGCACGACCATGAACGGGCTGACGTTGTGCGCGGTCGCGAATCGCACCAGGGCACAGTGCAGTTCGAGGTCCAGGGTGAATGTGTAGTCGGCGCTGCGCATCGAGTTCACCGCGTGGCGCGGGCGGTCGGTGGGAAGCTCGAGCAGCTCCGGCACGCCGGCGAGCGTGCGGGTCCAGTATCGGATCTGCTCGGCGGCAGTCGATTCCGGATCGGACTCGCTACCGAGCAGCTCGCGATGCCAGAGTGCGAAGTCGGCGTACTGCACGGCAAGCGGTGCCCGAGCGGTGTCGGCCCCGGCCGACCGCGCCGAGTAGGCGGCGACCAGATCGGTGGCGAGGGGCGCCATCGACGCGCCGTCAGCGCTGATGTGATGCACCACCAGGACGACCACGTGGACCGGTGCGGTGTCCGGCGGGTGAGCCGTAGGTGAGGTGACGCGGAAGACACCCACGCGCAGCGGTGGTTCCTCGGCGACATCGAATCCGGTGCCTGCCACTGTGTTGATCCGATCGCGCAGCGGTGCGCCGTCTTCGGTGTCGAGCAGGGTGATGGCCGGTGCGGCCACCTCGGCATCGATGACTACCTGCCGCGGTCCCGCCTCGTCGGCGGGGTAGATGGTGCGCAGACTCTCGTGCCTTCCGACGACATCGGCGAGCGCTTGCCGCATGGCATCGACATCCAGTTCGCCGGTGACCCGGAGCGCGACCGCGATGTTGTAGGCGGGCGAGGTCGGATCCATGCGGTTGAGCACCCACATGCGCTGTTGCGCCGGAGACAGCGGGATCCGGTCCGGCCGGATCTGCGGGGCGAGGGCGCAGCGGCCGGGCTTGCCGTCGGTGGCGGGGACGACCCGCGCCGACAGCTGGCTGACGGTGGGCGCGTCGAACAGATCACGCAGCGTGATGGTCGACCCGAGCGCCGAATTCACCCGGGCGACCACCTTGATCGCACTCAGCGAGTTGCCCCCGGATTCGAAGAACGTCTGGTCGACGCTCACCCGGTCGGCGCCGAGCACCTCGGCGAATACTCCGGCGACGGCTTCTTCCACCGGGGTGCGCGGCGCCAGATACGGGCGGTGGGTACCCGAGAAGTCGGGCACCGGAAGGGCTGTGCGGTCCAGCTTGCCGACCCGGGTGAGCGGAATCGAATCCAGCACGACGACGTATCCGGGCACCATGTACCAGGGCAGTTCCGCGGCCAGCCGCACCCGCAGCCGCTCGGTATCCAACTCCGCCCCCTCGGCGGGCAGCACATAGGACACCAGTGCGGTCTCCCCCGCCGGGTCCGTGCGCCCGATCGTCACCGCGTACCCGACCTGCTCGTCGCGGGACAACGCCGCGTCGATCTCGCCCAGTTCGATCCGCAGGCCGCGGATCTTGACCTGGAAGTCGCTGCGGCCCAGATATTCCAGTTCGAAGGCGCCGGTGTCCCCGATGCTCCAGCGCACGATGTCGCCGGTCCGATACATCCGCTCGCCCGGCGCACCGCACGGGTCGGCGACGAAGCGCCCCGCCGTCATCGCGAACCGGTTGAAGTACCCGCGGGCGAGTGCCGGACCGGCCAGGTACAGCTCCCCCGCGACGCCCATCGGGACCGGGCGCAGCCAGGTGTCGAGCACCATCGTGGCCGCACCCAGGATCGGCCCGCCGATCGTGATCGGCTCGCCCGCGACGAGTTCCGCCGACCCGGTCGCCGTGATGCTGAATTCGCTGGGGCCGTACAGGTTCACCATTCGCCGGCCCACCGACCACCGCTCGATCAGCTCCGGTGTCACGGCCTCACCGGCGACCGCCAGCCCGCGCAGGTGGTCCAAATCGCTGGGGTCCATCGTGGCCAGCACCGACGGCGTGACGACCGCATGGGTCACCCGCTCGGTGCGCAGCAGTCGTTCGAGCTCGGCGCCGCCGTAGACATCCGGCGGCGACACCACGAGCCGCCCGCCCGCGCCGTGCGTCGTCACCAGCTCGGCCACCGCGGCGTCGAAGCTGGGCGAGGCCACATGCAGTGCGCTCGCGGTCGCGTCCAGTTCGAGCGACGTCTGGTAGGCGGTCACGAAATTCGCGATTCCGCGGTGGCTGAGTAGCACAGCCTTCGGCGTGCCGGTGGAGCCCGAGGTGTAGATCAGGTAGGCCGACTGATCGATCTCGATGGAGCCGCCGCGTTCCTCGTCGGTGACCGCAGCGTCGGAGACCGTCATCGCTGTCCGGATCGTGCCGGGGTCGTCGAGGAGGACCCAGTCGACGGTGCCCGGCAGCCTCTCGCGGATCGCGGTCACCGTCACACCGATCGGGGCCTTCGAGTCGGTGAGCATCTGCTCGATCCGTTCCACCGGATAGTGCGGATCCAGTGGAACGAAGGCCGCGCCCGTCTTGGCCAGCGCCCACACCGCGACCACCGATTCCAGCGATCGAGTGAGGGCGAGCGCGACGAACACCTCTCGGCCGGCACCCCTGCGCAGCAGCACCCGGGCGAGGCGGTTGGATTGGGCGTCGAGTTCACCGTAGGACATGGTGAGCTTGTCCACGCTGACCGCGATGGCTCCGCTGTCGATGCGCGCGCCGTCGGCGAGGATCTCGGGCAGGGTCCGCAACGGTACCGACTCCGGACCGCGGACCGGCAGCAGTGCGGCGCGTTCCGCGTCGTCACAGTGCTGCAGCTGCGAGACCAGGGCGCGTGGGTGCTCGGCGAGCTGGGTCAGCAGCCGGACGAAACGATCCAGCAGTGTCCGCGCCGCCGGGTGATCGAGCTTGTCGGCCATGAACTTCAGGGTGATGTGCAGCGTGTCGGGCCCCTCGGCGCCGCGTAGCGGAGTGACCAGGAGGTTCAACGGGTACGCCGCCGCGTCGGTGACTTCGACATCGAGCACCTGTATCCCCGCGCCGCCGAGCATCTGCGAGAGCATGTCCCGGTCGATCGGATAGGACTCGAAAACGACCATCGTGTCGAACAGTTCGGCAAGACCGACCGCCTGGTGGATGGCCACGAGCCCGACCTGCTGGTAGTCCATCAACCGGGCCTGCTCGGCCTGCAGCCGGGCCAGCAGCTCGACCACCCGTTCCGCGGGGTCGAGTCGCACGCGCACCGGCAGCGTGTTGATGAACAGGCCGACCATCTCTTCGACGCCCGCCAGTTCCGGTGGCCTGCCGGAGACCGTCCCGCCGAACACGACGTCGGTCCGGCCGGTCAGCATGGCCAGCACCATCGCCCAGCCGGCCTGCACCAGGGTGTTCACCGTGGCGCCGGATTCGCGGGCGACCGTCTCCAACCGGGCGACCGTGCCGTGGGGCAGGTCGGTGGAGATCGTCCCGGTCTCGGTGGACTCGATGCCGGCCACGGTCGGGACCGCGCGGGTCGGGGTATCCACGCCTGCCAGCGATCGCGCCCAGGCGGCGACGGAGGCCGCGTCGTCCTGGGTGCGCAGCCAGGTCAGGAATGTGCGGTAGGGGTGGGCGGGCGGCAGCGCGGAGGCATCACCCGAGGTGACATACAGCGTCAGCAACTCGCGCACCACCAGTGGCCCCGACCAACCGTCCAGCACGAGGTGATGGTTGGTCAGCACGAAAAGGTATCTGTCGGCGGCGGTCCGGATGAGTATGAAGCGCAACGGTGGTGGTCGGGTGAGATCGAATCGGGCACGCGCGTCCATCGCGATCACCCGATCCAGTTCCCGTTGCCGCAGGTCGGCGTCCGGAATGCTGGTGAGATCCACCTCCTGCCAGTGGACTTCCGCATCACCGAGAACGAGCTGGCGTGGTCCGTCGTCGGTTTCCACGAAGGCGACCCGCAGGTTGTCGTGCCGCGCCACCAATGCCTGCGCGGCGGCGCGCAAGCGGGGCGCGTCCACCGTGCCCGCCAGGGTGAGAATCGACTGCACCGTGTAGCTGTCGGCGGTGTCGGAATCGTAGAGAGCATGGAACAGCAGACCGAACTGCAGCGGCGAGAGCGGCCACACGTCCGCGACATTCGGATAGGTGTGGTCCCACCTGTCGACCTGCGGCTGAGTCACCGAGACGAGGTCGAAGTCGGACGGCGTGTGACCACCCGCATCCGCGGTCTCGGCGTGGTCGGCGAGCGCCCGCAGGGCATCGGTCCAGAGTTCGGCGAGTTCGGCGACGGCGGCGGCGTCGAGCAACCGAGAGGCGTAGGACCAGGTCACGTCCAGACCGCTGTCGGTCCGGACGGCGCTGATGTCGACAACGGCGGCCAACGGCGCCCGGTCGTCCTGCGTGGCCACGAAGCGTTGCGGGAGAAAGGCTTCGGGTGTGCCGTCGATCGTTGTCCGGTCGAGGTAGTCGAAGCGGATCTGCGGAGTGGGTGCGCCCGCGAGCGCGTCGGCGGTGTCGGTGTTCAGGTAGCGCAGGACGCCGAAGCCGATGCCGTGGTCGGGCAGGGCTCGCAGCTGCTCCTTGATGGCCTTGATCGCGGCGCCTGCCGCCGCGCCGCCCGCGAACGCGTCGGCCAGGTCGATACCGGTCAGGTCGAGGGCCACCGGGTACATGCTGGTGAAACAGCCCACTGTGCGCGCGAGATCCGCGCCGGGCAGGATGGCCGCTACGCGGTCGTGGCCCACCAGCGTGCACAGCGCGGCGGCCCGGTCGCGTCGGCGACCCAGTGCCATCGTGAGTGCGGTGAGCAGTACATCGTCCGGGCTGCAATGGAATCGGTCGGGCACGTCGGCGAGCACGATGTTCGCGATATCCGGTGCGATGGTCGTGTGCCGATGCGCGATCGTGGCGACCACATCGACAGTGGGATCGAGGGTGTCGGAGCCGAGCGCCGGATCGGGTGTCGCCAGAACGCGCTGCCAGATCGCCAGTTCGCCGACGCGCTCGCCCGCGTGCGCGAGCAGACCGTGCGCCCAGCGCCGGAACGAGGTGCCGACCGGGGCCAGGACGCCGCCCCGTGCCGCTGTGGCCAGATCCGCCGCCAGGATTCGCCAGGAGAGCTCGTCGGTGACGAGCTGGTGCATGACCAGCCAGCACAAGGGTTCGGTGTCGGCCCGCTCGGCCAGGACAAACCGCGCGACGACACCGGACTCGGGGTCGAGCAGGTCGGCAGCGCGCTGCACTGCGCGTTCGCAGGTCTGCTCGAGGTCCGGACCCGCCGCCACGACCTCCACCAGCGTCTCGGCATCGACCGAACCGCGGTCGGCGACAACCCATTGCCAGCCTTCGTCGCCGTGCCGCAACGAGGAACGCAGCAGGTCGTGGTGGTCGACCAGTGCCTGCGCGGCCGCGCCGAGTCGCGCGCGCTCGATACCCGCGGGCAAGCCGATCACTACCGCCTGGCTGAACCGGCGCCACGTATCCCCCTGGTCCAGCATCGCGTGCACGATCGGTGTGAGCTCGACAGTGCCGACGCCGCCACCGGGCAATTCGTGCACCACCTGTGCCGGTACCTCGGTGGCCACAACAGCCAGCGCGGCGACAGTCTTGCGCTCGAAGACATCCCGGGCACTGAACGCGAGCCCGGCTGCCTTCGCCCGGGACACCAGCTGGATCGAGACAATGCTGTCCCCGCCGAGCGCGAAGAAGCTCTCGTCGACACCCACCGCCTCCCGCCTCAGCACCTCGGCGAACAGCGCGGCCAGTGTTTGCTCGCGCGGAGTCGACGGCGCGCGGCTGACCGTCGCGCGGCGGCCTGTATCGGGTGCGGGCAATGCGGTGCGGTCTACCGTGCCGAGCGGAGTGAGCGGAATGCGGTCGAGCACCACGACGACCGCGGGCACCATGTAGGCCGGAAGCGATTCACCGGCAGCCGCTTTCAGTGCCTCCGGATGTATCTCGGCTCCCGGCCTCGGTAGCACGTAAGACACCAGCTCAGTGGCGCCGGAATCGGCCTGGACGCCGAGGGTGATCGCGAAATCCAGGTCCGGGTCCCGGCGTAGTGCCGCGTCGATTTCGCCCAGTTCGATGCGGAACCCACGCACCTTCACCTGGAAGTCGCTGCGGCCCTGGTATTCCAGTTCCAGCCTGCCCTCCCGGGTGCTCCAGCGCACCAGGTCGCCGGTCCGGTACATCCGCGTGCCGGGCTCGTACGGGTTGGCGACGAATCGTCCAGCCGTGAGTCCGCTGCGCTCGTGGTAGCCGCGCGCCACTCCGGGGCCTGCGAGGTACAGCTCACCCGTCGTATTCGGGGGAACAGGCCGCAGCCATGGGTCGAGCACAACGCCGGAGACCCCGCGCACGAGGCTGCCGATGGTGATCGGTGTGGCGGGTGTGAGGGCTTCGCTCACGGTCACCGTCACGGTGGTTTCCGTCGGACCGTACGCGTTCAGCAGGGACCGCCCGGACCACTTCGCCACCAACTCGGGCGGGCAGGCGTCACCACCGACAACCACCGTGCACAGTTCGGGCAGCGTCATCGGATCCAGCGACCCCACAACCGCGGGCGTGACATCGAGATGGGTGACATGGTGCGCGCGCAGCACCTCCGCGAGCTCCTCGCCCGCCGCGGCCGACGGGGGCACGACGACCAGCGTGGCGCCCGCGGCAAGGGTCACCAGGATTTCCTCGATCGAAATATCGAAACTAGGCGAGACAGCGTGCGCCACAACGGAATCGGCATCCACACTGAACTCCGTGCCGGAGCTCGCGACCAGATCGGCCAAGCCGCGGTGCGCGACCGTCACTCCCTTGGGCAATCCGGTCGATCCGGAGGTGTAGATGATGTACGCGGCCTGGTCCAGGTGCACGGGGGCGTGGCGCTCGCCGTCGGTGATCGCCGCCGCGTCCTGCTCGGCCACGTCGAGCTGGGTTGCCTCGTCGTCGAGGACCAGCCAGTCGACCCGGTCCGGCAGCGACGGTCGGACGGCCGCGACGGTCACGCCCGCCATGACACCGCTGTCGGCGACCATGTATTCGATCCGGTCGGTGGGATAGGTCGGATCGATCGGCACGAACGCCGCGCCCGTCTTCGCCACCGCGATCATCGCCGACACCGACTCCGCCGAACGCGGAATCGAGATCGCCACGGTGTGTTCCGGTCCGGCACCGGCCACGATCAGCAGCCGGGCCAGCCGATTCGTGTACTCGTCGACCCGGCGGTAGGACAGCGTGGTCTCGCCGCTGCGGATCGCCACCGCGTCAGGATCGAGCGCCGCGCCGGCGGCGAGGATGTCGGGCAGTGAACGGGGTGCAACACCTTCCGGCCCGCGTACGGGGGCAAGCTCGGTCCGTTCGTCGTCGGACACGACCGGCACGGTCCAGAGCGCCGCGTCCGGCCCCGCGGCGAGGAACCGGTGCAGGAACAGCAGGAACCTGCGGTGGTGCGCCGCCAATTCGACTTCGCTGTACAGGTTTCTGTTGCCCTGGAAGTCGATGTGGGTACTCTCACCACCCACTCCGGGATACAGGTTGACGAAGAGATCTTCGATCAGCCCGGAGGTCAGCACATGCACCCGTCCGGTGACCGCGCCGAGCTGAATCCGGGTGTCCACCATCATCAGGTTCACCGACGGCCCGAACGATGCGGGTTCGTCCATCGGCCAGCCGAGATCACGAAAGATGTCCTCCTGGCGGTAGCGCTGTCGTCGTAACGCGCCGGTGAGCTCACCCTGCGCGGCGCGGATCACATCGCCGACAGTGGTGGTCGGCGACAGCGTGAGCCGCAGCGGGACGACATTGGCGACCATGCCACCGGAACGTCGTAGGCTCGCCGTGGTGCGCGCCGAGACAGGAAGGCTCAGCACGACTTCTCCGGCTCCGGTCATGGCGGCGAGGTAGGCGCCGAACGCGGCGACGACGGTCGGCGCGACGCCCGCGGAGGCTGCCTTCGCGGCAGAGTCGAGCAGCGCGGCCATGTCGCTGGTCAGCGTGCCCGCGACGCGCCTCGGCTGCGCGTCGACATCGGCGATGCGCCCGGCGAGGCTCACCGGGTCGGCCATCTCGCTGAGGTGCTCGCGCCAATACTCCCGGTCGGCCGCGAACCGGTCCGAGCTGCGATAGGCCACATCGGCGTCGACGATCTTGCGGAGGTGTTCGGCCGTGGCCGCAGGTGGTTCCTTGCCCTCGATCGCCGCGTTGTAGAGCTCACTGGTGCGCTGTACCAGGGCCACCGCGCCCATACCGTCCAGCACGATGTGGTGGATCCGCGTGTAGCAGAACCAGCGGTTGTCGGCGACCCGCAGCATGGCGCCACAGACCAGACGATCGACGGTCAGGTTCAGCGGTGCCGCGTACTCCGCGCACATCCACGTGTGCGCGGCCGCCACCGGATCGGGTTCGTCACGGAAATCCAGGACGACCGAGCTTTCGTCCAGCGTGGTGTCGACCAACTGGTAGGGGTACCCGCCGACCTCGATCAGCCGCAGATACCCGGTACCGAACTCGCGACCGGCCTGGCGCGCAGCCTGCGCCAGCACCTCGAGGTCGATCGACCCTTCCATGTCGATGTACTGCGCGATGGAGAAGGGCGTGTCGCCCGCAAGTTGCTGGGCGAACCAGATGCCGTGCTGAGCCGCCGACAGCTCGAATGCGCCCTCGGGTAAACCGGGGCCGGTCTCGATGGACGATAGGGAAGGCAGTTGCATGATGACGAGTCCTAGCGCCGCGTAGCAGGCGACAAGTCAATTCTGGACCTGTCCGGCGCATGCCGGAAGTGCCTTGCCGACGCTGCGCGAGATCGTCCAGTTGGCTCGCTCAGCCGGTCCGGGCCTGGTCAGGCGGCCTTGTGCTGCCGGACTGGCAATCGCCGGTCCGGCAGATGCACCGCGCGCAGCGGGGCGCGCTCTCGCCAACGTGCCGGCGAGGGTGCGGGCCGAAGACCCGGTGTGGTCGGGCGGACATCGATTCCATCGGCAGTCGACCGATCCAGGCATCGACACTGTCGACCTCCTCGACACTACGCTGCCTGTTAGCTGCGAGGTCAAGACCGCGCTCTCGGGTCGTCGATATCGAGCCTCCTCCCCCGGGTTCCTATGGCCCGAGGGGGGAGGCGAGCGGATCAGGCGCCTACATAGTCGGCGAGGTGTTCGCCGGTGAGGGTGGAGCGGGCGGCGACGAGGTCGGCGGGGGTGCCTTCGAAGACGATCTGGCCGCCGTCGTGGCCTGCGCCGGGGCCGAGGTCGATGATCCAGTCCGCGTGGGCCATCACTGCCTGGTGGTGTTCGACGACGATGACGGACTTGCCCGCGTCGACGAGGCGGTCCAGCAGGCCGAGGAGCTGTTCGACGTCGGCCAGGTGCAGGCCGGTGGTGGGTTCGTCGAGGATGTAGACGCCGCCCTTGTCGGACATGTGGGTGGCAAGCTTCAGGCGCTGACGTTCACCGCCGGACAGGGTGGTCAGCGGCTGGCCGATGGTGAGGTAGCCGAGGCCGACCTCGGTGAGGTGGGTGAGGATCTTGTGGGCGGCGGGGGTGCGGGCCTCTCCTTCGCCGAAGAACTCGCGCGCCTCGTCGACGGGCATCGACAGCACTTCGTTGATGTTCTTACCCGCGAAGGTGTATTCGAGCACCTCGGCCATGAAACGCTTGCCCTCGCACACCTCACACACGGTGGACACGCCCGCCATCATCGCCAGGTCGGTGTAGACGACACCGGCGCCGTTGCAGTTCGGGCACGCGCCTTCGGAATTGGCGCTGAACAGGGCCGGTTTCGCGCCGGTGGCCTTGGCGAAGGCCTTGCGGATGTGGTCGAGCAGACCGGTGTAGGTGGCGGGGTTGCTGCGGCGCGAGCCCTTGATGGGGGCCTGATCGATGGAGATGACACCCTCGTCGATCGGGATCGAGCCGTGCACGAGCGAGCTCTTGCCCGAACCCGCGACACCGGTGATCGCGACCAGCACACCGAGCGGGATGTCGACGTCGACATCGCGCAGGTTGTTGGCCTTGGCGCCGCGAATCTTCAAGGCGCTGCCGGACTTACGCACCGTGTCCTTGACGGCGGCGCGGTCGTCGAAGTGACGGCCGGTGACGGTGTCGCTGGCGCGCAGACCGTCGACGGAACCTTCGAAGCAGATGGTGCCGCCCTTGGAACCGGCGGCGGGGCCGAGGTCGACGATGTGGTCGGCGATCGTGATGGTCTCGGGCTTGTGCTCGACGACCAGGACCGTGTTGCCCTTGTCGCGCAGACGCAGCAGCAGGTCGTTCATGCGCTGGATGTCGTGCGGGTGCAGGCCCGCGGTGGGCTCGTCGAAGACGTAGGTGACGTCGGTGAGCGAGGAGCCGAGGTGGCGGATCATCTTGACGCGCTGGGCTTCACCGCCGGACAGGGTGCCCGAGGGCCGCGACAGCGACAGGTAGCCGAGGCCGATCTCGACGAACGAGTCCAGGGTCTGGCGCAGCGATTCCAGCAGCGGCGCGACCGAGGGGTCGTCGACGCCCTTGACCCATTCGGCGAGGTCGGTGATCTGCATGGCGCAGGCGTCGGCGATGCTGATGCCGTCGATCTTGGACGAGCGGGCTTCGGCGCTGAGCCGGGTGCCGTCGCAGTCGGGGCAGGTGCCGAAGGTGACGGCGCGTTCGACGAAGGCGCGCACGTGCGGCTGCAGCGCCTCGACGTCCTTGGACAGCATCGACTTGCGGATCTTGGGGATCAGGCCCTCGTAGGTGAGGTTGATGCCGTCGACCTTGATCTTGGTCGGCTCCTTGTAGAGCAGGTCGGCGAGCTGCTTCTTGGTGTACTTCTTGATCGGCTTGGCGGGGTCGAAGAAGCCGCTGCCCTTGTAGATGCGGCCCATCCAGCCGTCCATGCTGTAGCCGGGGATGGTGAACGGGCCCTCGTCGAGGGACTTGTTCTCGTCGTAGAGCTGGGTGAGGTCGATGTCGTTGATGTTGCCCTTGCCCTCGCAGGTGGGACACATGCCGCCGGTGATGGTGAAGCTGCGGCGTTCCTTGACGGTGACGCCGTGCTTCTCGACGGCGACCGCGCCGGAGCCGCTGATCGAGGCGACGTTGAAGGAGAAGGCCTGCGAGGAACCGATGTGCGGGTCGCCGAGGCGGCTGAACAGGATCCGCAGCATCGCGTTGGCGTCGGTGACGGTGCCGACGGTGGAGCGCGGGTCGGCGCCGAGGCGGGACTGGTCGACCAGGATGGCGGTGGTGAGGCCTTCGAGGACGTCGACGTCGGGACGTGACTGGCTGGGCATGAAGCCCTGCACGAACGCGCTGTAGGTCTCGTTGATGAGGCGCTGCGATTCGGCGGCGATGGTGCCGAAGACCAGCGAGCTCTTGCCGGACCCGGAGACGCCGGTGAAGACGGTGAGCCTGCGCTTGGGGAGCTCGACGCTGACGTCGCGCAGGTTGTTGACGCGCGCGCCGTGCACGCGGATCAGGTCGTGGCTGTCGGCCGGCTCCACAGTCGCGGTGCCGGATTTCTTGGCCGTGCTCATGAGTCTCCCTCGGTCAGTCGGCGTCGCCGGATATCGAATCTACCGGCGGTCGGGCTTACTTGGCCTGCTGGATTCGGACCATGTTGCCCGCGGGGTCGCGGAAGGCGCAGTCACGGACGCCGTAGGGCTGATCGGTGGGTTCCTGGACCACCTCGATATCGCCTGCCTGGAGCTTCTCGAACAGGCCGTCGAGGTCGTCGGTGGCGAGGTTGATCCCGGCATAGGTGCCTTTGGCCATCATCTCCGTGATGACGCGGCGTTCCTCGTCGGTGATGCCGGGGTCGGCGGCGGGCGGGGTCAGCACGAGGGAGGTGTCGGGTTGGCCCGCGGGGCCGACGACGATCCAGCGCAGACCGCCGTAGCCGACGTCGCTGCGGACCTCGAAGCCGAGGGCGTCGCGGTAGAAGGCAAGCGCGGCGTCGGGGTCGTCCTGCGGGAGGTAGCTCTGGTGAATGGTGATGGTCATGGCGACCACGCTAATTACCTGCCGAAGCCGGCGCTTCTTGATTCCTGATCGGTCTGGTCACCTTCTTGACCACGCACGATGGCATGCCTTGGGTCGCTCCGGCCTGCTGCTGGCGGTAGATGCTGGGCGGTACGCCGACGAGTTCGGTGAAGCGGGTGCTGAAGGTGCCCAGCGAGGAGGAACCGACAGCGAAGCAGACTTCGGTGACACTCAGGTCGCCGCGCCGCAGCAGCGCCATCGCGCGTTCGATGCGGCGGGTCATCAGGTAGGAGTACGGCGATTCGCCGTAGGCGATGCGGAACTGGCGGCTGAGGTGCCCGGCGGACATGTGCACGCCACGCGCGAGCGCTTCGACGTCGAGCGGCTGGGCGTATTCGCGATCGATACGGTCGCGGACGCGGCGCAGCAGTGCGAGATCCCTGAGATGCTGAGGCCGCTCCGGGGTGCTGGTCACATGCGCGATCGTCTCACGTCCGAGCGGGGTTTCCCAGCACCGCTGTGGCCGTCTGGCACAACGAGACCGAGTACGCCCGCCACTGCGGCCACGCCGATCTCATCCGGAAACGCATCGACGGAGACACGGGCGTCTGACCTCAGTGTCGTACGGCGGCGATCTGGTCGAGGAAGTGCGGGCAGGTGCGGAAGTCCTCGGCGTCGCAGTCGAGGACGTGGGTGACGGCGTCGAGGGCGGCTCTGGTGCGGGCGAGTTGGTCGGTCAGGCGGGTGCGGTGGGCTTGGAGGACCTGCTGGCGGGTGGCGCGGTCGGGGGCGCGGGTGAACAGGATGGCGAGGTCGTCGAGGGACAGGCCCGCCTTCTTGCCGAGGACGATCATCGCGATGGTGTCCAGATCGGTGTCGCGGTAGCGGCGGCGGCCCGCGGAGTCGCGCTCGGGGGTGAGCAGTCCGCAGTCTTCCCAGTGCCGCAGGACGTGCGTGGGCAGACCGAAGTGTGCCGCCGCCGCACCGATCGTGGAGTGTTCACCCGCCATCCGCCGACTCTATGCCGTGGCGCGGTAGCGGATGATGACCGCGACGGGATGCCATGGGAGCCGGACGGTTTCGGTGTCGACCGTGCCGAACCGCGCTCGTAGCGCCTGCTGGATCGCTGTGGTGCGGGCGAACCGGAAGTCGTAGATCGCGAGGGTGCCGCCGGGTCGCAGGATCCGGTGCAGTTCGCGGGTGGCGGCGGCGAGGTCGGGCCATTCGTGCATGCTCAGGCTCGAGACGGCGAGGTCGATGCTCGCGTCGGGGTGTGGGAGGTCGCCGACGTCGGCGACGGTGAGTTCGGCGGGGTGGCCGTCGAGGTTGCGGTGGGCGATCTCGATCATGTGCGGGGACAGGTCGATGCCGTGCAGGCGGAGGTCGGGGCGTCGGGTTGCCAAGCAGGACAGGAGCTTTCCCGGTCCGGTGCCGATGTCGACGATGGTGGCGCCGTGGGTGGTCGCGGTGTCGATGTCGGCGGTGACGCGCCGGTACAGGCTGCCGAGCAGGCGGGTGGCGCGGCGGTCGTAGCCGGCGCTCTGGGCAGAGCCGAAGGTGGTCATGGGACCACCGTGCCTGTTCAGGTCGACATGAAGTCAAGCTCGGCGGTCGGGCGGACGGCGGCGGTGCGGCCCGGTGCCTGCTGGAACTGCCAGTAGAGGTTGGTGTGGGCGATGACGTCGTCGGGTTTCGGTGCGCCCCAGGGGGTTTTGTCGAAGGTGGTGTGGGCGTCGGCGACGAGGGTGACGTCGTAACCGCGGACGAAACCGCCGTGGAGGGTGGAGCGGATGCACGCGTCGGTTTCGGCGCCTGCGACGACGAGGTGGCCCGCGCCCGCCGCGGCCAGCAGTTCCTCGAGCGGTGTGTCTTCGAAGGAGTCGCCGTAGCGCTTGTGCACCAGGGGTTCGTCGTCGGTGCGGGTGAGTTCGGGCACGTACTGCCAGGCCTCGGTGCCGGTGACGAGGTCGTCGGCGGAGTGCTGGATCCAGATCACCGGTACGCGGGCGGCGCGGGCACGGTCGACGAGTGCGGCGATGTTGGCGACCACCTCGTCACGGTGGATCGCTTCGCCGACGACACCGTTCTGGACGTCGACGACGAGCAGCGCGGTGTGGGGACGGTCGGGCAATGTGGTCACGGGCGAAACCTCGCGGGATTCAGAGCGGACGGAGGACGACGATGCCGGGTGTGGTGCGGACGTAGTCGGCCAGTGGGGTATCGACGACCCGGTACTCGGCCAGCGAGGAGGCGTTGCGGAACACCGGGCCGGTGGGGGTCTGGACGACGATGCCGACGTGGGTGACGTCGAGGCCTGCTTCGGGGGTGTAGGCGCCGAGGAAGTCGCCGGTGCGCAGACCTGCCACGACTCCCCCGTCGACCGCGGCAGCGGGGATGTGGGTGATCGCGCGGTCGACGACGGGCAGGCCGGGCAGGTAGTTGCCGCCGTCGGCTTTGGCGTTGAGGTGCTTGGTGGTGGTGACCGCGGCGGAGCTCAGGCTCGCGGTGACGTCGGTGGCGGCGATGCGGCCGGTGGCGGCCCAGTCGGTGAAGAAGTGCTTGCGCTGGGCGAATTCGACGCGGCTGTCGACATAGCGGGTCGCGATCAGGTTCGTGACGAACTGGTCGCGGTCGGTCGAGCGGGAGGCGGCGTCGAGGTAGTCGAGGAAGGTGAAGCAGTCGACGCGGCGCAGGTCGACGACGAGTTGTTCGGGCTCGGTGGCGGATCCGACGAGCATGTTCGCGCCGTAGGGAGTGCCGAGCAGGCGGGTGGAAAGCCGGGCCAGCAGTTCGCCACGGTCCACGGCTCCCGCTTCGGCGCGCACGGCGAGCAGTTCGTCGATCTTGCGGCCGGTGGCGTCGTCGACGGCCGGTGCCCCGAGGGCGGGTGCGGTGGCGCAGACGAGCGCGGCGAGCACGAGCAGGATCCGGACGATGATGCGCAAGACGCCTCCAGCAGGCAACGGTCGATCGGTGCGAGCGGTTCCACCGTAGCCGACGGGCCGGGCGCCGCCACAGCTGTCGGGGACGATGACCGCGCGGCCGACGAAGTCCAGGATCACCTGCGCGATCACGTACCGTTGTCGCGGGTAGTCCGTGTTCGCGAACAAGTTGCTCGTGCAGGTTCCGACAGCATCGCCGTTGCGGCGGAAGGGAAACCGACATGCGTGCTTTGACCGTTGTGCCGAACCAGCCCGGATCGTTGCGCATCGAGGACGTGCCGGATCCGGTGCCGGGGCCGAACGAGCTGCTGGTCGACGGGATCTCGCTCGGCATCTGCGGTACCGACCGTGAGATCGCCTCGGGTGAGTACGGCTGGGCGCCGCCGGGACGGGACCGGCTGATCCTCGGGCACGAGTCGCTGGGCCGGGTGCGGACCGCACCGGACGGAAGTGGTTTCGCCGCAGGCGATCTCGTCGTCGGGATCGTGCGCCGCCCCGATCCGGTGCCCTGTGGTGCGTGTGCGCGTGGCGAGTTCGACATGTGTCGCAACGGGGACTATGTGGAGCGCGGGATCAAGCAGATCGACGGGTTCGGGTCGAGCGAGTGGGTGGTGCCGGTCGACTACGCGGTGCGGCTCGATCCGTCGCTGGCTCAGCTCGGGGTGCTGATGGAGCCGACGACGGTGGTGGCCAAGGCATGGGATCAGATCGAGAAGATCAACGGGCGGGCCTGGTTCGATCCGAAGACGGTGCTGATCACCGGTGCGGGACCGATCGGTCTGCTGGCGGCGATGCTGGGTGCCCAGCGGGGGCTGGACGTGCATGTCCTGGACCGGTCGACGGAGGGTCCGAAGCCGGGGCTGGTGGCCGATCTCGGCGGGACCTTCCACACCGGTTCGGCCGCGGAGGTGGCCGAGAAGGTCGACCCGGATGTCGTGATCGAGGCGACCGGCGCACCGGCGGTGGCGTTGCAGGCCGCGAAGATCCACAATCCGGGCATGATCGTCTGCCTGACGGGGGTGTCCACCCCCGGTAACGACGCCTCGGTCGACGTCGGTGCGCTCAATCGCAACATCGTCCTCGACAACGCGGTGGTGTTCGGATCGGTCAACGCCAACCGGCACCACTACGAGCTGGCGGCGGAAGCGCTGGCGAAAGCCGACCCGGAGTGGCTGGGCCGGTTGATCACCCGGCGGCTGCCGTTGGAGCGGGCGCTCGAGGCGTTCGAGCCGGGTGACCACAGCGCTATCAAGGTCGTCATCGACCTGTGAGCAGTTAGATCTTGCAGCCGTCCGGGCCGCAGGTCTCACCGTCGGACCCGGCGGTGATCACCAGCGGTGCCGGGCGGTCGTTCCACGCGGTGGTGAGCGCGTGGGTGAACACCTCGGTCGGCTGGGCGCCGGAGACGGCGTACTTGTTGTCGAAGACGAAGAACGGCACGCCGGTCGCCCCGAGTTGCGTGGCTTCGCGTTCGTCCTGACGGACGGCGTCGGCGTAGGCGTCCGGGTCGGCGAGCACGGCGCGCACCGCGGCTTCGTCCAGGCCCGCGCGCACCGCGAGCGCGACAAGGCGTTCGGTGTCGGCGAAGACCGGTTCGGGCTCGGCGAAATTGCCCGCGTAGAGGGCGTCGAGCAGGGCGTCCTGCTTGCCCTGTTCGAGGGCGAAGTGCAGCAGGCGGTGCATGTCGAAGCTGTTGCCGTAGTCGCGGCCGGTGCTCTGGTAGGGCAGCCCGAGCTGGGCGGCCTGGGCGCCGATGGAGCGCTCGTTGGCGGCGGCCTGCTCGACGCTGATGCCGTATTTGGCGGCGATGCGCGGGATGACCGGGCCGGTCTCGCCTGCGGGCAGGCCGGGGTCGAGCTCGAAGGACCGGTGCACGACTTCGATGTCGTCGCGATGGTCGAAGCCTGCCAGCGCTTCCTCGAAGCGGGCCTTGCCGAGGTAGCAGAACGGGCAGTTGATGTCGGTCCAGATCTCTACTCTGGTGGTCAAGCGGGCCTCCTCCGGGCACACGAAAATCCGGCGGCGATCCGCCGGACATATCTGGACAGGCGTTCAAATTCTTGGGGTGTAACGCCGGCGACGAAGCCGCTATTCCCTGGCGCGTCCGGGCACGACGGGACGAGCACGAAGGAAAACCGATGGCGTTGGATCGACGGAGGGGGTGGGTGCAGGTGCCCGAAGGATTGGCGGTGCCCCGCGCACTGGGCGGATTGTGGGCGGTGCGGCACGCCCAGAGCGAGGCCAATGCCTGGTACGCCGACCCGGCGACCGAACTGCGGCCGATGCGCGGCACCGACGCCGAGATGGACCTGACCGAGTACGGGCAGTGGCAGGCCCGGCGTCTGGGCGACTGGCTGGCGGGGCTGTCCGGGACGCAGCGACCCGCGCTGGTGGTCTGCTCCCCCTACCTGCGCACCCGGCTGACCTGGGCATTGATGGCAGAGGCCGCGGCCACCCGCAACCGGCACCTGCGACCGATCCGGACCTTGGTCGACGAACGGCTGCGCGACCGCGAGATGGGTGTGTTCGAACTGCACCCGTACAAGGCGATCCGCCGCCGCGCCCCCGAGGAGGCGGCCCGCAGGGAACGGGTCGGCAACTGGGTGTATCGCCCGCCCGGTGGCGAGTCGCTGGCCGACGTGGCGCTGCGGGTGCGCAGTTTCCTCGACGAACTGGACGTGGCCGCCGCGGGCGAGCAGGTCCTGGTGGTGACGCACGACGCGGTCGTGATGTCGATGCGCTACATCCTGGAAGGAGTGGGCGCGCCGGTACCGGATCACCTCGAGCCCGTCCCGAACGCGTCGGTGTCGCAGTGGCGGCGCGAAGGTCCGCGGCTGGGGCTGCGGGTGTGGGGCGAGGTCGGTCATCTCGCGGGCACCGAGCAGGTCGGCTGAGCTCGACGCACGCATGGCGCCTCGGCCCTGATGCCGATGTAGGGCCGATGGAAGAATGCTGGTCGTGCATATGGCGATCGGCTTGGTGGTTCTGGTCGGCTCGGCGACCGCGCTCGCGGCGCTGGCCCGGCGATTCGGGGTGTCGGAACCTCTCGTCCTGACCCTGGCCGGCGTCGCCGCCTCCTATGTGCCGATGGTGCCGCAGGTGCATCTCGAGCCCGAGGTGGTGCTGTTGGGTCTGCTGCCGCCGCTGCTCTACACGGCGGCGCTGCGCACCTCGCTGGTCGACTTCAAGGACAACCTGCGCACCATCGCGTCGCTGTCGGTGGGATTGGTGCTGTTCAGCACCTTCGCGGTGGCGCTGGTGGTGTGGTGGTTGCTGCCGGTGCCGTTCGCCGCGGCGGTGGCGCTGGGCGCGGTGGTCGCTCCCCCGGACGCGGTGGCGGCGACGGCGATCGCGCGCCGTACCGGGATGCCGCGCAGCATCGTGACCGTGCTCGAGGGCGAGTCGCTGTTCAACGACGCGACGGCGCTGGTGTCGCTGCGCGGGGCGATCGCGGCGATGGCAAGCGCGGTGACGGTGTGGCAGATCGGCGGTGACTTCCTGCTCGCCGCGGTCGGTGGCGCGGTGATCGGCGGGGCGGTCGCGGCGGGACTGGTGTTGCTGCGCAAGCGGATCAACGATCCGGTGCTCGACACCACGGTGTCGCTGCTCGCCCCGTTCGTCGCCTATCTGCCCGCCGAGCGCGTGCACGCCTCCGGCGTGATCGCGGTTGTGACCTGCGGGATGATCCTCGGTCACGGCGCGCAACGCTGGCAGGGCGCCGCGTCGCGGGTCGCGGAGACGACGAACTGGCGCACCATCCAGTTCATTCTGGAGAGCGCGGTCTTCCTGATCATCGGCCTGCAGGTGCGCTGGATCGTCGACGGCGCCTGGCACAGCGGCCTCGACCATCGCACCCTGCTGGTGACGGCGGTGGCGGTGCTCGCCGCGGTGATGCTGGCGCGGCCCGTCTGGGTGTTCACCCCGGTCCTGGTCGCCCGGCTGTTCGGGCGCACGACCGAGCCGTTGAGCCACGCCGCGGTGGTGTCGTGGGCGGGGATGCGTGGCGTGGTGACCCTGGCGGCGGTGCTGTTGCTGCCCGCCACGACACCGCAGTTGCCGGTACTGGAGTTGCTCGCGCTGGTGGTGGTCGGCGGCACGCTGCTGGTGCAGGGCACCTCGCTGCCGTGGCTGGTGCGGCTGCTGCGCCTGCGCGGGCCGAGCCGCGCGGAGGACGCGCTCGCGAAAGCCGATCTGCTGCAACAGGCTACGAGCGCGGGCCTGGCCGAACTGGACAAGCAGATCGGCCCCGACACGCCGGAACCGGTGGTCGAGTCGCTGCGGCAACGGCTGGTCTGGCGCACCAACGCGGCCTGGGAACGGCTGGGACGCCCCGAAGCCGAACAGATGACCCCGACCGCGGAGTACCGGCGCCTGCGGCTGGCGATGCTGGGCGCCGAACGCGATGCGGTGCTGCGGGTCCGCGATGCCGGGACGGTGGATTACGAGGTGCTCCAGCATGTGCTGGCGCGGCTCGATCTCGAGGAGTCGATGATCGATCGGTTCGACGAGGCCGACGAGGAACCGGGCGTCGAACCGCTCGCCGGTGCCGGGGCCGCCGACGGCTGCGCGCATCTCGAGCACGCGCCGCTGCTGCGGGAGCCGGTCGGTGAGCTGGTGTGCCGCCGATGCGTCGAGGAGGGCCGGCCCTGGGTGCATCTGCGGATGTGCACCGATTGCGGAAATATCGGCTGCTGCGAGTCCTCGCTGGGCAACCATGCCAATGCCCACTTCGCGGCGACGGCGCATCCGGTGATGCGCAGCGTGGAGCCCGGGGAAGTCTGGCGCTGGTGCTACGTGGACGAGCTGCTCGGCTAGCGGCGGTGCGAGTAGATCAGGCGCGCGTATTCGGCGAGCAGGCGGTCCAGTTCGGTGGGTTCGCCGGTCGCGGCGAGTTGCTGGTACCCGATCAGCATGGCCATACCGAACTCGGTGACGACCGAGGCGGTCGCCTCGTCGCCGACGACGCTGTCGATGACGCGGTGCACGGTCCGCCTGCGTGACTCGTCGACCCGCTTGACCGTCACGTGCACCGACTCGTCGTTGGCCGCCCAGGCGCGCAGCGCGGCTTCGGCGCCGTGTTCCAGACCGCTTGCCAGCGCCGACATGGCGCGCACGTCGGCATCGGGATCGCCATGGCCGACATCCAGCGCGCGTAGCTCGACCATCTGCCGGGTCTCCCAGTGCTCCAGCAGCGTGTCCACGAAGCCCTGCCACGAGCCGAAGTGGTGGTAGAACGAGCCGCTGGTGACACCGAGGCGACGGCACAGCACACCGATGTTGAGACCTTTGAAGCCGAACTCGGCGAGCACCGCCACAGCGGTGTCGTAGTACTGCTCCTTGGTGACCACTCGGGACATCGCGATGCCGATCTGTTCGTGCGGACAGGGCCGAAGAATGCGAACAGTACCCGATCGTAACGAGGACTCGTGCGAGCACAACGAAGTCTATGCTGTGGCGGAATCTCCAGAAGCGAGATCGAAATACCAAGTGCTGGAACGGAATACGCGTACTACCAGCTGATGAGAGCACCCGAATGGAATAACAGAGCAGACGCTCTGTAAACTTTTGTTCATGCCGAGACCGCGCACTCACGACCCGGAGACCGTGCTGGACGCCGCCGAGAACATCGCCGCCCGTTCCGGTCCCGCCGCGGTGACCGTGCGCGCCGTCGCCGCCGCGACCGGAGTCTCCAACGGCGCGCTGTACCACACCTTCGCCTCCCGTCAGGAAGTGCTGGCGCGCACCTGGTTACGCGCGGCCCGCCGCTTCCTGGCCCTGCAAGCCACCGACATCGACCGCGCCGTCGAGGCCACCGACCCGAGCGCCAGGATCGACGCGGTCGTCGATGCCGCCGAGACCCCGGCGCGTCTGGCCGACACCCACCCCGACTCGGCCCGCCTGCTGATGCTCGTCGACCGCGCGGACCTGCTCACCGGTGACCTGCCCGGCGACCTCGCGCGCGAGATCGCCGCCACCGAGAAGGCCCTGCTCACCGCGCTGAAACGGCTCGCGCGCGCCCTGTGGGGTCGCGCCGACCGGCGCGGCGTCGCCACCGTCACCACCTGCCTTGTCGACCTGCCGACCGCGCTGCTGCTGCGCCGCGACCGGCTCACCGATCCCCTGGCCCGCAGACAGTTGCGTGCCGCCGTCCGTGCCGTGCTCGAACTCGGCCCCCGCTGAAAGGAACCATCCATGCCCACCCTGCGCCACCACGACGCGATCGCGATCCTCGACCTCGGCGACGGGGAGAACCGCTTCTCCCCCGACTTCATGGCCGAGGTGCACACCCACCTCGACGCCGCCGTCGCCGCGGGCGCCGCCGCCCTGGTGACCACCGCGACCGGCAAGATCTACTCCAACGGCCTGGACCTGGACTGGCTGTCCGCCAACGGCGACCACGCCGCAGAATACGTCGAAGCCGTGCACACCCTCTTCGGCCGGATGCTCACCCTGCCGATGCCGACCGTCGCCGCGATCGGCGGCCACGCCTTCGGAGCGGGCGCCATGCTGGCGATCGCGCACGACTACCGGGTGATGCGCGCCGACCGCGGCTTCTTCTGTTTCCCCGAGGCCGACATCCGCATCCCGTTCACCAACGGCATGGCCGCCCTGATCCAGGCCAAGGTGCCCCCGAAGACGGCGATCGCCGCGATGACCACGGCCCGCCGCTTCGGCGGGACCGACGCGCTGGCCTACGACCTGGTCGATGCCGCCGTCGCCGAGGACGCGGTGCTCGACACCGCGATCGCGACCGTCGCGCCGCTGGGCGGTAAGGATCAGGGCACGCTCACCGCCATCAAGTCGGTCATGTTCGCCGATGTCCTGGACGCGTTGCGCGGCAAGGACTGACGGCGATCACGGCAGCCGGGGGCCCTTGCCCAGATAGACGTCACCACGATCGTCACTGGCCCAGCCGCCCCCGGTGTAGTCGCCGAGCACGAAACACGCGTCGCAGAACTGCTTGCCGAACACCGACAGGTAGATGCTGCGATAGGAGCTGATCGCCCGCATCTTCACCGACTTGTAGGCCGCCTGGGCGCTCGGCTGCGCCTCCAGGAACGCGTACCGGCGGAAATCGGCGACCGGTTCGGTGGAGAAGCGGACCAGCCCGAGCCTGCGGAGATTGCCCAGATAGTGGTGATCACGTTCGGGCAGTGCGCATCCGGCCATGTAGGCGATCATGTTGATCCCGTCGGCCAGGCGCTGCGAACCGATCCCGAACGGCGCCTTGGTGCGGATGTCGATCGCCGGTTGCGGACCGGCGACGGCGAGGAAACGCAGGATGCGGGCCTCGTCGGGGGTGAGGTCGTGCAGGATCGGCACGAACGAGGGGTGCAGATCGCGGGGCTGCTGCGCCGAATCCCAGCCCTCGGTGATCATCGCGTCGCCCATCGCCTTGAGATCCTCGGCCTCGACACCGGATTCGACAGTGCCGTACACGCCGGAGGCGGTGCTGGTCAGGCCGAGCGCGCTGAGCGCGATCCGGCGCAGCGATTCGACCCGCTGGTCGATGATCTGCGAAATCGGTTCGCCCGCGCGGATGTCGTCGGCGAGATCGGTGGCGGTGTGCAACGCGCCCTTGGTGACCGCACCGACGATGTGGCGCAACGACAGTCCGGCGATGCGCGCCAACCCGGCCAGGTCGGTGGGAATCCCGGGCTCGGGGACGGGTTCGGGAAGGTTCTCGCGCTCGTCCATGCTCACACTCCGAAGACCAGCAGGTGCAGCGAGCCGACGAGGACACCGAGCGCGCCACCGTGCGCGTACAGCAGCCAGGCGTCCTGTTCGATGGCGGTGTACAGCATTTCGACGAACTCGTCGGGCGGCAGTTCGCGCAGTTTCTCGGTGGCCAGCTGGTCGACGCTGGCCGCGGTCGTCTGGGAGAACTCGACGTCCTCGACCAGCCACGGCTTCAGCTCCGTCGCCAGGCTCGCACCCGCCGTCGCCTGGATCGCGTCGAACTGGCGTGGCCCGACCGCCAGGCGGGTCACCGATCGCAGCGGCCCGAGTACCCGGTCGATCTCGGCTTTGAGGAAGTGCGCGATGACGGCGCGGGTCTTGTCGCCGCTCGGCCCGTCGAGAAGTTGTTCGGTGACGACATCGAGCGTGACGATCTGGTAGCCGATCGCGTGTCCGAGATCGGCTGCGGCCTGATGCTGACGCTTCGCGAATTTCGCGACGCCCCACGGGTATTTGTAGCGCGGCTGCGGTGTCGCAGGCTCGAACACCACCTTGATGGCGATGATGTTGACGAGCATGCCGACGACCGCGCCACCGAGGAGCACCCACATCCACGCGGGCAGGAAATGCAGGATGGTGTAGAGCCAGCCCGGCAGGGAGATCAGGGCGGGCGTGTCCCCGTGCGGGGTGCTGTAGTGCAGCAACGACAACCACAGGGCCACGATCACACCGAAGGGAAGACCGAGCACCCCGCTGCGGATCATGAACCGCAGTTCCGGCGCGCCGAGCCCGTAGATGACGTCCTTGAGGAGTTCGGGGCGCCGCCGCAGATAGCCAACGACCATCAGCTTCACATCGAGCAACTGGTTGATGTTGGCGCCGATGAAATCGAAGGCGCGGTCGGTGATCGCGGGCAGTTCCGCTTCGACCGTCGAGTACACGACTTCGCGTGCGCGCGGCGGCATATCGGCCCACAGCTGCGGATGCTCGGTGATCATGATCGAATCGACCATCGACCGCACGTTCGGCAATGCCACCTGCGCGACCTGCGCGGAGATCTTGCGCGGATCCATCTGGTCGAAGAAGTCTTTCGCTGTCCCGATCTTGGCGACGGCATTGTCGACCATCAGGCTCGCCATCTTCTCCGCGCGAGCCGGGATGAAACCCTGGAAGCCGAGAATGCCGCCGGGCGCGAACGTCGGCAGGATCTGCACCTTGCGCGGGAGCAGCGGGAAGATCGTCTTGAGGCCGGGCACATAGAACCCGGTGAACCGCACCGGCGCGAACAACATGATCACCCCGGTCCAGTTGGTGATGAGACCGGCCATGGCACTGAAGATCGGAATGCTGATCATGTCGACCCAGAACTTGCTCAGGCCGGTCGTCTTCTCCCAGTCGAGCAGGCCGAAGAAGCCCGCCGCTTCGATCCCAGCATTCATCCAGCGTCCACTCCGTTGTATTCCGAACCTCGCGCGTCCGGTCATCATAAGTGACCGAACAGTAGGTTCCGGGCAAGTTCGCTGGTTACCCGTTAAACCGGAGCAAACCTGAAATCAGCCCGATACCACGGAGTTCATCGCGTACAGTGCCGGCGGATTCGTCGGCCCGCCGTTCACGCGTGGGTGGTGTTCACCAACAGCAGGTTGGTGTCGATATCGTGGGTGACCTTGTTGGCGACCGAACCCAACAGCCGTGCGGGACCGCTCATTCCGCGATTGCCGATGACCACCAGGTCGTATTTCCAGGCCGCGTTGCAGATCGCCTCCGCCGCGGGAACCCCGGTCAGCACGTCGCGGCCGAACAGTTCCGGATCATCGACCTCGGCGGCGCCTTCGACGTCGATGAGCGTCGCGGCGCCGTCGTCGTCGGTTTTGGCCGAGGTCACCAGGAACGGGCGCGCGCCGAGGGCGACCGCGACGTCGTAACCGCGGCGCACCGCGGTGATCGAGCTGGCCGATCCGTCGGTGGTGAGCCCGACCGTGGTCCACCGCTTCGGGATCTTGTGGGTGAACACGACATCGGATTCGCTGTGGTGGGACACGTGATTGGCGGTCGAACCGAGCAGTCGCGCCTTCGAACTGCCCAGGCTACCGCCGCCGATGACGAGCAGGGTGCCGGGTTCTCCAGCGGCGACCTCCAGCAGGACCGCGCCCGCGGTGCCGGGAAGCTCGAGGCACCGCACGTCGGGCAGGCCCGCGTCGAGCAGCGCTTCGGCGGCGGCCGCGGTGACCGCTTCGGCCCACGCGGAATCGGTGCCCGCCTTGAGCGTCGCTTCCTTCCAGACGCTGACCACCGTCACCGTGAGATCGAGCTTGAGCGCGAGCTCCCCGGCGACCGCGACGGCCGTCCGCGCGGATTCCGAGCCGTTGGACCCCACCACGATGCGCTGGTACCCCATGTGACGCTCTCCGATCGACGGCAGGTCAGCTGCGCTTGGCCACAGTATAAACGCCGCACACTCCGGGCAACCGTCTCGCGTGGCTCACTCGCCGGTGCGCAGATGCCGGTCGAAGAAGGCGAAGATCCGCTGCCAGGCGTCGTCGGTGGCCGCCTCGTCGTAGCCGAGTCCGATGCGTTGCAGCACCGCGTTTCCCGGCAGGATGTTGGCGAAGCTGTGGGTGGCGTTCGGGTAGGTCTTGATGTCGTGCTCGACGCCGTTGGCGGTCAGCGCGGCTTCGAGCTTGCCCGCAGCGCCGGGCAGTGACGGATCGAGCCTGCCGTAGCTGGCAACCACCGGGCACGCGCCGTCGAGCAGTGATTTGTAGTCGCCGTAGAGACCGCCGTAGAACGGGGCCGAGGCGTGGAAACCCTGCGGTGCGGTGAGCAGCGCGAAACCGCCGCCGAGGCAGAAGCCGAGGACCGCGATACGGCCGGTGCAGTCGGGGTCGGCGGCGAGCCGGTCGCGGGCGGCGAGGATCTCCCCCACCGCGGGGCCATCGCCGGTGAACGCCAGCGCACGGAACGCCTGCTGGATGCAGCGGGCGCGGCCACGGGTGAACAGGTTCGGCGCGATCGCCAGATAGCCGTGACCGGTGACGATGTCGAGTTGATGGCGCAGATCGGCATTCAGGCCGAGGCCGTCGTGCAGGACGACGACACCCGGCCACGGGCCCGCCCCCTGCGGGCGCGCGATCAGCACCTCGAGCTGTCCGGCGGGACTTTCGATCTCGATCGATTCCATCCCTCGAATCTAGAGTCCGCGCCCGCGATCCGTCACCGATCCGTCGGCGCGTCGCCGATCGGGAGGTTCGGGCAGGTAGCGAGCACCGCTCCTGAACGCTGACGATTCGAGGGTCGTCCAGAGCGCGGTCAGCGCCCGTTCCCGGCGCGCGGTCGACCACGGGCGCCCCTCGTCGAAGCCGGTGACCACCAGCCCGTCGACCACCACATCGAGGACGTCGCACACGGCTTCGATATCGGTCTCGGCAATGCCCGCGTCGGCCAGCAGACGCCGGATACAGCCGTCCCACCAGTCGTTGAACAGATCGAGTTCGGCGCGCAGAACGGGTTCGGCATGACTCCCGAGCACGAGCGCCAGCCACACCCGGTGTGTTTGCTCATCGGGAGTCAGCACCGCCCATTCGATCAGTGCGCGCAGGGCCGCCGCACCCGTCCTGCCTTGCGCGTCGAGCACTGCCTCGCCCTCGGCGCGGCGCAGGTCGATCTGACGACGAATCGCGGTGCGCAGCATATTGTCTCGGCCGCCCACGTAGTGGGTCACGACCGAGGTGGACGCGCCGATGCGATCGGCCACCGCACGGATTGTCACCGCACCGAATCCCTCGTCCACCGCGAGGGACAGTACGGCATCACCGACGGCGACGAGTCGGGCCGCGGTATCGACCTGTCGAGGCATAGCCACAGCCTACCCGGTTATGCAACACTTGTTCTACAACATGCGTTGCATAACCAGGAGTAGTCATGGAAGAGGCAACAGTCGTCATCGTCGGGGCAGGATTCGCCGGACTGACCGCGGCCCGGGCCCTGCGATCGCGTGGCGTGGACGTTCTCGTGCTCGAGTCGGCGGATCGGGTGGGCGGGCGCGCGTTCACCGTGCGATCCGGCGCGGGCACGCCGGTCGATCTGGGTGGCCAGTGGATCGGTCACGATCACACACGAGTGACCGTGCTCGCGACGGAATTCGGTATGCGCCTGTTCCCCACCCCCTCTCAGGGAACATCGCTGCTGGTCGACGGCGGTCGCAAGGTCGGGTCCGCGCCGCTGACCACACTCTCGGCCGGGCTGGCACTGCTGCGACTGGAGATGTTGTCCCGCTTACCTTTCCGCGCGAAGACCGATCGGGTGACCGTGGCCGACTGGATCGCACGGATTCCAGGTCGTCGGGCGCGGCGGCTCCTCGACGTCATCCTGTCCGAAGCGCTGGCGTGTGACCTCGACCGAGTGTCGGTGGGGGCGCTCGGTACCGGACTCCGGTCGGCGGGTGGGTTGCGGGTCATGCTCGGAACTGCCGGTGGCGCACAGGAATCGCTGCTATCCGGCGGGGTCGGGGGTCTCGCCGACGCACTGGCGGCCGAACTCGGGCCGGTGGTGCACCTGAGTCGCCCGGTCACGGCCATGACACGGACGGCCGACGGTGTCCGGGTAGATACCCCGTCCGGACCGGTGCGCGCAATCCGGGCGATCGTCACCGCGCCGCCGCCGATCGCCGCCGCGATCGGACACGAGCCGCCGCTGCCCGCGCACCGTCTGCTGGCGCAGGCCGGTACCACGATGGGCACGATCTACAAGGCGATCGCGGTCTACGACACCCCGCTCTGGCGCGAGAACGGTTACAGCGGAGAAGTTCTCGACCTGAGCGGTCCGGTTCCCGCCGCATTCGATGCCTCACCGGACGACGGCCCGGGCCACCTGTGCGTATTGGTCCCCGGCCGCTCCGCGCGCGCTCTGGATCGGCTCTCGGCGGACGATCGCCGGAACACCGTGCTGGGCTCTCTGGCTCATCATTTCGGTCGGCGGACGATGAATCCCCTGAGCTGGCACGAGAAGTCGTGGCATCACGATCCGCATGTGGGTGGCGGTTACAGCGCGATTCCGATGCCGGGGGCGCTCCACGCCCTGACGCATGCGGCCAGGCCGACCGGTCCGATCCATTGGGCAGGCACCGAAACCGCACCGCGGTGGACCGGGTATCTCGAGGGTGCGGTGCGGTCGGGAGAGCGCGCGGCCGGGGAGGTTGCGGCCGCCCTCCGAGCGGAGCCCGAGCAGACGGAGGTCGCGGGTCGCCCGCGACCTCTCAGAGGGTGACGCCCAGCAGCGCGTCCACCGCGTCACGCACCAGCGCGGGGGCCACGGGATCGGCGCCGCCGTAGGTCAGCGCCTGCGTCGCCCAGTTGTCGATCGCGTCGAGCGCCTTGGGGGTGTCCAGGTCGTCGGCCAGGTGCTGACGCAGCCGGGCGACGGTGTCGGCCGCCGACGGGCCGCCGGCCAGGGCGACGGCGTCACGCCAGCGGGCCAGGCGGGTCTGCGCGTCGGTGAGCACCTCGTCGGTCCACATGCGGTCCTGGCGGTAGTGCCCGGCGAGCAGGCCGAGCCGGATCGCGGCCGGGTCGACGCCCGAGCGGCGCAGCTTCGACACCAGCACGAGGTTGCCCTTGGACTTCGACATCTTCTCGCCGTCGAGACCGATCAGTCCGGCGTGCACGTAGTGGCGGGCGAAGCGGCGGGTGCCGGTGATCGCCTCGGCGTGCGCGGCGGAGTATTCGTGGTGCGGATAGATCAGATCCGAGCCGCCGCCCTGGACGTCGAACTCGGTGCCGATCCGGTTGAGGGCGATCGCCGCACACTCGATATGCCAGCCGGGACGCCCCGCACCGAACGGCGCCTGCCAGGACGGTTCATCAGGGCGCTCGGCACGCCACAGCAGCGCGTCGATGGTGTCGCGCTTGCCGGGGCGGTCGGGGTCGCCGCCGCGTTCGGCGAACAGCTGATCCATGGTGGCGCGGTCGTAGCCGGACTCGTAGCCGAACTGCTCGGTGGCGTCGGTCCGGAAGTAGATGTCGGGGTATTCGGCGTCGTCGACCTGGTAGGCGGCGCTGGCGGCGAGCAGCTTCTGCACCAGTTCCACCACCTCCTCGACCGACTCGATGGCGCCGATGTAGTCGCGCGGCGGGAGCACCTGCAGAGCGGTCATGTCCTCGCGGAACAGCTCGATCTCGGAGGTGCCGAGGTCGCGCCAGTCGACGCCGTCGCGGGCGGCGCGTTCGAACAGCGGGTCGTCGACGTCGGTGACGTTCTGCACGTAGTGCACGTCGTGGCCCGCGTCGCGCCACAGCCGGTTGACCAGGTCGAACGTCAGGTAGGTGGCGGCGTGACCGAGGTGGGTGGCGTCGTAGGGAGTGATGCCGCAGACGTACATCTTCGCGGTCGCGCCGGGGGTGACCGGGCGGACCTGGCGATCGGCGGTGTCGTACAACCGCAACGGCGGCCCTGCTCCGGGGACGGTCGGTAGGGCGATATCGGACCAGGACTGCATGACTCGAGGGTAGAGCCCCCGCCGAGGCGACCGATCCGCGGCCCGGTCAGGCGGTTGCTCGCGGTGTCGCTCGCGCGGCCCGCTACCTGCACACAAACGTGTTCCGGCGTTCCCGTCAAGGGTTGCATTCAGGCAGATCCGCAGGTCACGGACCTGATGCAGCGGATCGTCGACATCGGTACCCACGACCTGGGCTGATGGTTGCGGAGATGACGAGCATCGCGAGCATTGTCACATGCCACAACTCCCTAACATTCCCTATTGCTCCCTATAGATACATTCGTTTAGGGTAGTTTCATGACGGATCGCCTCTATTCGGTGGAGCAGGTCGCCGAATTACTCGGACTGCATGTCCGCACCGTGCGCAGCTACGTCCGCGACGGCAAACTGCCCGCAGCCCGCATCGGCAAGCAGTACCGGATCGCCCACGACGACCTCGAGGCGTTCACCGGCCTGCCGATCACCGCACCGCAGACACCGGAGGCGACCGGCAGACACGCCGAGGCCTCCTGCATCGTCGAGATCGACGCCGTCGACCGCACCACCGCGGACCGGATCACCACGCTGCTCACCGCCACGGCGGCGACCCGCGGCCCCGGCGGCACGCCACTGCGCGTGGAAACCAGCTACGACCCGGGGCGATCGCGCCTCAAGGTCATCCTGCTCGGCGGTCTCACCGACACCGCCCGGCTGCTCGACTACATGGACGGAGTCCTCACCTCATGACCGGCATCTACAAGTCCACCGAAGGCCGACGGGTCGTCGAACAGCGCTACCGCGAGCACCTCGACGCCTGGCCGGTACCGCGCGAGGAACTGCGCATCGGCACCGGCGCCGGTGAGACGTTCGTTGTCGCCTCCGGCCCCGTCGACGCGCCGCCGCTGGTTCTGCTGCACGGCTCGGGCGCCAACACCACGGCCTGGCGCGGTGACGTCGCCGACTGGGCGACCCGATACCGCGTGTACGCCGTCGACCTGCCCGGCGAGCCGGGCTTCAGCGCGCCGACCCGGCTGCCGCTGGACAGCGACGCGACCGCGAGATGGCTCGACGAGGTCATGGACGGCCTCGGACTCGACACGGTCGCGCTGGCGGGCATGTCGCTCGGCGGCTGGACGGCGCTCGACTATGTGCTGCGCAGGCCGGGCCGCGTCACCGCGCTGGTCCTGCTGTGCCCCGGCGGGCTCGGTGGTCAACGATTCGGGTGGCTGGTGAAGGGCATGCTGCTGGGTCTGGTCGGCCGTGGCAGTGTGCGCGATTCCGCACGGACTGTGCTCGGTCTCGACGACGAGACGGCCGGCCCGATCCTCGACGATGTCGAACTGATCTTCGACCACTTCAAGCCGCGCACCGGGCGTCTGCCCCTCTTCGGCGACGAGCGACTGCGCACGGTGGACATTCCGGTGCTGGTGATCGTCGGCGATCGCGACGTGCTGTTCGATTCGGCACGCACCGCCGAACGTGCCCGCGGCGGATTCACGCGGGGCGAGGTGCGCCTGCTGCCCGATGTCGGTCACGGGGTGTTCGGTCAGACCGCGACGATCAGGGAGTTCCTCGGCGCGCACTCCGGTCGACCGGAGTGACGGTGATGGGTTCGGTGTCGCCGCGCGTCGGGTGCGGCGACACCGAACTCACCGGATGATCACGCCTGGGCGTAGCACTGCACGTTCAGGGTGTCGGCCTCCGGGCCGAACTGCGGCAGCGCGTAGTAGGCGGCGCCGACCTGATCGGCGGCCTGCACGGTGACCTCGGGCAGCGGCGCACCGGTGTTGCGGTCGGTGGCGGTGCAGACGAAGGTCTTCTCGGACCACCAGCCGCTGGGGAACGCCTGCGCGGGCGCGGCAACAGCGGCGACAGCACCGGTGAGCAGCAGCGCGGCGGCGGAGCTGGTGACGATCGAGCGGGTCGACGACATAGATTTCCTCTGATCTTGTATGACGAAAGTGCTTGGAGCACACTAGCACCGGCCCCGACCCGGAAAAGCAGCCTCACAGTACCCGACGTCAGCGCATCGGTGGGCTGGAATCGTCGTCGGAATCAGAACGCGGGCCAGGGAATCGGTCGCGCGGAATTCGGGACCGGCATCACCGGATGATCGAGCAGCGCCTTCGTGCGTTCGGTCAGCGCGGTGATCTCGGCATCGGTGATGTGTACGGCCAGCGAATCGGCCACGGTGCCGGGCAGTTGCGCGGCGAACGCGGCGATGTCGGCGATCAGTGACTCGTGGACGGGCCGCCCGGCCCAACCCCACAGCACCGTGCGCAGTTTCGGTTCGCTGTGCAGGCAGATGCCGTGGTCGACGCCGTACACCTGCCCGTCGACACCTTCCAGCGCGTGCCCGCCCTTGCGGTCGGCGTTGTTGAGCAGCAGATCGAGGACCGCCATCCGTTGCAGGCGTGGATCGTCGGCGTGGACGAGCGAGACCTCGTTGCCCTCACCGTCGAGCGCGCGCAGGACCTCGCAGAAACCGTCGGGCACCGTGCCCGGCCTGCACAGGTCGACCAAGTCGAGGCGCTGATTGCTCGACGCGCTGTGGTGGTCGACCGAGGTCACCCAGCGCTGCACCATGCCGGACCCGAACGGCCCGTCCCGCAACACCGTCTCCGGGATGACGCCCCAGCCGAGATGTTCGGAGATCAGATATGACGCCACCTCGCGACCGGCGAGGGTGCCGTCGGGGAAGTCCCACAGCGGCCGTTCGCCGCGCACCGGCTTGTACACCACCCGCAGCGGGGCGCCGTCGGGTTCGGGTGCGGCGATCTCACAGACCAGCGTCAGATTGCTGGCGACGCCGACCCGGCCGACGATGTCCAGTTCGCCTTCGGTGAGTGCCGACACCGGATCACTCCTCGTCGAGCTCGGCCGTGCCGAAGATCTCGCCGCGCTTGTAACCGTTGGTGCGCACGCACATGTGCCCGCGCGAGGACAGCGGTTCGCCGCACAGCGGGCACGGCGGACGGCCCGCGGCGATGACCCGCGCCGAGCGCAGGGCGAACTCGCGGGCCTGGATGGGGGTGAGGAACACCCGCACGGCGTCGGGGCCTTCGTCGGTGTCGTCGAGCACCACCGATTCGTCGACCTCGGTCTCGGTGATCGCCAGCAGCTCCACCACGACAGCGCCCGCGTCGGCGTCCCAGCCCAGACCCATGGTGCCGACCCGGAATTCGGTGTCGATGGGCGTCACCAGCGGCGCGACATCGCGGACGTCCTCGCCCTCGGGCGGCACCTCGGCGCCGAAGCGGCGCGCCACCTCGTCGAGCAGCAGGCCCATCCGGTCGGCGAGCACCTTCACCTGCTGCTTCTCCAGCAGCACGCTGACCACGCGCGGTTCCTGTACGGCCTGCAGGTAGAACGAACGATCGCCTGGTTCACCGACGGTCCCGGCGACGAAACGATCGGGGGTGCGGAATACATGGATTGCGCGTGACACATGCACCTCCTGATACGTGACCCTGATCGACACTCACGAACACATTCCCGTCAAGGAGAATCGCGGTGTCCCGCATTCCCATTATCCGCGCCCGTGCCAGTCGGCACCTCGCCACCGGGAGCGGGCGCCGCCGCGCCCGCGAGCGCGGACAGGTCGGCGCCGGTGTCGTTGAACTTCCACACCGACGGCCCGGTCGGGCTGTAGCGGACGACGCTGATCGAGGCGGGTTCGACCGCGATCCGCTGGAAACTGTCCAGATGCAGGCCGAGCGCGTCGGCCAGGATCGATTTGATGATGTCGCCGTGCGCGCACGCCACCCACAGCACGTCACGGCCCGCCTGCTCGGCCAGCCTGCGTTCGGTGTCACGGATCGCGGCGACCGCACGCTGCTGGACCTGGGCCAGGCCTTCCCCAGCGGGGAACACCGCGCCGGAGGCGTGCCGCTGCACGACCTTCCACAGCGGTTCGCTGACCAGTTCGGACAGGGGGCGGCCGGTCCAGTCGCCGTAGTCGACCTCGATGAGCCGTTCGTCGTGCTCTGGTTCGAGGCCGAGCTTCTCGGCCAGCGGTGCGACGGTGCGCTGGCAGCGCAGCAGCGGTGAGCTGGCGATGTGTTCGATCGGCAGGGTCGCGAGCCGGTCGGCGACCGCGGCGGCCTGCTCGGTACCGCGCTCGGTGAGCTCGACACCAGGGGTGCGCCCGGCCAGGGTGAAACCGATGTTGGAGGTGGACACTCCGTGCCGGAGCAGGATCACCGTCATGGGACCAGCCTAACCATCCGTCCGCGCCGCACTCAGGTCGCGGAGACGACGCCTGCGGAGAGCAGGGCCAACATCGTGAGGCCGAGAACGATCCGGTAGCCGACGAACCAGTAGAACGAATGCTTGCCGACGAACTTGAGCAGCCAGGCGACCGAGGCGTACCCGACGCCGAACGCCAGGATCGTGGCGACCAGCAGCTGCGGTCCGCTCGCATTGAGTCCCTCACCGGCGGGCTCGAACGCGTCGGGCAGGCTGAACAGGCCCGATGCGGTGACCGCGGGAATGGCCAGCAGGAACGAGAACCGCACCGCGGCCTCCCGCTCGAGGCCGAGGAACAGACCAGCGGTGGAGGTGGCGCCGGAGCGGGAGACACCGGGGATCAGGGCAAGGCACTGCGCCAAGCCCATGATGAGTCCGTCGCGGGTGGTGAGCTGCTCGATCGGGCGGATCTTGCTGCCGAAATATTCACCGGCGGCGATGACGAGCGCGAACGCGACCAGCATGAACGACACCAGCCACAGGTTGCGGGCGCCGGTGCGGATCTCATCCTTGAACAGGAAGCCGAGCACGCCGATCGGGATGGTGGCGATGATCACGTACCAGCCGATGCGGTAGTCGAGCTCGCGCTGGGTGTCGCGTTCGTGGGCCTCGCGGGCGCTGCGGTCCATCACCGGCAGCTTCGTGGTGACCCGGTCACCGACGGCGACCGCCTGCTGCGAGCGTTCCCGCCAGCGCATCGCCAGCGTGGTGAACCACGCCACGACGATGCGCTGGATGTCCTTGGCGAAATACACCAGCACCGCGGCCTCGGTGCCGAGCTGGGTGACGGCGGTGAACGACGCGCCGGCGTCGCTACCGAAGAACACCTCCGACACGATGCGCAGATGCCCCGAGGAGGAGATCGGCAGGAACTCCGTCAGTCCCTGTACGAGCCCGAGTATCAATGCCTGAAACCAGGTCATCGACTCGCCCACCGTGCCTCCTGCTACCTCGCGCCCGAAAGACCGCATCCTCCTGGGCTTTTGCTACATCGAGCGGCCTGGAAGGGCCGCGACCTCGCAGCGACCCTACCTGTCGCGGTGCGGTGACGTCGCCAGCCCACCGGGCGATCGGTTCTCGCGGCCCCCGCCGCGGGTCGTCGGCGAGGGTCCACACGGTGCGCCCATTAGGCTGGGCGCCGTGACGAAAACGCGGGCGCGGTGATGGAACAGCGGACGGTGGGACGCAGCGGCCTTCGGGTGTCGCGGATCGGCTTGGCGACCCATACCTGGGGCACCCATACCGACGCCGACGAGGCATCGGTGCAGTTGGCGGCGTTCACCGAGGCCGGTGGCACGCTCGTCGACATCTCCCCCGTCTACGGTGACGGCGCGGCCCAGCGGATCCTCGCCGATCTGCTCGGCGACCTGGTCTCCCGTGACGATCTGGTGCTCAGCGGCAGCGCGGGTGTGGTCCTGCACGCGCCCGGCGCCGGGGTCGGTGGCAGCGTGCCCGCACCGGCGGCGACCGGCCCGGTGGTCGACGCGTCGCGGCGCACGCTGCTCGCGCAACTGGACCGCACGCTGCTCGAACTGGGCACCGATCATCTCGACGTCTGGAGCATCGCCGCCTGGGACCCCTACACCCCGCTCGACGAGGTCGCGGCGACCTTGGAGACCGCGGTCCGCACCGGTCGCACCCGGTACGCGGGTGTGCGCGGGTTCGCGGCCTGGCAGCTGGCCAGCCTCGCCGCGATCGCGCCGATCGCGGCCGCGCAGACCCCGTACTCGCTGCTCGCGCGCGGCACCGAGAACGATGTGATCCCGGCCGCCCGCCACCACGGGGCAGGCATCGTCGCTTCCGCGCCGCTGGCGGGCGGCATCCTCACCGGTAAGTACCGCGACGGTGTGCCCGCGGATTCGCGCGGCGCCGACGAGGCGACGGCCGCCGAGATCCGGCGCAGGCTCGACGACGAACGCGCCACCCGTGTGGTGGACGCGCTGGTCACCGCGGCCGACGGCCTGGGCACCTCGCCGCTTGCGGTGGCGCTGGCCTGGATCAGGGACCGGCCCGGCATCGCGAGCATGATCGTGGGTGCCCGTGACATCGGCCAGCTCACCGGAGTGCTGGCCGCCGAAACCCTCGAGTTGCCGCGCGCGATCGCGGCAGCTCTCGACGATGTGAGCGCCCGTTCCGAATGATGGCTAGCCTTACCTGCATGAAACTGCGTGGTCTGCTGACGGCGATGCTCGCGGCGACGGTGCTGACGGGCACCGTCGCTTGCACCGGAAGCAATCCTGCATCGACTGCCACTTCCGGCGGGCCCGCGACGGCACAGCTGGCCGACCTGGACCCCGTCCCGATCGGCGCACCGCCGACGCCACGCCTGCCCGCGACCGCACGCTCCTTCGACGGCACCGAGGTGACCGTCACCGACGCGTCGCGGATCATCGCCGTCGACCGCTACGGCACCCTCGCCCAGACCGTGTACGCCCTCGGCCTCGGCGCGAACCTCGTCGGCCGTAGCACCTCGGCCTCCTTCCCCGCCGTCGCCGACGTGCCGAATGTGGCGGGCGGCAACGGCGCCCTCAGCGTCGAGGCCGTCCTCGCCCTTCGCCCGTCGGTGTTCCTGACCGACACCACCAGCGCCGCGCCCGCGGTCCGCGATCAGCTGCGAGCGGCTGGCGTCGACGTCGTCTACTTCGATCCGGACCGCACCATGGACGGCGTGGTGCCACAGATCGAGGCCGTCGCCACCGCGCTCGGCGTCCCGGAGGCAGGCGCGCAGCTCGGGCAGCGCACCCGCGACGAGATCGCCACCGCCACCGCCCGCGTGCCGAAGCAGGATCCGCAGCCGAAGATCGCGTTCCTGTACCTGCGCAGCACCGCGATCACCATGATCGCGGGCCCGGGTTCGGGCGCCGATTCACTGATCACCGCGATTGGCGGCGTCGACGCGGGCACCGCCGCCGGGGTGAGCGAACCGTTCACCGCGATCACCAGCGAGGCGATGATCGCCGCCGCGCCCGATGTGCTGCTGGTGATGTCGGACGGGCTGAAGTCGGTCGGCGGGATCGACGGGCTCGTGAAGATCCCCGGTATCGCCCAGACTCCCGCCGGGCGCGATCGCCGGGTCGTCGACATGTCCGACGCGGTGCTGCTGAGCTTCGGCCCCAACACCGGCCGGGTCATCACCGCGCTGTCCGACGCCGTCTACGGCAAGCCGGCATGAGCGATGCCCCCGACCTGACGAAATCCGCGGACGCGCCGCGGATCGACGACGCGACTCCCGACCCGCTGCCGCACCCGCGTCATCGGACCACCCGGGTCACCGTCGTGTTCGCCGTCGCGCTGATCGCCCTCGTGGTGCTGGCGCTGGTGTCGGCGGTGCTCGGTCAGGTGCCGACCACCGCGGCCGAGGTGCTGGGCAGTGTGGCGCACCGGATCGGGCTCGATATCGGGCCGATGCCCGCGCACCCGGCGGGTGAGGTGACGCTGTGGGAGGTGCGATTCCCGCGTGTCGCGCTCGCCGTCCTGGTCGGGGCTTCGCTGGCGACAGCGGGTGCGTTGTTGCAGGGTGTGTTCGCCAATCCGCTCGCCGAACCCGGCGTGATCGGTGTGTCGGCGGGTGCGGCGGTCGGGGCGGGCACCGTCATCGTGGTCGGTGGCGCGTTCGTCGCCTCCTGGTCGGTGGCCGCGGCCGCGTTCGCCGCGGGACTGCTCACCACCGCGCTCGTCTACGTGCTGTCTCGCTCGGGTGGGCGCACCGAAGTCGTGACGTTGATCCTCACCGGCATCGCCATCAACGCCTTCGCCGGCGGTCTGATCGCGTTGCTGCTGTTCGTCGCCACGCCCGCGGCCCGGGATCAGATCGTGTTCTGGCAGCTCGGCAGCCTCAACGGCGCCACCTGGCAGTCGGTGGCGGTGGTCGCCGTGCTGGCCTCGGTCGGTGTGCTGGCCGCCGTTCTCATCGCGCCGCGGCTGGATCTGCTCGCGCTCGGTGACTCCGCTGCCCGTCATCTCGGTGTCGACGTGGAACGGCTGCGCAGGCAGGTGATCGTGGTGGTGGCCGTGCTGACCGCCGCCGGGGTGGCGTTCAGCGGCATCATCTTGTTCGTGGGGCTGATCGTGCCGCACGTGGTGCGCATGCTCGTCGGTCCCGGGCATCGGGTGCTCGTCCCGTTGAGCGCGATCGTCGGTTCGGTGGTGTTGCTCGGCGCCGACGTCGTGGCGCGCACGCTGGTCGACAACGCCGACCTGCCGCTGGGCATGCTGACCTCGCTGATCGGCGGCCCGTTCTTCTTCTGGCTGCTGCGCCGTACCAGGGCGCGGGCGGGAGGCTGGGGATGACCGACCTCCATCCGGCCGTCGAAACACCCGCGGTTCCCCCGCGTCGCAGCCGTTCCCTGCGTGGCCTGTTCGCCCGGACGCCCGATATCCCGGCGCGACCCGCTCCAGGCACTGTCACCCTGCGCGCGACGGATCTCACCGTCCGGCGCGGTGCCCGGACCGTTCTCGAGGACGTCGACTTCCAGGTGGCGGCCGGTGAGATCGTCGCCCTCGTCGGTCCGAACGGCGCGGGCAAGTCGAGCCTGCTCGCCGCCCTCGCCGGTGAACTCGCGCCGAGCACCGGCACGGTGCAGCTCGAAGGTCATGCCCTCGCGCAGTGGACCCACGCCGACATGGCCCGCCGACGCGCGGTGTTGCCGCAATCGCACGCGGTCGGGTTCCCGTTCACCGCCCGCGAAGTCGTCGCGATGGGCCGCGCGCCCTGGCTGCACACCCCCGCCGCCGAGCGCGACGACGACCTCATCGCCGCCGCCCTGGCCGCCACCGACGTCACCCATCTCGCCGGCCGGGTGTTCCCGTCGCTGTCCGGCGGCGAACGCGCCCGCGTCGCCCTGGCCCGGGTCCTCGCCCAGGACACCGCCACCCTGCTGCTGGACGAACCGACCGCCGCACTCGACATCGGCCACCAGGAGGCGGTGCTGCGCCTGGCCGCCGCCAGCGCCGCCGACGGTGCCGCCGTGGTGGTCGTCGTGCACGACCTCGGTGTGGCCGCCGCCTACGCCGATCGCGTCACCGTGCTCGACGGCGGCCGGGTCGCCGCCGACGGTCCGCCACGGGAGGTTCTCACTCACGACCTGCTCACCAGGATCTACCGCCACCCGGTCGACGTCTTCGACCACCCCACCACCGGTGCGCAACTGGTCCTGCCCGAACGCGGCCGCAGCTGACGGCAACCCCAGTTCTTGACCTAGCGGTATAGAACGCCTACGGTTGAATCATGGCCAGGCCCCGCAACTTCGACACCGACACGGTCATCGACCGCGCGGTCGACCAGTTCTGGTCCCACGGCTACGCCAACACCTCCCCCGCGCAACTCGCCGACGCCACCGGCATCGGAAAAGGCAGCCTGTACAACACGTTCGGCAGCAAGCGCGCACTCTTCGATCAGGCACTCGACCGCTACGGACACCAGGGCGTCGCCATGGCCGAGGACTACATGTCCCGACCGGGCACCACCCGCGACTGCCTTCGCGAATACCTGCGCGCCGCGATCGACCTCGATTTCACCACCCCGATCCGTCGCGGCTGCCTGGCGGCCAATACCGCCGCCGAGTTCGGCGGCCAGGACCCCGCGATCACGAAAACCTTGCGCGACATCGAACAACGCATCGTCGCCGCCCTGGCCGCCCGCATCGATCAGGGCCGCCGCGACGGTGACATCGACGCGACAATCGACCCGCACTCGGTCGCCGCGCTCCTGTTCACAACCAGCGTCGGCCTGCGCATCATGGCCAAGACCAACGACGCTCCCGAGCTCTACCGCCTCGTCGACGTCGCACTGACCGTCCTCTGATTCCCCGCTCCACCACCCAGCCTTTTCGCTTGCCCATATTTTTGACCTACAGTTCAAGAAAGGATCTTCCATGGATCTCGAACTCACCGGCAAGACCGCCGTCGTCACCGGCGCCTCCCGCGGCATCGGTTTGGCCGTCGCCGAAGCCTTCGCCGCGGCAGGCGTCCGCGTCCTCGGCGCCGCCCGCACCATCACCCCGGAACTCGAGAAGGCCTCGGCCGCCACCGTTTCCGCCGATCTCAGCACCAGCGAGGGCGCGACCACGGTCATCGGCACCGCCCTCGAGGAACTCGGCGGGATCGACATCCTGGTCAACAATGTCGGCGGTGGCGACCCCGAATGGCTCACGCTGAGCGGATTCCTCGACAGCACCGACGACCAGTGGCGCCACTACCTCGACCTCAACCTGTTCAGCGCGGTCCGCACCACCCGCGCTGCCCTCCCGAGCCTGCTCGATCGCCGCGGAACCGTCATCAACGTCTCCTCGATCAACGCCCACGTCCCCGGGTCCGGCCCGGTCGGCTACAGCGAGGCCAAGGCCGCGCTCACCTCGTTCGGCAAGCGACTCAGCGAGGAATTCGGCCCGCGCGGCGTCCGGGTCAACACCGTCTCACCGGGCCCGGTCGGCACCAGGATCTGGCGCGACGAGCATCGCATCGGCGCGCAACTGGCCGCCGCGCAGGGCGTCTCTCACCAGCAACTCCTCGACGCCCTGCCCGACCAGTTCGACATCGCCTCGCGCCGCATCACCGAAGCCGAGGAAGTCGCCGCCCTGATCACCTTCCTCGCCTCCGGCAAGGCAGCCAATATCGTCGGCGCCGACCTGGTGATCGACGGCGGCATCATCAAGACGACCTGAGCCCCGCGCTCACCGCCAGATGATCTTGAGCAAGGCGGGGGTGAGCACCATGCGGATGATCGTCGCGTCGATGACGAGCGCGACGATCATGCCGTAGGCGATGTACTTCATCAGCACCAGATCGGAGAAGCCGAAAGCGCCCGTCACGACGATGAGGATCGCCGCCGCCGAGGTGATCACGCCACCGGTGTGGGCGACGCCGTAGCGGATGGATTCGGTGGCATCGGCGCCCGAGGCCCGTTTCTCCGCGATCCGCGACAGCAGGAACACCTCGTAGTCGGTGGACAACCCGAAGATCACGGTGACGATCAACGCCACCACCGCGAACATCAGCGGTCCCGGCGTGAAGTGGAAGGCGTCGGAACCGTGTCCTTGCACGAAGATCCACGTCAGCACGCCCAGCGTCGAGACGAGACTGAGCGCGCTCATCGCGACGGCCTTCACCGCCAGGATCACCGACCGGAACGCGATCACCATCATCGCCAGCGCCGCGGCGATCAGGATCGCCAACAGCAGCGGGAGACCGTCGATCAGGCCGTTGATGCTGTCGCGTTCCAGTGCGGGAATACCGGCGACCATGATCTGGACGCCCGGTGGTTCGGGCAGGTCGCGCAGGGTGTCGATCACCCGGTCGGCGTCGCGTTTGTCACCGAGTCCGGCCGAGAGGACGTTGACCCCGTCCTTGGTCGGCGCCGCGGGCTCGAACCGGCCGGTCAGGCCCGGAATCTGATTGGCCTCGAACCGGATGTCGCCGAGCTGCTGGGGTGAGGCGCCGACCACGACCAGCTTCACCGGTTCGGTGCGGAAGCCGGGGAAGAGCCGGTCGAAATCCTCCTGCGCCACGCGCGCCGGATTGTCCGCCGCCAGATACTTCTCGCTGATCCCGCCGAACTCGATGTGGCGCAACGGAATACTCAAGGCCAGCAGGCCGAGCACGATCGGGATCACGACCGCCCAGGGCCGCCGCATCGCCCACTGCGCCAGCCGGGAGAAGAATCCCGCGTCGATCTCCGCCTCGGTCTTGCTGCGCGAGAATCGCTTCCAGCCCAGCCAGTCGATGCGGTGCCCGGCGATGCTCAACGCCGCGGGCAGCGCGGTCACCGACAGCAGCGCGGCCAGCATCACCGCGGAGATACCGCCGTAGGGCACCGAGCGCAGCACACCGTTGGGGAAGATGAACAGCGCGCCGAGGCTGATCGCGATGATCGCCGCCGAGAACAACACGGTGCGGCCCGCCGTCGCGACGGTGCGGGCCGTCGCGTCCTCCACACTGCGGCCCGCCGCGAGTTCCTCCCGGAATCTGGTCACCGTGAACAGTCCGTAGTCGATCGCCAAACCGAGGCTGACCAGTGTCATCACCGCACTGGCGAACACATTGACCTCGATGTGCGCGGTGAGGAACCGCAGGATGCCGGAGGTGCCGAGGACGGTGAGCGCGCCGATCATGACCGGCAGCAACGCACCGATGACCCCGCCGAACACGAAGTACAGCAGGATCGCCACGATCGGCAACGCGATGAGCTCCGCGCGCCGGATGTCGTGCTGCATCCCGATGTTGATGCCCTCGACCACCGGCTGCAATCCCGCAAGCTGCACGGTGGTGCCGCCGGGCCCGCCACCGGGCACACCGGCGTCGAGATGCGGTTTCAGGGCGAGATAGTTGTTGACCGTGGCCGTTCCGCCACCACCGGCCAGTCCGATACTGGCGAACGCGTGCTGCTTGCTGGGATCGGAGGCGTCCGCCGAGAACGGGCTGTCCCAGTAGCTGTCGATCTTGTGGATGTGCGTGCCGTACTGCTCGCGCAGGTCCGCGAGCGCGGCCACCACCGGGCCGCGCACGGCGGGATCGTCGACGGTGGCGCCGGCGGGGGCGGTGTAGATGACGATCAGGTCGCCGTCGGTGTCGCGGCCGAAGGTGTCATCGGCCAGTTTCGAGGCCGCCACCGATTGGCTGGACTCGTCGAACCAGCCCTCCTGGGTGTAGCGGCCCGCCATATCCCGGCCGAACCAGCCCGAGATCAGCACCGTCAGGATGAAGATCCCGAGCACGAGGTAGCGGTGGCGGTGGACGAACCGGCCCCACCGCATCGCACGCGATTCCCGCATCGTCAGCCGCAGGCGGCGGTGCGATAGTCCGCCGAGCGCAGGATGCCGCACAGATCGGTGCGCGAGATCTTCCACTTCCCGTCGAGCAGCACGAAATGCACGATGGTGGTGCGGATATTGGTGCCCGAACCGTCCTTGTCCAGGCGCATCGTGGCGGTCAGCGTGCCGTCACGGTTGTCGAAGACGGGGTCGACGACGCCGTAGACGGCGTGCGGGTTGTCGCGCAGCGCCTTGTACATGTCGGGGATCGCGTCCTTGAACGCGGCGCCGTCCTCGATCAGGTCGGTGCGTTCGACATCGGGCAGGTTGGGGTCGAGCGCGCGCTTGATCTGCGCGTCGAGTTCCACGGCGGTCGGCAGCGGCACATTGGCCTTGCTCGACGAGACCGCGATGGAGGAGGACAGGGAGGCTTGGGCCGATGACCGTGCGGCGTCGACCGAGGCCTCGTCGGTGCCACCACCGCAGGCGGTGAGGGCGACGAGGGCCGTGAGGCAGGCGGTGGCCGCAGCGGCCCTGGCGAAAAGTGTGGAAGACATCACCATCTACATACCATCAATCACGGCACTGATCCGGCCCAGGATGCTCCGGACCGTCATGGCGTCCCTCGGCGCGGCGGTCGGGACCGGGATCGCGTGGTGGAGCAGATCGCGCACGAACGCGGTGACGCTGCGTTCGTCACCGAGGTCGATATCGGTGACCTGCGCCTGCGCGGTGGCGACCACATCGTCGGCGCCTGGCACGGTCTCACCCAGGTCGGCGCGGTAGATCTGCACGGTGAGGGTGGCGCGGTGGGTGCGGAAGGTGAACGCGCGGCCGTCGTCGGTGGTGCCGAAACCGTGGGCGAAGGGGCCGACGGAGATGTCATCGATGCCGAAGCCCGCGGTTGTCCGGTCGGTCATCGTTCATCCCCTCCCCGCGTCCTGGCAAAACATTTGTCGACATGTCAACAGTAACCTCCGTCACCGACAGGCCCGACGCGCGCCACCCGGTCGGAGCTACCGGTGAGTCATCATGGTCAGATGGTGATCAGCGGTCACCTCGTGAGATTAGGAGTTCGGTGCATGCGCCCTCGCGGCTCGGTCGCCTCAGCGCTGTTCGGCGCGGCGGCACTGGTGGTGCTGACGGGATGTGCCGGTGCGGACGGCCCCGATGTGCCGACCAGGGATCCGGCCACCGCGGCCGTCTCCCCTGCCACCGCGACATCGCCCGCAGGCCAGGTCATTCCCGCCGCCGCGACGAAAGCGCTGCTGGCCGAACGGCACACCGGTCGCCTCGCCGCCCTCGACACCGCGGGCACCACGCTGACCTTGCTCGACCCCGCCGCGCCCACCACCGCGCGGACCGTCACCCTGCCCGCCGTGGGCGCGGCTTTGGCCCAGGGCACAGCGGGTGAAGTGCTCGTCGCCGCCCCGGATCGGGTGCTGCGGGTCGACGTGACCGCGGGCACCGTGACCGAGGTTCCCGTCGACGGCGACGTGCAGAGTGTGCAAACACGCACGGACGGCACGCTGGTCGTCGGCACGGCCGACGGCACGGTGCGTGAACTGCGCCCCGACGGCAGCGTCGCCCGCACCGTCACCGGCCTCGTCTCGGCCGACGTGATCGCCCTGACCGGTGCCGACATCACCGTCCTCGACCGCAAGCAGACCGCCGTCGTCAGCGTCCGCGACGACGCGCTCGGCCTGATGCTGCGCGCCGGTGACGGCGCAGCAAACGCCGTCGCCGACCCGGAAGGGCGGATCATCGTCACCGACACCGCGGGCGGTGAACTGCTGGTCTACTCGGCAGGCCCGCTCGTGCTACGCCAGCGTTTCCCGGTATCATCGTCGCCTTACGCGCTCGCCTACGATCCGCGCTCGAACACGGTCTGGGTGACCTGCACGGAGAGCAACGAGGTCGTCGGTTACGACCTGTCGACCGGGATCGGTGTCGAGGTGGGACGGTTCCCGACCCTGCGCCAGCCCGATGCGGTGACCGTCGACGAACGTACCGGCGACCTGTTCGTGGCCTCGGCCACGGGTGAGGGTTTGCAGCGGATCGGTGCGGACGAGCGGAAGAGAGGGCAGTGATGGCGGCCAAGCCTCGCGGTTCTCGCTCGGCGGTTCCGCCGAGCTGGGAAACCAGCAACGACGACTACGAATACGTGCCGCTGCGGCTGCCACCCGAGGTCACCCGGGTCACCGCCTCGATGCGGCTGGCCATCCAGGCCGAATTCGGTGGCTGGGAGTTGTCGCGGGTACGCGCCTACACCGACGGCAGCCGCCGGGTGTTGTTGCGCCGCCGCAAGAATGCCGTCCTGCCTGTGCCCGAACCCGGATTGTGAGCCGACCCATGTACGCCCTGTTACTACGCCTGATGTTCCTGGTCCCGCCGGAGCGGGTGCATCACCTGGTTTTCGCCGCCCTGCGGTTCGCCACCTGGTTCCCGCCGACTCGCTGGCTGGCGCGCAAGCTGACCGTCGCCGACGACCCGATCCTGGCCACCACCGCCTTCGGTGTCGATTTCCCCGCACCGCTCGGCCTGGCCGCCGGTTTCGACAAGAACGCCGACGGCGTGAACACCTGGGGCTCGCTCGGTTTCGGTTTCGCCGAGATCGGCACCGTCACCGCGCACGCCCAGCCGGGTAACCCGGCGCCGCGCCTGTTCCGGCTGCCCGCCGACCACGGCCTGATCAACCGGATGGGTTTCAACAACCACGGCGCCGCCGCGGCCGCCGCCCGCCTGCACAACGCGCATTCGACCGTCCCGATCGGCGCGAACATCGGCAAGACCAAGGTCACCGAACCCGAGGCCGCCGCAGGCGATTACGCCACCAGCGCCCGACTACTCGGCCCCCTCGCCGATTTCGTCGTCGTGAACGTGTCCTCCCCCAACACCCCCGGTCTGCGTGACCTGCAGGCCGTCGAGTCGCTGCGCCCGATCCTGCAGGCCGTGCTCGACAGCGTCACCGTTCCGGTCCTGGTCAAGATCGCCCCCGACCTGTCCGACGAGGACATCGACGCCGTCGCCGACCTCGCCGTCGAAATGGGCCTGGCAGGCATCGTCGCCACCAACACCACCATCCGCCGCGACGGCCTGGCGACCCCGGCCGCCGAGGTCGAAGCGATGGGCGCGGGCGGTTTGTCCGGTCCGCCCGTCGCCGAACGCTCCCTGGAAGTTCTGCGCCGCCTCTACGCCCGCGTCGGCGACAAGCTGGTCCTGATCTCGGTCGGCGGTATCGAGAACGCCGACCAGGCCTGGGCCCGCATCCTGGCGGGCGCCACCCTCCTGCAGGGCTACACCGGCTTCATCTACGGCGGCCCCTTCTGGACCACCCGCATCCACCGCGGCATCGCCGCCAACCTGCGCGCCGGCGGTTTCCGCTCGCTGTCCGACGCGGTCGGCGCCGAGCACCGCACGCCGTCGGCCTGAGGGCCTATCCGTAGTTGACCTGCCGCGTTCCGCCGTGCCCGAACAGGTACGTCGTGGTGCGCGGCCTGGTCAGCGGGGGTCCGGCCTCGTCGGGGTCGTCGACGCGAGCGAGCATTCGCTTGTAGAGCCGGATGATCGCCTGTTCCCAGACGATTCCGACGGTGTCGGCCAGGGCGTTGATCTGCGCGTGCGCGAGGCGGTCGCCGGCGGCGGTGAGGTCGCTGATCAATTCGTCGAGCTCCATGCCAGCGTAGGCCTGGTCCCGGCTCAGCCGACGTTCCGGCAACCAGCTCAGCCGCCAGATCTCGGGGTCCGACCCGACGCGCTCCGCGTATTCGGGGCTGTGGGTGCTGCGCATGTCGTCCGGTGTGATGTGAATGGTCATCGGAGACTCCGATTCCACGAAGGGGAGCGGTTCGGTGCTCCCGGTTCCTGGGAATTCCAGTGTGGCATTTGCCCTTCAGTGCGGTCAATTGCCGTTGTAGATTGGTAATTGCCCGACGAGATGCTGCTCAAACACCGCCGTCACGACCATGGAGGGCCAATCGCGTGCCGATGCTCCCGCAGGACGCACGAACAGACCTGGTACGCGGCATTCTCGCGCGGCTGGGCAAGTTCTCCGGTCTCAGCGCAGAACGACTGCGGCACACCGAGATCGGAGCAGCGCCGATTCTCGATCTCCCGGTGGTGACCGATTACGCGCAGCGCGAAGGCGTCTCCCGCGAGGAGGCGGTCCTGCCGGTGCTCCGCGAGACGACCCGGCAATTGCCCCCCGCCGAGCGTCTCATCGCCGATGCGACCCTCGCGCTCGGTCTGCTGCGTGAATCGCCGAACGGCGACATCGATCCCGACCAGCTGTACGCGGCCAACCTCGGCGCCCGCCGCGAGTACCTGGCGCAGCAGTGGATACCCCTGCACACCGCCATCGGTGCCACCACCACCCCGGCGGCGCCGACGGTGAAACGCCTGCGCACCACGGCCGAGCGTGCCGCACTCACCACGCTCGCCGGTCTGCTCACCGCCGATCCGGCGACCGCCGCCGCTCCCCCGACCGGCGTGACGCCCACCTCGGCGCCGACGGGCCGGACGGTCACCGTGATCGGCGATGCCGTGATCGACCACCTCTACCGGGTCGACACCTTCCCGGCCAGGCAAGCCCCCGTCGACGGCACCTTCGCCGGCCTGCCGGGCGGCAAGGGACTCAACCGGGCCGTCGCCGCCGCCCTGCTCGGGCTCGACGTGCAGTTGATCGCGGCCGTCGGCGACGATGCCAACGGAGCGCGCATCCTGAACCTGCTCGCGGACTACGACGTCGGCCGCTCGCTGGTGAAAGTTGTGCCGTCCGCGGCGACTCTGGTCACGGCCGTCGTCATGAACCACAGCGGCGAAGTGCGTCTCATCGCCTGCCGCGACTCGCGCGTGCAGTTGCTCGACGACGACATCGACCGACCCGAGGCCCGGGCGGCGCTGGCGGGATCGGCGGTGGTCGTGCTCACCTTCGAGCAGCCCGCGCCGATCATCGAACAGGTCCTCGCGTACGTCCGGGATCTCCCGGAGCGCCCCCAGGTGATCGTCTGTGCCGCACCGAGTATTGCCGTGCCGCAAGGGTTGTACCGGTACCTCGACGTCGTCGACTACCTCGTCGGCAGCACCGTCGAACTCGACGCGCTGCTCCCGGACGTCGACACCGACTCCGCCGCCGACACCGCGCGGCGCCTGCGAGGGCTCGGCGTGTCGGCGGTGTGTGCCGTCGACGGCTTCGGCTGCACCGTCTATTCCGACGACGACGATATCGTCGTCGACCACTTTCCCCAGGTCCTCAAAGCGGCCGTCGGCGCCGCCGCCGCCTTCGCGGCCGCCCTCGCCTACCGGGTGGTGCAGTCCGAGGATGCCCTCACCGCAGCGGATTTCGTGTGGGCAACGGCCGCGATGCTGCCGACGCAGAAGCTGGGCGCGGTGTCGGCCGGCTTCCCCCAGGTCGCCGAGGTCGACCGGATCATGCAGCTGTACGCGCGTGACGGTGTCACCCGTAACACCGGTGTGACCCCCGGTTGATGTGCCTGGCATCACAGCCGGAGTAGAGTCGCGCCGTTGCCTTGCCCCTACACCGTCCACGCAGCGGATTTTCCGATGCCGACACCGTCTCGGAGGAGCGCTTGACGATCATCGAGCCCGTCCAGGTCCCGCCGGGTGAGGCGACCGGACGAGACGTTGACGACCTGCGACCGGAACACCAGTTCAGCCGCAACGGCACCCGGCTGCGGGTGCAGGTGCACACGATCGATGACCCGGCCGACGGCGGCTATGTGCTGGTGTTCGGCGACCCCGGCGAGAAGCCGCTGGTCCGAGTCCATTCGCGGTGCCTGTACGGCGATGCCCTCGGCTCCGACGACTGCGACTGCGGCCCCGAGCTGGCCCTGTCGATGGACATGATCCAGGCCGAAGGCGCCGGTGTGCTGGTGTACCTCGAACAGGAGGGCCGTGGCGCAGGCCTGATCTGGAAGGCCATCGGCTATCGCACCAGCGAGCGCTACGACATCGACACCTTCGAGAGCTACGCCCGGCTCGGTCTCGAACCCGACACCCGCCGATACGAACTCGTCGCCAAGGCACTGCTCGGCCTCGGTCTGCACCAGGTGCGCCTGCTGACCAACAATCCCGACAAGCTGCGCGCGCTCACCGAGGCGGGGATCGCGGTCGAGGTGATTCCGCTGGCCGTGCGGCTCGAGACCGACCGTGGCAGGCGCTATCTCGATGCCAAGGTGCGGTGGCGCAAGCACATGATCCCCCGCGACTTCGCGCCCTGGGCGCCGCACCCTGGCACTGTCACCGCACCACAGCCGCCGGCCGCGCAGACCCCGCGCGGATGGCGCAGGCTCTTCGCGCGTCGACGGTAACCACCGCCACAATCCCGTATGTCCGGTTACGATAAGTGAGCCGCGCCACTGTCGACGCCCATCGCTCGAGATGATGAGACAGATTCACTCGCATTGGCTCGGCGTCCGGCACGGCCTATATCGGGAACAGGGATATGACAGACATCGGTTTCGCGCACGCTTCCGGCGTCACGGTGCACACCGTGCCCGCCGCCTTCCAGCAGACCGCCGCGTTGCGGCCCGACCAGATCGCTTTGCGAACGGTGGGCGGCACCCAGCAGATCACCTGGGCGGAGTACGCGACGCGGGTGCGGGCACTGGCGGCAGGCCTGGCGAAGCTCGGCGTCGGCCACGGCGACGCGGTCGGCATCATGCTCACCAACCGCCCCGAGTTCAACCTGATCGACACCGCGGCCCTGCACCTGGGCGCGACCCCGTTCTCGGTGTACAACACCAGCTCCCCGGAGCAGATCGCGCACGTGTTCGCCAACGCGGGCAACAAGGTCGTGATCACCGAGCAGGCATTCCTCGACGTCATCCGTGAATCGGGCACAGAGGTCGAGCACACCGTGCTCGTCGACGGCACCGCCGAGGGCACCATCGGCCTGGCCCAGCTGGAGTCGGATCCGCTGCCCGACTTCGACTTCGAGGCCGCGTGGCAGGCGGTGCAGCCGGGCGATCTGGCCACCCTGATCTACACCTCCGGCACCACCGGCCCCTCCAAGGGTGTCGAGCTCACCCAGGGCAATGTGATCGCCCAGGTCGTCGGCCTGGTCTCCGGTCCGCTGCCGGTCGGTTTCGACGACCGTGCCGTGTCGTATCTGCCTGCCGCGCATGTCGCCGACCGCATCTCCGCGCACGCGATGAGCCTGCTCACCGGCATCCAGATCACCACGGTCACCGACCCGCGCGAGATCGCCGCCGCCCTGCCCGACGCCCGCCCCACCGTGTTCTTCGGTGTGCCGCGGGTGTGGCAGAAGATCAAGGCCGGTATCGAGAACAAGCTCGCGGTCGAGCCGAGCCCGGTGAAGAAGGCCCTGGCCAACTGGGCGATCGGTGTCGGTGTGGCGCAGGCCAAGGCGAAGCTGTCCGGTGAGGGCGGCTCGCTGCTGCTCGGTGTGCAGCACAAGGCCGCCGACGCCCTGGTGCTGTCCAAGCTGCGCGAGGCGCTCGGTTTCGGCGATCTGAAGGTCGCCGCGTCCGGCGCCGCCCCGGTGCCCGCGGAGACCCTGGAGTACTTCCTCGGCCTCGGGTTCGCGGTCAGCGAGGTGTGGGGCATGTCCGAGACCACCGGTGTCGGCACGTTCACCGATCTCGACAAGCCGCGCCCCGGCTCGGTCGGTCGTGTCATGGACGGTGTCGAACTGCGTCTGGACGCCGACGGCGAGGTGCTCATCCGCGGCCCGATCGTCACCCCCGGCTACCGCAACATGCCCGACAAGACCGCCGAGGCCATCGACGACGCGGGCTGGCTGCACACCGGTGACATCGGCACCCTCGACGCCGACGGCTACCTGCGCATCGTCGACCGCAAGAAGGAACTGATCATCAGCGAGGCGGGCAAGAACATCGCCCCCTCCAATATCGAGAACGCCATGAAGGCGGCGTCGTCGATGATCGGTCAGGCCGTCGCCATCGGTGACGCCCGCCCCTACATCACCGCGCTGATCATGCTCGATCCCGATGTCGCGGCGTTGCGCGCCAAGGAGTTCGGCGCCACCGACGCCACCCACGCCGAGCTCGCGCGCCGCGCCGAGATCGTCGAGGAGGTCAAGGCCGCGGTGACCGCGGGCAACCGCAAGCTCTCGCGGGTGGAGCAGATCAAGCGCTTCGTCATCGTGGAGAACCTGTGGGAGCCGGGCGGCGACGAGCTGACCCCGAAGATGTCGCTCAAGCGGACCCCGATCGCGAAGAAGTACGCCACCGACATCGAGCAGCTGTACGCCGCGACCCCGGCAGAGCACGTCGTCAATGTGAAGT
>NZ_JBSGVQ010000003.1:0-138042 GCF_053608525.1 Nocardia sp. NPDC055029
GGGGTGATGTCAGAGGCGTTCGATGATGGTGGCGTTGGCGAGGCCGCCCGCTTCGCACATGGTTTGCAGGCCGTAGCGGGCGCCGCGCTGGTGGAGGGCGTGGACGAGGGTGGTGGTGAGGCGGGCGCCGGAGGCGCCGAGGGGGTGGCCGAGGGCGATGGCGCCGCCGTTGACGTTGACTTTGCTCAGGTCGGCGCCGGTTTCCTCGGCCCAGGCCAGGACGACCGGCGAGAAGGCCTCGTTGATCTCGATCAGATCGATGTCGTCGAGTCGCAGGCCTGCCCGGCGCAGGACCTTCTCGGTGGCGGGGATGACCGCGGTGAGCATGAGCAGCGGGTCGTCGCCGGCGACGGCGAAGCTGTGCAGCCGGGCCAATGGGCGCAGGCCGAGCTGGGCGGCGCGTTCGCCGGACATGATGAGCACCGCGGCGCTGCCGTCGCTGACCTGGCTGGCCGAGGCCGCCGTGATCTCCCAGCCGATCTGCGGGAAACGGGCCGCCATGGCCGGGTCGTAGTAGGCGGGCTTCAGCTTGCCGAGCGTCTCCAGGGTGGAACCGACCCGGATGCCCTCATCGGTGGCCAATCCGTTCAGCGCCGCGAGCTCGGCCGCGAAGAGCCCGTCTTTGGTTGCGCGGGCGGCCTTTTCGTGGCTGCCGAGCGCGAACTCGTCGAGCTGGGTGCGGGTCAGTCCCCACTTGGCGGCGATGAGTTCGGCGCTGATGCCCTGGGGCACAAGCTCATCCGGGTACCGCTCGGCGAACGCGACGCCGGACAGGTCGGTGGCCCCGATCAGGTTGGCGCCCATGGGAACCCGGCCCATCGACTCCACACCGGCCGCGACGACGATGTCGTACGCACCCGCGATCACCCCTTGCGCGGCGAAGTGAATGGCCTGCTGACTGCTCCCGCACTGCCGGTCGACAGTGGTGGCCGGCACCGATTCGGGATACCCGGCCGCCAGCGCGGCCCGCCGGGTCATGTTCGAACCCTGCTCGCCGACCTGGGTGACGATGCCGCCGATCACGTCGTCGACCAGGGCCGGGTCGATGCCGCTGCGCTCGATCACCGCGCGCAGGCTGTGCGCGAGCAGGTCGACGGGGTGGACGTCGTGGAGTGCGCCGTTCGGTTTGCCCCTGCCGATGGGGGTGCGTACCGCTTCGACGATGACCGCGTCTCGCATGGGAGTCCTCTTTCGACGGTGAGCCGACTCTGGCTCTATCCAATGATAGTCAGCGTAGGCGCTAACTATCATCTACTCAAGTCAGATGTGGGTATGATGTCGGTCATGGCAGCCGTGATGGAAGGACCCCTGGCCGATCTGAGCAGGTGGGATACCGCGGGCTGTTCCATTGCCAGAGCCATGGACCTGATCGGCACCCGTTCGGCGATGCTCATCCTGCGCGAGGCCTACTACGGCACCACCCGCTTCGACGGCTTCGCCCGCCGCGTCGGCATCACCGATGCCGCCGCGGCAGGCCAGCTCCGCAAGCTCACCGCGGCAGGCCTCCTGGAAAAGCGCCCCTACCAGGAAGAGGGCAAGCGCACCCGCAACGAATACGTCCTCACCGAGATGGGCCGCGACCTGCTCCCCGCGGTCGTCGCGCTCTGGCAGTGGGGCGACACCTACCTGCAACCCGGCCCGCCGCCGCTGCTGCGCGTCGACGCCGAGACCGGCGAGCCGGTCCGGGTCGAGTTGCGCAGCGCCGACGGGACCGAGGTCGAACTCGAGCGGCTGGCGGTCCGGGTCAACCAGGACTATCTACGCGCCCGCAAGGCGGCGAAGCGCGAGCAGTGACTCGGCTCAGGCGCTGAAAACGCCTATGTTCACATCCTCGGTGCCCAGTGCCTGGAACAGGCTCACCCAGAGCAGAACCATCGGCTCGGTGCTGCGTGCGGTGTGGAGCGGGCCGAGATCGATGAGTTGATCGGGGGCCCAGCCGAACGCGGTGAGCAGCTCGGTGACCGTCTTCTTGGCGTCGGCATCGTCGCCGCTGAGGAAGATGCTGTGTCTGCCGGGGATCCGCGCCGGATCGACCATCACCTGATTGTTGGTGGTGTTGAGCGTCTTCACGACGAACGCGTCGGGGAAGGCGGCCTGCAGCGACTCGGCGACGCTGCCCTCCTCTGGCACAACGAGTTTCGGTGGGAAGCCGTGCGAGAAGTCGAGCGGATTCGACACGTCGACGACGACCTTGCCGCGCAGGTTCTCCGCACCGGCCGCGGTCAGCGCAGCCAGCGAGACAGTGCCCGACGTGGCGTTGACGATCAGCTCGGCCGCGGCCGCCGCGTCGGCGAAAGTGCCGTGGGCGCCCCCGGTTTCGGCGGCCCAGGCGGTGGCGTCGGCATTGTCGGCGGTGCGCGACCCCATCGTCACCGGGTACCCGATCTCGACCAGCTTGCTCGCCAGCCGACGGCCGACCTGCCCTGTGCCGAGTACTGCTACGCGCATTCCGCTACCCCGTCTCCGAGAAACCCCCGCCCGGCGAGCACCGGGCCAGGACAGCATAGGTTCAGGTGAGAGGCCCTGCCGAGCGACTATGCGCAGAGCAGAATCGGGCCGGCGACACCGGGTCGCCGGCCCATCCCGGTCAGCGCAGCCTGCGACCGTCCGCGGCGCCGAAGAAGTACACGTGCTCGGGATCGACGGTCAGCCGCAGCAGCTCGCCCTTGGCCGGCGGATTACGCCAATCCACCCGCGCCACAATCGTTTCCCCGGTCTGCCCGTTCGCGCCGTCGGAGGCCGCGCGACCGTAGACATAGGCGTCGGAGCCGAGCTCCTCGACCACGTCGACCTCCATCCGGAGACCGCCGTCGCCCACCTCGAGGTGCTCGGGACGGATACCGAGCACGACAGTGCCTTCGCCCGCGTCGGCCACCGCGCGCGGCACCGGCACCGGGTAGCCGCCGATGGTGACGGTGCCGTCGGCGACGGGCAGCGTGAACAGGTTCATCGCGGGCGAGCCCATGAACCCGGCGACGAACATGTTCGCCGGATCGCGGTAGAGGTCACGCGGGGACGCGCACTGCTGCAGCAGGCCGTCCTTGAGCACGGCGACGCGGTCACCCATCGTCATCGCCTCGACCTGGTCGTGGGTGACGTAGACGGTGGTGGTGCCGAGCCGGCGCTGCAGCTGGGCGATCTGGGTACGGGTCTGCACGCGCAGCTTGGCGTCGAGGTTCGACAGCGGCTCGTCCATCAGGAACACCTGCGGCTGGCGCACGATCGCGCGGCCCATCGCCACGCGCTGACGCTGACCACCGGACAGCGCCTTGGGCTTGCGGTCCAGGTACTGCTCGAGGTCGAGCAGCTTGGCCGCGGCCAGCACCCGCTCGTCGCGTTCGGCCTTGGACACCTTGGCCAGCTTCAGCGCGAAGCCCATGTTCTCCGCGACCGACATGTGCGGGTAGAGCGCGTAGTTCTGGAACACCATCGCGATATCGCGATCCTTGGGCTCGGCATGGGTGACGTCGTTGTCGCCGATCAGAATGCGTCCGCCGTTGACCTCTTCGAGGCCGGCCAGCATCCGCAGCGAGGTGGACTTGCCGCAACCGGAGGGGCCGACGAGGACCAGGAATTCGCCGTCGGCGATCTCCAGATCGAGTGCGTCGACGGCCGGTGTGGTCGCACCGGCGTAGAGCCTGGTGGCGCGGTCGAAGGTCACGGTAGCCATGCGTAGATCAACATCCCATCCCGGCAGGAACGTGCCGGACGATCCGAGTACAGGGTCGCAGGGATCGTAGCGGCCGGCGAGAGGCCGCGCCGGATTCCGGGTAGCCTCGGTCGCGGAGCCCACCCGAGTGCGGAGGAGCACGGTATGAGTCGTCCAGTTCGTATCGGAGTCCAGCTGCAGCCACAGCACGCGCCCGAGTACGCGCTCATCCGCGACGCGGTGCTGCGTGCCGAGGACGCCGGCGTCGACATCGTCTTCAATTGGGACCATTTCTACCCACTCACCGGCGACCCGGTCGGCGCGCATTTCGAATGCTGGACCATGCTCGGCGCCTGGGCCGAACAGACCGAGCGGGTCGAGATCGGCGCGCTGGTCACCGGCGGCGGCTACCGCAATCCCGACCTGCTCGCCGACATGGCCCGCACGGTCGACCACATCAGCGACGGCAGGCTCATCCTCAGCATCGGCGCAGGCTGGTTCCAGCATGACTACGACGAGTACGGCTACGAGTTCGGCACGCCGGGCACCCGGCTGAATCTGCTCAAGGACAACCTGCCCCGGATCAAAGCCAGGCTCGCGAAGCTGAATCCGGCGCCGGTCAGGGAGATCCCGATCCTCATCGGCGGCGGCGGCGAACGCAAGACGCTGCGGCTGGTCGCCGAGTACGCCGACATCTGGCACTCCTTCGCCGACCTCGACGCGCTGACGCACAAGAACAAGGTCCTCGCCGAGCACGCGGCGGCCGTCGGCGCCGACGCGACGCGCATCGAACGGTCGGTTCCGTGGCCTGGCCGGGCGAAAGCTGACGCGTTGCACGCGGCCGGCGTCACCCTGTTCACCGTGGGCGTTTCCGGTCCCGACTACGACCTCACCACGGTCAAGCGGGCGATCGAGTGGCGCGACGACGTGAACCCCGAGTCGCTCGAAGGCCTCGCCTGACCAGGCGATCCGTGTCGCCGACAGGCGCGTAACCATCACTGTGCGAGGTTGCGGCTAGGGTTTATCGCCATGGCTGGTGTGCGTGCTGTGCGAACCAAGGCGCGGATCGCCGCGTTGTTGCTGCTTGTCGGCGTGGCCGCGACCGGGTGTGGGGACGGGGACGGCGAAACGGCGACGCGGGATCTGTGTTCCCCACCGGGCCAGAGCGCCGCCTCGGCAGCGCCGAGCAATCTCGCCTCCTCGGAGACCGCGGGCACCGACCGGTACACGACGCAGACCACCGCGCCGGTCGAGTCGATCGACACGAGCAAGCTCGGCCTGCTCAACCCGGGCACGCTGAGCGTCGGCACGCTGTCGGACGCGCCACCGAGTATCTGCGTGAACGGGCAGGGCACGTTCACCGGTTTCGACAACGAGCTGCTGAAGGCGATCGCGGCGAAACTCGGCCTGCGGGTCGAGTTCTCGGGCACCGAGTTCGCCGGTCTGCTCGCCCAGGTGTCGGGCAAGCGGTTCGACGTCGGGTCGTCCAACATCACCACCACCGACGCCCGCCGCGAGCTGGTCGGGTTCACCAACGGCTACGACTTCGGCTACTTCTCGCTGGTCGTGCCGCAGGGTAGCGCCATCAAGGGTTTCGGCGACCTGAACGCGAGCACCCGCATCGCGGTCGTGCAGGGCACGGTGCAGGACGAGTTCGTGGTGAACCAGCTGCGGCTGGATCCGGTGAAGTTCCCCGACTACAACACCGCCTACGCGAATCTGAAGTCCGGTCAGGTCGACGCCTGGGTCGCGCCGTCGGCGCAGGCCGAGGGCGCGATCAAGCCCGGTGACGGAATCGTGGTGTCGGAGAACACTTTCAGCCTGGACAACTTCGTCGGCTACGCCGTCGCCAAGAACAACCAGCCGCTCATCGACGCGCTGAACTCCGGTCTGGACGCGGTGATCGCCGACGGCACCTACGCCGGCCTCTACGCCGACTGGGTGCCGCGCGAACTGCCGCCCGGCTGGAAGCCCGGCTCCAAAGCGGCACCCGCGCCGCAACTTCCGGACTTCGCCGCGATCGCCGCCGAGAACCAGCCGGATACGACCGAGCAGGTGGCACAGAAGTCGACCTTGCAACAGTTGAAAGACACGTTCTTCGACTGGTCGTTGTACAGCAAGGCCTTTCCCGATCTGATCAAGACCGGCCTGCCGAATACGCTGATCCTGGCGGTGGTCTCCGGCGTGCTCGGCACCGTGCTCGGCATGCTCCTCGCGGTGATGGGCATTTCCCGCACGCGCTGGCTGCGCTGGCCCGCCCGCGTCTACACCGACATCTTCCGCGGCCTGCCCGCCGTCGTGATCATCCTGCTGATCGGCCTCGGCGTCGGCCCGGTGGTCCGCAACCTGACCGGCGGCAATCCGTACTGGCTCGGCGCGGTCGCGCTGGCGCTGCTCGCGGCCGCCTATATCGGTGAGATCTTCCGCTCCGGTATCCAATCGGTCGAACCGGGCCAGCTCGAGGCCGCGCGCGCCATCGGTTTCGGCTACCGCCAGGCGATGACGCTGGTGGTGATCCCGCAGGGTGTGCGCCGGGTGCTGCCCGCGCTGATGAACCAGTTCATCGCGCTGATCAAGGACTCGTCGCTGATCTACTTCCTCGGCCTGCTCGCCTCCCAGCGCGAACTGTTCGCCGTAGGCCGCGACCTCAACGCCCAGACCGGCAACCTGTCCCCGCTGGTCGCGGCGGGCCTGATGTATCTGGTGCTGACCATCCCGCTCACCCACCTGGTGAACTACATCGACGGGCGGATGCGCACCGGCAAACCGACGCCCGCCGACCCGATCGAGCAGGCCGTCATCACGGAAGGACGCGGCGCATGAGTGCATCGCTGACCGGTACCGGTCTGAACCTGACGCTGGGCAACAACCACATCCTGCGCGGCGTCGACATCCACGTCGAGGCCGGGCACGCCACGACTGTCATCGGCCCCTCCGGCTCGGGCAAGTCGACGCTGCTGCGGGTGCTCAACCGCCTGCACGAACCCGATTCCGGTGACGTGCTGCTCGACGGCAAGTCGGTGCTGCGCGATGACCCCGACAAGCTGCGTCAGCGCATCGGCATGGTGTTCCAGCACTTCAACCTGTTCCCGCACAAGACCGTCGCCGACAACATCGCGCTCGGCCCGCGCAAGCTGCGCGGCCTGTCCGCCGAGCAGGCGCGGGCGCTGGCGCTGGAACAGTTGGAGATCGTCGGCCTGGCCGACAAGGCCGATGCCAGGCCCGGCGCGCTGTCGGGCGGCCAGCAGCAGCGCGTCGCCATCGCCCGCGCGCTCGCCATGAAGCCGGAACTGATGTTCTTCGACGAGGCCACCTCGGCGCTCGACCCTGAACTGGTCAAGGGCGTGCTCGCGCTCATGGCCGACCTCGCCTCGGGCGGCATGTCGATGATCGTCGTGACCCACGAGATGGGGTTCGCCCGCAGCGTCTCCGACAGCGTCGTGTTCATGGATCAGGGCGTCGTCGTGGAGACCGGGACCCCCGACGCGCTGTTCGACGACGCCAAGACCCCGCGGCTGCGCCGCTTCCTCGATCAGGTCCTCTGACCAGGTCTTCGGGCCGGTCGGCGGGGTCGCAGCAACGCATGCGCAACTGTTAATGTCGGACATGCTCCAGCTGCAATCGACCGGTACGAGTACAGGGAGATCCGCATGACAACGGCACACGTAGAGCACCCCGAACACACCCACGTCCACGGCCCGACCTGCGGCCATGTCGCCGTCCCGCACGGGGATCACGTCGATTACGTCCACGACGGCCACCTGCACCGCGAACACGCGGGCCACTTCGACGAGTGCGAGGTTTCGGCACACGTCGAGTGCACCGCCCACGACCACGTCCACGGCCCCGGCTGCGGTCATGTCGCGGTTCCGCACGGGGATCACGTCGACTACATCCACGACGGCCACCGCCACGCGGCGCACGACGGTCACTTCGACGAACACTGATCATCTGATTCCACCCGGGGCGCGTGCCCGGGTGGATTTCGTTTCCCCGTAATACTTCTGGCTCGACGATCGATCATCTGCCCGGATACTGTCGGTGTCCTGGCGGCCAGTGGTATGTCTGCCGATTCACGAAATGGGAGTTTTCGGCAGATGAGAACATCGGTCAGGCGCGCGTTGGCCTTCGGTATCGCCGGCAGCGTGTTGGCGGCTTGCGTAGCCACCTTCGGCGCGGGCAACGGTCTGGCGGAGGGCCGTGATCCCATCATCGAGTCGAAGAAGCTGCTCGCCTCGCCGACCACGGCCGACGGATCGCACATCATCTCCAGCCGGGTCGATGATCGCAATCTGACCATGTTCGTCTTCTCCGCCGCGATGAACAAGGGCATCACGGTGCGGGTGCAGCGTCCCAAGGACGCGTCCGAGCCACGTCCGGTGCTGTACCTCCTCAACGGCGCGGGTGGCGGTGAGGACCGGGCGACCTGGTGGCAGAACACCGATATCGGCGACTTCCTCGCTACCAAGGACGTCAACGTGGTGATGCCGATCGGCGGCGCCTGGGCGTACTACACCGACTGGCAGCGCGACGACCCGGCGCTGGGCCGCAACAAGTGGCGCACCTTCCTGCTCGACGAGTTGCCACCGCTGGTCGACCAGGCCTTGGGTACCAACGGAGTCAACGCCATCGCCGCCAACTCGATGACCGCGACGGCCGTCTTGCAGCTGGCGGAGGCCAGGCCGGGCTTCTACCAGTCCGTCGCCGGTTACAGCGGCTGCGCGCAGATCGCCGACCCGATCGGCAAGCAGTTCACCAAACTGGTGGTGGAAACCTACGGCGGCGGCGATGTCCGCAATATGTACGGTGCCGACGACGATCCGGCCTGGGCCGCCAACGACCCGGTCGTGCACGCCGAGAAACTGCGCGGCACCAGGTTGTTCGTCTCCGACGCTTCCGGTCTACCGGGTTCGCACGACCGCATCGACGACCCGTACATGATGAACCCGACACCGTTCGGTCTGGCGAACCAGCTCGTCGTCGGCGGGATCATCGAGGCCGCGGTCAACTGGTGCACGCGCAATCTCGAGGCCAAGCTGAGCGAGCTGCACATCCCGGCGACCTTCGACCGTCAAGCCACCGGCACCCACTCCTGGGGATACTGGCGCGACGCCTTCTACCGGTCCTGGCCGGTCCTCGCCGCGGGGCTCGGCCTGCCCGAATAGGTCAGTCGGTCACGGTGGCGAAGGCGGACCAGAGCAGCGGGGAGTTCTCCGGGGCCGGGTCGCTCCGCCATGCGGCCAGCTGTGCTCGTTGCCAGGTCAGCAGGGTGGGGATGGGTGTGGGTGAATCGTGGGCGGTGTCCACGGCGCAGACGGCGGCTTGCAGCGGATGGGCCGTGGTGTCGGTGAGGGTGTGGAAGGCGTGATCGGTGGGCAACGGCCAGCGGGTCGCCGTCACCAGTTCGGCGCCGGCGGACAGCGCCGCGGTGGTGAGCCCGAGGGCTTCGGTGAAGCGCAGGTCGCCGCCGCTTTCGCAGGCGATGAGGGCGACGCGGCTCGGCATCGGCCACAGTGCTCGGCCCGGCACCGGCGACGGGTCGATGGTGTAGGTGCCGAGCAGGAGGTCTTTGGCCGAGAGCGGGCGGTGCGTGCGATTCGGTGCCGCGAAGCCACGGGTGCCGGCGGTGCAGCTCAGGTGCAGCTCCGCGTGCTCGCTCTCGCCGGATTCCGGTGCGGGAGAGGTGACGTGGCCGACGTAGACGAGTCTGCTCGCGCCCGCTCTGAGTACCTCCGATAGCCAGGTGCGATCGGTATCGGTTCGGCGGAGCAGGTCGACGGAATCGGCGACCGTGGGCACCACTCGGTCGCGATAATTCCGGAAGTGCTGGGCCACCAGGGTTTCCGCGCCTGGCCTGCCCAGTACGGAACCGAGCTCGGAGTCGGCTCTGAACCCGGGAACACGGGGATCGAGTACCGCTACGACCGGCAGCTCGCGAGTATCGCTCCAGCGGTGCACGATTCGCTCCGGCGAGTGGACCACCGACACCGGGGCGAGCAGGCTGACATCGGCGATATCGAGCAGCCGGATCTGTGGATCGGGCGCGATGATCTCCCACGGCACCTGCGCCAACCGCGGGGACGGCTGAATCCGCAGATGTGGCCGAACTCCGCGCTGCGACAGTTCGTAGAGCTGCACAGCCAATCCGTATGGCAGCAGGGCGCGTGACAGAGCTTGCGCCAGCCGGTTTTCCGCATCGGGTTCGGCGAGCGCGCCCGTGGTCAGCACCCGCCGCAGGTCATCGGGCCGCGACGGATTCGGCACCGCGTCGGCCAGCAGTCGCAGCGTCGCCCGGACGTCGTCCTGGGGGATCATGCCCACCCCGCGCGCCAGCGCTTCGTCGGCCCAGCGCCAGGATACGTAGACATCGCCCGCGTCGGCCATTCGAATGAACGCGGTCGGTGCCTTGTGAGCTGGATCCGTGAACTCGTTCGCCGGCGGCGGTGTCATAGCGCGATCACCCGCTCGTCGCGGACGGGGCGACCGTAGCGCTGCTCCGCGTACGAGATGAACTCCGCGAGGACTATTCGGCCATCCACTGCCAGTCGAGGTGGGGGAGCGACGGGGATTCCGGCCGCGGCGGCGACGTCGGCGAGTGCCGCGCCCAGTTGCAGGGCGGGAGTGGTGATCTGTTCGATGGGTGTGGGATCCGACAGCTGGAACTCGAGCGTGGGCGGGGTCGTCTCCGCGAATGCGGAGGGATCGAGAGTTGTGCCCGCGCAGAGGCTGTCGATCAGGTCGCTGACCAGCTGACCATTGCCGGAGCGGGCGGCGCAGCGGAAGGCCAGGCGCATGGCGGGTTCGGCTACGGCGCGGTGCCAGTGCTCGCGCTGGTTGCCGTTGGGGAGGGTGTGGCGCACCGCGTCGATGGCCAGTGCCGAGGACACCGCCAGGGTGACAGCGCGGGCGAGCACGGCCGGATCGGGCTGCGAGGGCTGTTCCATCGTGGTGTGCAGGAGTTCGGCGTGCCAGTAGTCGAGCTGAGCGCAGTGCAGGCCGAGCCCGTGTGCGGAGTACACCGCGAACGATGCCGCGAGCAGTTCATCGGCTTGCGCGAGATCACCTTCGGCGCAGGCGACCGTGGCCAGGCGCAGCCGGACATCCGCCGCGTCCACCACGGCGCCGGTCGCATCGAAGCGCGTCAGCGCCTGCTCGTACTGCGTTCGCGCCGTAGCCAGGTCACCTCTGTTCTCGGCGAGGAAGCCCATCGTCTTGGCACCGATCCCGGACCAATGTCCCAGCTCGGCGGCCTCGAAGAACTGCTGGCTGGCGCGCAGCGGCTCCTCCGCTTCGTCGAGTCGCCCCGCTCGCACCAGCATGGTGGCCAGGTTCTGCCGCGACTCCGCGACGGAGGCAGCATCGCCCGCCGCGACGAAAGCGGCCACACCCTGCCGGGCGAAGTCGATGGCCAGTTCCCACCGGCCGGTCTCGAACGAACTCGCCGCCAGGTTCATCAAGGGGTGTCCGGCCAGTTCCGGCGCGAAACGCTCAGTCACAACCAGGGATTCGGACGCCAGCTCACCGGCACGTGCCCACTGCTGCCGATGCAGCGCGACCGCGGTCAGCGAGAGCAGACACGCCACCCGCAGCAGACCCTGATCGGTTCCGTCGGCCAGCAGCGCACGCGCTTCCTCGAGCACTTCGTGCGCGGCATCGAAATCACCGAGGTGTTGCAGTGCCTGCGACAGATTGACCAGGGCGGCGGGGCGCTGATGCGCCGCGTCATCAGGCATGACGGTCAGCGCGCTCCGGAACAGCGTCACCGACCGCCGATGGTCACCGAGCTCGTCGGCCATACTCGCCGCATTGATGAGCGCCGCACTCCGCAACCGCGGCGGGGCACCGTCCGCGGCCTGCTCGAAGATCTCCATCGCCTCGACCACGTCACCACGCTGGTATGCCGCGTACCCCGCGGTGAGCTGCGCGTCGTCCTGGTCGGAGGGCCTACCGGTCGCTGCCATCCCTATCCCCGATCCGCGCTGCGCGCACATTCTTCGATCCCGTGGTCGAGATCCGCACCACGGCAGCGATCGGTGATCGCTCAGCGCAGGTGATGGTCATCAGAAGTCCTCGTCCGCTTCGGCCGCGGCCGCTTCGGCGGTCAGGAGCGAGTCGCCGGTGTGCTCGCTGAGGCGAAGGCGTGCGAACCGCCGGATCCGAGCACGGATGTCCGACTCCTCGTGCGGACTATCCGCAGGACCGACATTGGGAACGAAAATGGTGATCTCAGGCGATGTTTCGGGCGGTCCGGGAACCTGGACGACTCCCGTCCAGGCATCGCCCCGTAGGTGCAACGGCGCCGTGAACTCCACGTCGGCCGACGGCGTCGCCCCCGCTTGGTCGGTGGGAGCAGACTGGGCCGACCGCACCCGCACAGACGGCCGAAGGTGTTCGGGTACCACACGTCGGCAGTCCGGTGCGGCAACCACACTGACCCGTACCGTCGATATCTCGGCAGTCCGCGTCACCTGCCAAGACACCGCGTTCTCGCCCGCGTCGAGAATTCCGGGCGGGCAACGCCGCCAATCCCATTCGCCACTGCCGCGCGCGACAATCAGCCCACCGTCACTCGGCGTCGATCCGCCTGCGGCCAGCGCGTAATCGTCCGCGCGGTCCGAGGTTTCGCTCAACCCGCGGATGTCATCGCGTGCGGTTTCCTGGTCCGGTGTGTGGCTGGGGGATTCGCTCGGTCCGGGCTCGGCGTCGGCACCATCGAGTGCGGTGTCGCAAGCGTCCGTCAGCTCGGTGATCTCGGCGGCCAGCAGATCGGGATCGAGCGCGGGAACCCCATCGACGGTCGACGCGGGCCACCACCGAGCTGCCCAGTGCGCGTAAGCAAGTCGGCGCAGGGCGTTTACCAACTCTGGTCGTGCAGGCGCGGCCGAGAGCGTGTGGTGCCTCGCGGCATCGCCATCGCGATCGGCATCGGCATCCGCGTCGGCACCGGCAAGCGAGGTGACGTGGGGAGCGGCGTCGGCGTGGAGCGCGGTATCGGCGTCGGAGAGCGCGGTGTCGGCGACGGCGAGCGCGACGTCTTCGCCGTAGACCGCCCACAGCCAGTCCTGCGCGGATTCTGGGTCGTCCAGGACGGCAGCCGGAAGAGAGTGTCCGGCAAGCAGACTCCACGAGAGGTGGCCGCCGGTCACTTCCAGCACGAGAACGTCGAGGCTGGGCGTATCGTCGAGCACCGTCGGCTGCGCCCCTGCCCGCGTCGGCGCGGAGGGTTGGCCGCCGGTGGCGTTCTGCGGGACCAGCGTCACGATGCCCGCGGCCCGCTGGATGCGGATCGCCGTCATCAGCTCGCCCTCGCTTCCGCCGCCGCGTGCTCGCCCATGGTGGTGAGCGCCTGCTTCACCCTCGCCCGATGGTCCAGGATTACCGACCGCGCGACCCCGTCGAGCAGATCCCACAGCTCACCGGGTTCGACCACTGGCATCTCCCGCACGTCCCGCCCATGCAATCGGACCCACAACCTGCGCAGATAGGGCCGCCATGGGGTGTGCAGCTCGGCCGCGACGGCGGCCAGCGGACCCGTCGCACCGTCGACCACATGCACCGCGTACCGCCGGGCTTGCAGCACATACGCTTCCCGCCGCCAGCGGCTGTTCACCACCTCGTGCGCGCGCGACGATCCGTCGGGCGCCGTGGCCACCAGCTCCGCGCGAGTGTCGCCACCGATCGGCGAGAACCCGAGCGCCAGTTCACAACCCGTGGCAGCGGCCACCCGAAGCGACTCGTCCAGCAGCCCCCACGGTGAACAGCTGCGGGAGATCTCGGTGGTCACCAATTCCGGGATGCCGGGGAGGTCGGTGCGGTCGATGCTGCCCTGGAGCACGGTGAAGACGCGCTCGTAGACGGTCCGGTCGAACGGCAGGCCGAGATTGGCGGTCGACGCGGAGGAGCCGAGGTCGGGGCGCTGGGGACAGGTGTGGATGGTCAGGCCGAGGTCGTCGGCGCCGTGGGCCGGGTGTGTTCGCCACAGGGCGATGCCTCGGTGGGTGCCGACCTGGTCTTCGATCAGCTCGTCGAGCAGGGGGCCCGCGTCGGCGGGGTCGCCGTCGCGGGCCAGTGTGCTCGCCTCGAGCAGTTCGGTCAGCGCGGACGACAGATCGCGGGCTCCGAAATCGGACAGTGGTCGCCTGCGCCAGGCGATATCGAGCAGCGCGGTGAGCTCGGCCAGCCGATTCGGCTCGGTCACATGGGCTTTCAAGGCAGTGGTGGTGCGCCCGCCGGTGCTGTCGTGGATCTCGCGCAGCGCCGCCTCGGCCCGAGCCCGCGCGTCGAGGCCGGGCGCTCCGTGCACGGTGGCCAGTTCGAAGCAGCGCTGGAAGTACAGGTCCTGGGCATTGCCCTCCGTGATGCGCAGCGCCCGCCGTACCTGTTTGAGCACCGTGAACCAGTCCGCGCAGGCGCGCAGCGCGTCGGAGTGGGCGAGAACCAGCGAGGTCAGCAGGGTGACGCCGTCGGCGGAGAGCACGGTGCCCGCGCACAGCGGATGCTGCACCGGCCGGATGACCAGCGGATCGAGGATCAGCTTCACGGTGCGCCGCAACGGGCCGCCCTGTGGGCCGCTCAACGCCTCGACACCGTCGAGACCGCGCCACACCTCGTCGAGCACCATGGCGCGGGGTCTTCGCATTCGACCAGGTTAACGGCATTTCCGGCGGGTGACCCGGCGAAAAGTTGGGATCGGTAGGCGCCGGGAGATTTCTACCTTTCTCTCAACGGGTCACCGACCCGCTCACACCGAGAGAACGGAAACACCATGAACACCAAGCTGATCGCAGGCCTCGCCGCTTCCGCCGCCGCCACCGCGCTGTTCGTCACCGGCTGCAGCGACTCCGGCACCAGCTCGACCCCGAGCAGCACCGGCTCGGCCGCACCCGCTCCGGCCGCGGGCAAGTCCACCGCGAGCGTCGACGGCAAGGAATTCACCGCCAAGTTCGACACCACCTGCGCCAAGCAGGGCGGCACCCTCGCTCTGGCGCTGACCGACCTGGCCAACGCCACCTACGGCAACCTCTCGGTCAGCGCCTCGGTCGAGGGCGACACCGTCCAGGCGGTGGCCGTCGCGGGCACCAAGGGCGGCTCGAACGGCCTGCCCTACGCCGTCGGCTACGGCAACGGCCAGCCCGGCGGCTCGGCCACGCTCGCCAAGGACGGCAACACCTTCCGCATCACCGGCGAGGGTGTCAGCGCCCCCGACATGACCAACCCGCTGGCGGGCCCCGCCACCGCCAAGTTCGACATCACCTTCGCCTGCACCACGATCGCCTGACCTGTCGCGACCCGGTCGCACTACTTCTCCGAGGAGGAATCATGAAATCCAAGCTCCGTGCGGCCGCGGTCGCGTTCGGAATCCTGTCCGTCGGCTACTACCTCTACTACGGCCTCACCTACACCCCCGACGAGTTCACCGGCGGCATGCTCGGCTGGGTCGGACCGCAGATGGCGCTGCCGATCATCGCCATGACCATCGTGCCGATGGTCTTCGCCTTCACCGGCATCCTCGAGGCCTTCACCGGCCGCAACAGCTCGGAGTTCCGCGATGCCGAGGTGGGCATGGGCACCATTACCTCGTTCCGCCAGACCGGGGTGTCGGTCAACGACCAGCCGCAGGTCAGGATCGAATTCCGGGTCGAGGGCGCGGACGGGAAGACCTTCGACTCGCACGCCAAGATGATCGTGCCGCTCACCGAGCTGGCGCTGCTGCAGCCCGGCGTCGTGCTGCCGGTCCGGTATCTGCCGGGCCGCACCGACAAGGTCGAGGTCGACCGGTCCGGTGACTCCGGCGCCGCGCAGCGGGCGATGAACGAGTCGCTCATCCGCAAGGGCATCACCACCCGTGGCAAGCTCGACATCGCCGAGCGCGGCCTGGCCGCCCAGGCGGTGGTCCGCAGCCTCGACGTCCCCGGCCGGATCCGCGGCGGGTACACCGAGATCGTGCTCGGCCTTGTGGTGACCCGCCCGGACGGCAGCACCTTCGAGACCCGCGCCGAGAAGTACCTGCCGCCATCGGCGGTCGGGCTGGTGCAGGTCGGCCGGATACTGCAGGTGCACTATCTGCCCGGCAACGAGCAGGAGGTGGTGATCGCGCTTCCGGTCAATGCCTGATGACAAGGGGACCACCCCAAACTCGGCGAGGACACCACTCGCCGAGTTTTGGTCGTGTGTTCATCTTCGCTTTCCCGACGGCTCGCCTGAGCTGCTTACCGTGCCCGGAGTCCGATCTACTCAGGAGTCACCGTGAGTCCGAAACCGCTCGCCCTGTTCGTCAAGCACGACGGTCAGTCGGCACGCGCCGCCCTGACCTGTGAATACAAGTGCGGCAACGCCTGCTTCCACGAGCCGCCGAACACGTCCGAGGGCGCCTACTTCGGTGATATCGTCAGCGGCCTCAACCGCCGCGGCCTGATCAAGGGCGGCGCCGCCGCGGTGCTCGCGGTCGGCGCGGCGAGCGCCCTGGCCGCCTGTGGTGACGACAGCTCGGCGGCGAGCACGACGCCCGCCCCCACCCCGGCCGGAACCCCCGGCACCGGAACGGCTTTCACCGCCGTCGCGCCGAACAAGGAAGACGCGCTGGTGATCCCGGACGGTTACGAGCAGCAGGTCGTGCTCCGCTGGGGTGACCCGCTCTTCGCCGACGCGCCCGCGTTCGACTTCGACAAGCAGACCGCGGCGGCGCAGCTCAAGCAGTTCGGCTACAACAACGACTTCGCCGCACTGATGCCCATCGAGGGCCAGGCCAACAGCTACCTGCTCGTGGTCAACCACGAGTACACCACCGGCCCGATGATGTTCCGCGGCTACAACAAAGACGCCCCCACCGACGAGCAGATCGCGATCACCAAGGCCGCGCACGGCATGGCCGTGGTCGAGGTGAAGGGCGAGGCGGGCAGCGGCAAGCTGACCCCGGTCTTCGGCAAGTACAACCGCCGCATCACCGCCGACACCGAGTTCACCCTCACCGGTCCCGCCGCGGGCAGCGCGTTCACCGTCACCGGCGCCGACCCGTCCGGCACGAAGGTGCTCGGCACCTTCGCCAACTGCGCGGGCGGCGTGACCCCGTGGGGCACCGTGCTTTCCGGCGAGGAGAACTTCAACGGCTACTTCGCCAACGGCGACAAGGCCTCCGACCCGAAGGGGCGCGTCAAGCGCTACGGCTTCCCCAAGGGCGGCACGCCGAACCAGTGGGAGCGCACCGACAAGCGCTTCGATCTGAATCAGGAACCCAACGAGGCCAACCGTTTCGGCTATGTCGTCGAGGTGAACCCGTGGGACGCCTCGTCCACGCCGATCAAGCACTCGGCGATGGGGCGGCTCAAGCACGAGGGCGCGTCGATCTACGTCACCGAAAAGGGTGACGTCGTCTCCTACACCGGTGACGACGAGAAGTTCGACTACATGTACAAGTTCGTGTCCTCGCGCAAGATCCAGTCGGGCACCGGCGCCGCGGCGATGCGGCACAACCTGACCATCCTCGACGCGGGCACCCTCTACGTCGCCAAGCTCACCGGGGACCACGCCGACAAGATCGACGGCAGCGGCACCGTCCCCTCGGACAAGGGCTTCACCGGCAAGGGCCAGTGGATTCCGCTGCTCGAGACCGGTGACGACGGCAAGGGCAAGTCCCTGGTCGACGGCATGTCGGCCGCCGAGGTCGCGGTGTTCACCCGCCTGGCCGCCGACAAGGTCGGCGCCACCAAGATGGACCGTCCCGAGGACTTCGAGGCCAACCCGTTCACCGGCAAGGTGTACGTCGCGCTGACCAACAACGACAACCGCGCCAAGGACGACAAGCCGGGCGTCGACGAGGCCAACCCGCGCAAGCTGAACAAGAACGGCCAGGTCCTCGAGCTCACCGACAACCACACCGGCACCGACTTCACGTGGTCGCTGCTGCTGGTCTGCGGTGACCCCGCCGCCGCCGACACCTACTTCGCCGGCTTCGACAAGACCAAGGTCAGCCCGATCTCCTGCCCGGACAACCTGGCCTTCGACCCGTACGGCAATTTGTGGATCTCCACCGACGGCAACGCCCTCAAGACCAACGACGGCCTGTTCTCGGTCATCCTCGACGGCCCCAACCGCGGTGAGACCAAGCAGTTCCTCACCGTCCCCCGCGGCGCGGAGACCTGCGGCCCGATCGTCACCGAACAGCGCGTCATCGTCTCGGTTCAGCACCCGGGCGAGTCCGACGACGCCACCCCCGACAACCCGCAATCCCACTGGCCCGACGGTGGCACCGCCCAGCCCCGCCCCGCGGTCGCGGTCGTGTGGAAGAAGAACAGCGGCCGCATCGGCGTCTAACCGGCAACACCGCTGACGGAACCGTCACTCGACTGGGCGAGTGACGGTTTTGTCGTTTTCATGGCCTGAGGCCGGCTGGTCGAACACGTCGGTGGGTGCCCGTAAGTTGGTGCGGACATCGGATGACGGGAGTGGTGGGACATGGCGGCGCGCAAGCGTGAGGTGCGGTTCGAGCCCGCGGTGGCGGCGCTTGGTGGGTTGCGGGCCGCGGTGGCGGGGGACGATCCGGCTGACGATCTCAGCGTGACCGGTGTCGAATATCGCGGGGCCGATTTCGCCGAGGTTCACGTGTACGGGCTGAGTGCCGAGGGCTGTTTGTTCGACAGTGTGCGGTTTCCGAGCACCCTGCGTCAGGCCACGATTACCGAATCCGCGCTGCGGGTGTGCGATCTCGCCAATGTGCAGGCCGACGACTCCTCGATGTTCGAGACCGAGATCGCGCACGGCAGGCTCACCGGATTGTCCTGGACCGCAGGCGTTTTGCGCGATGTGCTGATCGATTCGACACGCGCGGATATGGCCTCGTTCGCCGAGTCCCGGTTGCGCACGGTCGTTTTCCGGGACTGTGATCTGCGCCAGGCCGATTTCCAGCGGACCGAGTTCCGCAATGTCCGCTTCGAGCGGTGCAATCTCACCGGTGCCAGGTTCTCCGATTCCCGGCCCCAGCAGAACCTGCGTTTCGAGGACTGCGACCTCACCGGCGTCTACGGCCTGACCGCCCTGCGTGGCGCCACCATCCAGGGTGGTGACCTGGAATCGCTGGCCGCCACGCTGGCCCGCGAACTCGGTATCTCCGTCGAATTGCCGACCGCAGCCGGCGAGTACTGAGTCAGCCGAGCCAGTCGAGAACCGAAGCGGCGGTCCAGGATTGCTGCATGCTGCCCAGCGGCGCGCCGGTGAACGGCTCGTAGTACTCGGCGAAGCTGCCGTCGGCGGCCTGGCGTAAGCCTTCCGCGCGCAGCATGTGGGCGCGTTCGGCCCAGCCGCGGCGGGCGAAGGCCCAGGAGAACAGCCAGCTCATCACCGGCCAGACCGGGCCGCGCCAGTACTCGCGTGGCCGGAAGTCCTTGGCCACCGGGGAGGTCGACGGCGGCAGGGCGTAGCGCAGATCGGGGTGACCGCAGAAGCGCGGGCCCTCGAAGGTGTTGAGCAGGGCGCGCTCGGCGTGGCGCGGCAGCCCGCCGGAGAGCAGCGGCGCGAACATGGCCAGCGTCTCGGTGCCGATCCAGCGTTGCAGCCGCACGTCGTAATCCCGTGCGGCGCCGGACCGCTCGTCGGTGGTGGCGACGACGCCGGTGCGGAACCGCTCGGCCCAGCCGTGCAGTTCGCGGACGTCGGCGTGCGGCTGCTTGTACTCCTCGCCGATATCGGCAAGCACATCGCAGGCCAGCGCGAAGATCGCCGAGACGAACACGTCCTCCACGGCGAAGCTCATCACCGAGGTGAGCTGGTAGTCGTCGTAGTTCGCCCGCCGCATCTGCTCGACCAGCCACAGGTACCGGTCGTATTCGCGGTCGCTCGGCCGCTGGGTCGGGTCGGAGATGATCGCGGTGTCGGCGCGCCGGAACGGCGGCAGATCGGCGCCGGGGACCACATTCGCGTAGGCGCGGTCCCAGCGCGGCGAGTTGTCCATCCCGGATTCCCAGCCGTGGTACAGCGTGACCCGCCCGGTCTCCTTCGGGTCGCGGGCGTGCGCGAGCCAGCGGTGCCAGCGCACCAGATCCGGCCAGCGGCGGTTCAGGAATTCCTCGGCGACGGCCCTGGTCGAGCGGCCGTGCCTGCGGGAATGGTCGAGGATGCGCTGCACGGCGATGGCGTGCACCGGCGGTTGGGTGATCCCGGAGGTGTCGGGTCCGTCGGGTGCGTTGGCGGCCAGCTTGCGGCACTCCCAGCGGGCGGGCCCGGGAAAGTACCCGTCGACGCCGTTGGCGAAGACGATGTGCGGGATCATCCCGTTCTTCCACTGCGCCGAGAGCAGCGTGTCGAGTTCGACGACCGCGCGCTCCACGCTCAACGGCGCGAGCCCGACCGCGACGAACGCCGCGTCCCAGCTCCACATGTGTGGATAGAGGCGGGGCGCGGCGCTGGTCATCGTCCCCAGGTCGTTGCCGCGCAGGAGGTAGGCGGCACGGGCCGCGAGCTGCGTGGGGGTGAACCCTGGGTCGGTCATCCGTCTATTCTGCTGCGGAGCAGGGCCGATGGCATCTCGGCACGGCTGTGATGGTCAGTACCCCGCTTGACGCGGGTCGTTCTGGGCCGCCGAGCCGACCGAGCTGAGCATGGTGGTGATGCACAGTCCGACGAGCAGATTGATCGCCGCGGTCGCGATCTTGGCGTCCATGTCGGCGACCAGGGTGAACGGCAGGATGACCGCGACGGCGGTGACGAGCAGGCAGATCCAGGTGAAGAAGGTCAGCGGGCTCGGCATGGCCAGCAGCAACACCATCAGCAACGCCGTCGCCAGCAGCGCCGCGCCCGCCGCGGCCAGGGCATAGGAAGTGGTCGACACCGTGCCGTAGGCGCCCGCGCCCTCGGGCGAGAGGATCGCGATGCCGAGCACCCCGCGCACCAGCATGATCGCGACGACGACCAGCAGCGCGGCCACCACCGCGGTGCCGATACCGCCGGCCCACAGCTTGCCGATGTTGACCTTCGGTTGGGGCGGCTGTTCCTGCCCCTGGGGATGCTGTCCCTGGGGATACTGCCCCTGTCCCTGGGGATACTGCCCCTGGAGATACTGCGGGTTCGCTGGTCCGTAGTTGTACCGGGGATCGGTCATAGCCCGACGGTACTGCGCCTGTCCCTGATCTGCTGGGTAACGGTCGTGGTGTCGAGATCTGGGTGGCGCTGCGCCTGATTTGTCGGAAGCAGGCGTTCGTGCGGGGCCCGATCCGCCGAGTAGGGCGGCCGGTTAGCGTGGGACGCATGACGGTGACCAGTACTCCCGCCCCTACCGCTCTGATCACCGGTGCGAGCCGTGGCCTCGGCGCGGCGATTGCTCGTGAACTCGCGCCGACCCACGACCTGCTTCTCGGTGCGCGGTCCGCCGACGCGCTCGCGCCGATTCTCGCCGAGTTGCCCGGCGCGAGCGGCTGGCCCGTCGCGCTGACCGACTACCCGGCCGTCGCCGCCGCGGCGGGTGAGATCGAGCGGCTCGACGTGCTCGTTCACAATGCGGGCATCGCCGATCTCGGGACTGTCGCCGAGTCCTCGGTGGAGCAGTGGCGCGGCACGCTCGAGGTCAACCTGATCGCGGTCGCCGAGCTGACCCGCCTGCTGCTGCCCGCGCTGCGCACCGCGAACGGTCATGTTGTGCTGATCAATTCGGGTGCTGGACTGCGCGCGAACCCGGGCTGGGGTTCGTACGCGGCGAGCAAGTTCGGCCTGCGTGCCTTCGCCGACGCCCTGCGGCTCGAGGAGCCGGCACTGCGGGTGACCTCGCTGTTCCCCGGCCGCATCGACACCGATATGCAGCGGGCGATCGTCGCCGACGAGGGCCGCGAGTACAAGCCGGAGGAGTTCCTCACCCCGGAGACGGTGGCGGGGGCCGTCCGGACCGCCGTCGACACCCCGCGCGACGGGCATCCGACCGAGATCGTGCTCCGACCGGCGTAGTCGTGCGATCGGCGCCGAAATGGTGCGAAAACTGACTGGAACGGCATCGATTGCACGATTACGCCAGTCGGCGAGCCGCCCGCGCGGCGATGTTCGGTATGTTCCGAATCGCGTGCCCAGTTGTTCAGCGGATCGACGGATTCTGTCGCTACGGTCCCGCTGATTGGTCCGTGCTCTGCCCGAGCACCTGGCGCGAGTAGGGGTTTTCGCAGGTGGAACGACGTCGAATGCTGGCACTGCTGGCCGCGGGTACCGCCGTGGCACTGACCGGCTGCGCGACCGCGGAAGGCGAGGCCGTGAACGCCGGTTCGGGCGGCGATATCCCGGCGCCGCCCGCCGGACCGGCCCCGGCCAGGGCGCTGCTCCCGCCCCCGCCGGGCGGCCCGAAGTCGGTCATCGGCCCAGGAACCATCACCGCGCTGCCCGGCCAGGGCACCAGCATGGCCCTCACCGTCGACGACGGCGCCAGCCCCGAGGTGGTCGGCGCCTACGTGCAGTGGGCCAAGGACACCGGCGCCCGCTTCACCTTCTTCGTCACCGGCTACTACGAATCCTGGACGATCCACCGCGCTGCCCTGCGCCCGCTGGTCGACTCGGGGCAGATCCAGCTCGGCAACCACACCTGGGACCACGCCGCGCTCACCAAGATCGGCGCGAGCGGCGTCGCCGACCAGCTCGGTCGCACAAAAGACTTCCTGCGCAACAACTTCGGCGTCGACGGCACCCCGTTCTACCGCCCGCCCTTCGGCTACCACAACGCCACCGTCGACAAGGTGGCCGCCGACCTCGGCTACACGGTCCCCGCCATGTGGTACGGCTCCCTGTCCGACTCGGGCCTGATCACCGAGGAATACCTGATCGAATGCGCCCGAAAGTATTTCGCGGCCCAGACCATCATCATCGGCCACGCTAACTTCCCGCCGGTCACCCACTGCTACGGCCAGCTCGTCGACATCATCAAGGAACGCAACCTGTCGCTGGTGACGTTGAACGACGTTCTCCAGGTACGAGCCTGAGGGCAGAAAGCGCGTCAGTTTACTTAGTGCGAGTATTCTTCCAGCTGTGCCCCGTATGGGAGCGGCGCGGTCGGTGGATGATCGACGGTGGCCCGACTTCATCTCGTTCGGGTTGTTGACCAGGGTATTTCCGCCCGATGTCGTCGACGCGGCGCTGGTCGAGTGCGGTCGGGTCGAACGCCGCGATCGACTGCTGCCCGCGCGATTCGTGGTCTACTACGTGCTCTCGCTGGCGCTGTTCGCTCCCTGCTCGTACGAACAGGTGATGCGCAAGGTCATGGCGGGGCTCGGGTGGGCATTGGGCTGGCCGCACCAGCGGGTGGTTCCGACGAAGGCCGCACTGTTCCAGGCGCGCAAGCGCTTGGGTCCGGAACCGCTGCGCGTGCTGTTCGAAAAGGTGGCGGTGCCACTGGCCGATCCCCGGGTTCCCGGGGGTTTCTACCGATCCTGGCGGCTGATGAGCATCGACGGAAGGACCGTGGAACTGCCCGGCAGTGAAACGAATGTCGAGCAGTTCGGTTTCGCGTCGGCGGTCGGGGGCCCGGCGTTGCCCCGGCTACGGGTCATCGGGTTGATCGAATGCGGTTCGCGCGCGGTCATCGACGTCGCGTTCGGGACCTGCGGGCAAGACGAGCCGACCCTCACCGAACCCCTCGTGCGGTCACTTCGCCCAGGGATGTTGCTGCTCGCCGATCAAGCGCAGCTGTGCGAGCGTCTGTGGGACCTGTGCCGATCCTCCGGTGCGGACCTGCTGTGGCGAACGGCGTCGGATGCCGCGCTTCCGGTCGAAAAATGGTGTTCCGATGGGTCTTTCGAATCGCGGATCAGTCCGGGGACCCCGGTGCGGGTCATCGAGTATTCGCGGGCCACGTCCGGAGCGGGCACGGTCCACAGCGGGGAGCGACCCGGCCGGTTGCTGACCACCATCACCGATCCCGCGGCCGCACCCGCGGACGAGCTGGTCGGAGTACACGCACAGCAGCGGGACGTCGAGACGCTGTTCGGCGTGCTCGCGACCCATCGGCGGGGCGCGGGTGGGGTGCTGCGGTCGAAGTCGCCGGACGGCGTGATCCAGGAGCTCTACAGCTATCTGTGCGTCCATTACGCGGTTCGCAGCATGATGCAGTGGAACGGCGTTCCGGTCCTGGTCACCGGCGACACGGCACGCCGGGTTAAGTAAACGATCCTGTCGAATTCTCCTGTTGCGCACGTCACACGTGACGTGTCACAGTTCCTCCGCTCAATCGTTACCGAAAGGTAACTGTGAATGTTGGAACTGGAGTTTTTGCATGGTCAATGTTGTTCGCACGCAGATCGCTGCGGTTATCACGACGGCTATTACGGTCGGCCTCGCCCTGGTGGCGGCCGCCCCGGTCCAGGCGACACCGGGTCTCAGCCCGTATGTCGCGATGGGCGACAGCTACAGCGCGGGATCTGGCATCATTCCGCTCGACCCCACTGTCACCCCGGTGTGCGCGCGAACCACTCGCAACTACCCGAACCTCGTGGCGCAGTCCCTCGGTCTCGCCTCGTTCACCGACGTCACCTGCGGTGATGCCGACACCTCGCACTTCTACCAGAAGCAGTGGCCGAGCCTGACCCCGCAGCTCGACGCCGTCACCGCGGACACCAAGCTCGTCACCCTGACCATCGGGGGCAACAACAACAACACCCTGATCAAGGTGATCTCCGCCTGCATCAGCGCCGGATCGGTGACCGCAGGCTTCGGCAACCCCTGCGAGGAGATCTACGGCGGCCAGTTCGTCGACGACATCCTGAACAAGACCTTCCCCGACGTGAAGAAGGCGCTCAGCGACATCCGCGCCAAGGCGCCGTCCGCGAAGGTCGCCATCGTGGGATATCCCCAGGTGATGCCGGCTGACAACAGCAACTGTTTCCTGAAGATGCCCATCGCCAAGGGAGATGTCCCGTACATCAACAACATCCAGGGCACGCTCAACAGTGTCGTCAAGCGCGCCGCCGACGAGACGGGCGCGACCTTCGTCGACATGTCGAGTTCTGTCGGCCACGACTCGTGCAAGCCGATCGGCACCCGCTGGGTCGAGCCTGCGGTGTGGGGTCTGAACTTCGTGCCGATTCATCCGAACGCGACCGGTATGCAGAAGATGGCCGACCAGGTGCTGGCGGCGATCCGCTGACACCATGATAGGGGCGGTCCCTGGTGCGCCACGGCGACCAGGGACCGCCTTCATCGTTGCCGAGGGGCAGCTGCCCCTCGGCGCGAGCCGGATGTCAGGGGACGATGTTGACCATCTTTCCCGGGACCACGATCACCTTGCGGGGTGCTTGACCCTCGAGCAGCGCGACGATCTTCTCGTCGGCCAGTGCCGCGGCCTCGATCGTGGCCGGATCGGCATCGGCGGGGACCTGGATGCGGCTGCGCACCTTGCCCTTCACCTGGATCGGGTACTCGACCGAATCCGCCACCAGCAGTGCGGGATCGGCGATCGGGAACGGGCCGTGGGCCAGGGCGGTGGTGTGGCCGAGGCGCTCCCACAGTTCCTCGGCGATGTGCGGGGCGAGCGGAGCCAGCATCAGCACCAGGGGTTCCACGGCGGCGCGCGGGGCGCCGTCGGGGTAGTTCTTGGTGAGGTGGTTGGTCAGCTCGATGAGCTTGGCGCCCGCGGTGTTGTCGCGCAGGGCGGCCAGGTCCTCGTCGACACCGGCGATGGTGCGGTGCACCAGGCGCAGGGTCTCCTCCGACGGCGCGGCGTCGGTGGCCTTCACCGCGCCGGTCTCCTCGTCGATCGCCAGGCGCCACACGCGCTGCAGGAAGCGGTGCGCGCCGACGACGTCCTTGGTCGCCCACGGCCGCGAGGTGTCCAGTGGACCCATCGACATCTCGTAGAAGCGGAAGGTGTCGGCGCCGTACAGATCGCACATCTCGTCGGGCGAGATGGCGTTCTTCAGCGACTTGCCGATCTTGCCGTACTCCTGGGCGACCTCGATCTCGACGCCGTCGGGCCCGGTCCAGAAGAACTTCGCGTCGCGCTCGACGACCTCGGCGGCGGGCACGTAGGCGCCACGGGAGTCGGTGTAGGCGTAGCCCTGCACGTAGCCCTGGTTGTAGAGGCGGCGGTAGGGCTCGCTGCCGGACACGTCACCCAGGTCGAACAGCACCTTCTGCCAGAACCGCGCGTACAGCAGGTGCAGCACCGCGTGCTCCACGCCGCCGACGTACAGGTCGACACCGCCCGGATCGTTCGGGCCGTGCTCGGCCGTGCGCGGGCCGAGCCAGTACTTCTCGTTCTCCTCGGCGCAGAACGTCTCGGCATTGGCCGGATCGGCGTAGCGCAGCTGGTACCAGGAGCTGCCTGCCCAGTTGGGCATGACATTGGTGTCGCGGCGGTACTTCTTCGGCCCGTCGCCCAGGTCGAGCTCGACGTGCACCCAGTCGGTGGCCTTGGCCAGCGGCGGGGACGGCTCCGAACTCGCGTCGTCCGCGTCGAAGGTGACCGGTGCGAAGTCCTCCATCTCCGGAAGTTCCACGGGCAGCATGGATTCCGGCAGCGCGTGCGCGACACCGTCGGCGTCGTAGACGATCGGGAACGGCTCGCCCCAGTAGCGCTGACGCGCGAACAGCCAGTCGCGCAGCTTGTACTGGACGGTGCCGGTGCCGTGGCCCTCGGCCTCCAGGTGACCGATCATGGTCGCCTTGGCCTCGTCGACCGAAAGCCCGTTCAGGAAGCCGGAATTCACCAGCTCGCCGTCGCCCGCGTGCGCGGAATCGGTGACGTCGCCGCCCGCGATGACCTCGATGATCGGCAGGCCGAGCGTGGTGGCGAACTCCCAGTCGCGATGGTCGTGCCCTGGCACGGCCATGATCGCGCCGGTGCCGTAGCCGCTGAGCACGTAGTCGGCGATGAAGATCGGGACCTGCTTGCCGTCGGCCGGGTTGGTCGCGTAGGAGCCGAGGAAGACGCCGGTCTTCTCCTTGTTCTCCTGGCGCTCCAGATCGGACTTGGCCGCGATCGACTTACGGTACGCGGCAACGGCTTCCGCCGGGGTCGCCGCGCCGCCGTTGGTCCAGGCGGCCACGGTGCTGTCGGGCCACGCGGCGGTGGTCAGCTTGTCGACCAGCTCGTGCTCGGGAGCGAGCACCAGATAGGTCGCGCCGAACAGGGTGTCGGGGCGGGTCGTGAACACCTCGATGGTCTCGCCGTCGGGCGCGTCGAAGCGCACCTGCGCACCGCGCGAGCGCCCGATCCAGTTGCGCTGCATGGACTTCACGTTGTCCGGCCAGTCCAGCTCGTCCAGGTCGTCGACCAGGCGATCGGAGTAGGCGGTGATCCGCATCATCCACTGCCACATGCGCTTACGGAACACCGGGAAGTTCCCGCGCTCGCTGCGGCCGTCGGCGGTGACCTCTTCGTTGGACAGCACGGTGCCGAGGCCGGGGCACCAGTTGACGATCGAATCCGACTGGTACACCAGGCGATACGAGTCGATCAGGGCGCTGCGCTCGGCCGCGCTCATGGTGTTCCATTCGCCCTGGGGGACCGCACGTGCGCCGGTGGCGAACTGCTCTTCCAGCTCGGCGATCGGGCGGGCCCTGCCTGCCTCCTGGTCGTACCACGCGTTGTAGATGCGCAGGAAGATCCACTGCGTCCACCGGTAGTACTCGGGGTCGGTGGTGGCGAAGGAACGGCGCGGGTCGTGGCCGAGGCCGAGCCGGTCCAGCTGACGCTGCATGGTCGCGATATTGGCCTCGGTGGTCACCCGCGGGTGCGCGCCGGTCTGCACCGCGTACTGCTCGGCGGGCAGGCCGAAGGCGTCGTAGCCCAGCGCGTGCAGCACGTTGCGGCCGTGCATGCGGTGGTAGCGGCCGAAGACGTCGGTGGCGATATAGCCGAGCGGGTGGCCGACGTGCAGGCCCGCGCCCGAGGGGAACGGGAACATGTCCTGGATGAACAGCTTGTCCGCCGGCGTCTCGCCGGCGAGTGGGCCGACCGGGTTGGGCGCGTGGAAGGTGCCGCGCTCGGTCCAGTTCTGCTGCCAGCGCCGCTCGATCTGTCCTGCCAGCTCGGCGTTGTACCGGTGCTGAGGTACGTCACTCTCGGTTGCACGAGTGTCCTGCACGGTCCTGCCTTCTTGTTCTCGCCGATCCCCGGTAAACATCGTCTAACAGGGTAGAACGTCGGTGCCAGGTGATTTCCCACGGGCACTGCGGTGTGTGGGCGGTCACCTCGGCGGGGAGCGCTCGATCCGGCGTCCGCGCCGGTGCGCTAGCCTGCAGGAATGGTCGTCGTCGCTCCCCTGCTGTTCGCGCTGGCCGCGGTCGCCATCGTGACCGGTGTGCTCGGACTGCTCGGCAAACTGCCCCGCAACCGTTTCCTCGGTGTCACCACCGAGGCCGCCCTGCACAGCGACGACAACTTCCGCATCGCCAACCGTATCGCCGCGCCCACCTCGGTCGGCGCGGGCGCGCTGCTGTTCGCCAGTGGTCTGGTCGCCCTCGTCGAGGGCGGTCTCGTCGGATTCGGCGTCGCCGTCGTGGCCGCTGTGATCGCCGTCTTCACCCTTGGCGCGGGCGCCAACGCCGCGGCCCGGACCGTCGAGCCCCTGATGCCGCCCGCTCCGGTCGGTGGCTGTGGCTCCTCGTGTGGCGGCTGCTCGCTGCGCGACACCTGCGCTCCCGCCAACTGAGCTCGCCGCGTTTGGTTCTGGCCGCCCGTCCCCTCCTCCGGTACAACTAGAGGTAGGACTGATCGGGGGGTTTCATGAAGATTTTCGGTTCCGCTGTATTGCTCGCTCTCGTCGGCTTGATCCTGGCCAATTTCTGGCCCGCGGTAGGCATCACTGTTCTCGTCGTCGCGCTGGTCGTGTTCGCCGTCGGGTGCGTGGCCATCGGGCGGACGACGCGGAGCACCAGGCGGCGTGGCTGGGGGGCAGGTGCCAGTGGCGCGAGCGGTGCGGGCGGTTTCACCTACTTCGCGTCCGGTGATGGCGGCGGTCACAGTGACGGCGGTGGTGGCGGAGGCTGCGGTGGCGGTGGTTGCGGCGGCGGCAGCTGAGGCGGACGGAAGACCTGACCCATGGACCGTTCGATGAAGTTGTTCGCCGCGGCGTTCCTCGTCGCGCTCGTCGGCCTGATCGCCACCGGCCTCTCGGTGACCGTCGGCGTCGTCCTGCTGGTTCTCGCCGCTGGTCTGCTCGCCGCGGGTGGTCTGCGCTATCGAGTCGAGAATCGCCGGGTACGCACCGTGCGCCAGTTTCGGCGCATCCACGATGGAAACCGTCCTGGCCGCCGCGGTATCGATGACGCGGATTCACTCAGCGACTCCGTCGACCACGGCGGATATTCCAGCGGCGGTGGTGGCTGCGGTGGTGGCGGCGGCGGTGAGTGAGGCCCGCGATCCCGCGCTGACCTGACGGTGCAGGCCGGTCGAAAGCCGATTGCAAGGACGCGCGCCTACTTTCGGTATCGACAAGACCGGTACTGCAAGGGAGGGCACGTGGCTGAGGTAATCGCGGTATTCGTCGCTTTCATCGTTCTGGGGATGGGGTTCGCGGCAGTCGTGCTGGTGCCGGTCATGATCGTCGTGGCCATCGTCAGGGCGGTGAACGAGTCGCCGGAACGCCGAACCAGGCAAGCGCGCCGTGCGGCGCTCGCTCAGCAGGCGAGGGCACGTAACCGGGGCGGGCGAGGCGGGTCGAGCGGTTGGAGCTCGACCGACAGCAGTTGGTCGAGCGGTAGCGGCTGGTCCAGCGGCAGCGGCTGGTCGAGCGGAAGTGATTCCGGTTCGAGCAGCTGGAGCAGTTGCAGCAGCGGTAGCTCGAGCAGCTGCGGTGGTGGTAGTTCGAGCAGCTGCGGTGGCGGCAGCAGCAGCTGAGCGGTCAGCGCTGGTCGGGTGGGGTGACCTGGTGGGAGAGGGGGCTCCCCGCCGGGTTGACGTAGAGGACCAGGATGCGGACTTCGGTGGCGCCGCGGTTTCGGGCGACGTGGGCGTTGGCGGGGCCGCTCGGCTCGCGGAAGACGTGACCGCGGGGGTATTCGGCGGGGCCGCGTTCGAGGTAGGGGTGGTCGAGGGTGCCGCGGGTGACCAGTACGAACAGGGTGCCGTCGTGGTAGTGCCATCCGCTGGTGCCGCCGGGTGCGATGCGGGTCCGGCGGACCACGATGTCGTGGCCCGCCAGACGCAGGCGAAGCAGGGTCCGGCTGGCGGTGCCGATCGCCGGTGCCGGGTTGGATAGGAAGGGCGGGGGTCGCCACCAGGTCATACCGCTATCGAATCACCTGGCCCGATGGAAGCGCCGCGTACAGCGGCCTGGCGGTCATGTCCCGAACTCGTCCGGCAGAACTGGCCGGTGCAGCGGCTCGGCCACCTGGTCACCGCAGGTCCACCAGCGCCGCATGCACGGCGCGGCCCGCGGCGGGGTCGCCGACCGTGAGACGGGCGCTGCCGTCCGGATACGACTTGGCTTTGATGCCGGCGCGGCGGAGTGCGGTTGCGACACCGGGACCCGGGAGATAGAGGAAGTTCGCGTGGCTGCGGTGGGCATCGATACCGCAGGCGCGCAGCGACATTCGCAGGGCTTCGCGTTCCATGGTGATCCGGTGGACCCGGTCGCGGAGTTCGTCCTCGGCCGCGTACGCGGCTCGGACCGCGGCGACGGCGGCGGTGGGGATTCCGTAGGGCAGTTGCTGGCGGTGGATGCGTTCGATCAGCGCGCCGCGGCCGACGCAGTACCCGATGCGCAGGCCTGCCAGCCCGTAGGCCTTCGAAAAGGTGCGCAGGATCAGCAGATTCGGGTGCCGGTGGAGCAGGGTGTGCAGGTCGAGGCGGTCGGCCTGGTCGAGGAATTCGACGTAGGCCTCGTCGAGCAGCACCGGAACCCGGGACGGCAGCGCGGCGAGGAAGGACCGCACGGCTGCCGCTTCGAGCAGCGTCCCGGTCGGATTGTGCGGCCTGCACAGCACGACCAGCGCGGTACGCCGGGTCACCGCACGACGTAGCGCCTTCAGATCCTGGTCGCCCTTGCCATCGAGTGGCACCGGCACCAGCGGCATGCCCGCCATCTCCGCCATGATCGGGTATCCGTCGAAAGTCGGTGTGCTGGTCACCAGTTCGCCACCTGCCAGCGTCCGCAGGATCTGCATGGCGACACCGGTGGCGCCCGCGCCGACGACCACGTCGTCGGGCGGCACGCCCAGGTGCTCGGCGATGATCCGCGGCAGCTGCTCCGGCCGGAACTCCGGATACCGGTTCGCGTCGGCGAGGGTGTCGGTGACCGCGGCGAGGATGGAAGGCAGTGGGGGATAGGGGTTCTCACTGAGCGACAGGTCGAACAGCGTCGGCGAGGCGGGGGTGCGGAACCGACGGGAGGGGATCGTCGGTTCCGCCAGGTGGATGGTCATCGCGCCGCGCCCCAGCGCACGGCGGCCGCGCCGGCGAAGTCGCCCGCGTGCGCGAAGGCCGACATCAGCACCACCGACCCGTTGCGCAGCCTGCCCGCCCGGTTCTCCGCATCGAGTGTCACCGGAATGCCCGCGGCGAACAGGTTTCCGCACTCGTCGAAGGTGTCGGGATGACGTTCGGCGGGCAGTTCCAGCGCGTCGTGCCAGTTGCGCAGGAACAGCCGGTTGGGCTGATTGGTGACGAAGGTGTCGATATCGCGGCCCTTCACCCCGATGTGATCGCACACCGCCAGCGCCACCTCGGGGACAAGCCGGTTGCCGCGCGCGAACACCTTGGTGATCTTGGATTCGGTGAAACTCACACAGCCCTGGCCCTCGCCCGGTTCCCAGTACTTGCGCGGGCCGTTGGTGGAGAAGTCCATGTCACCGGCGAATTCGGGATAGGTGCGGCATTCGATGTCGAGGATCGGCGCCGAGTCGTCCTTGCGCAGCAGGCCGATGCCGCAGCCGTCGCCGGGGACAGGGGCCTGGGCGAGTTTGCGGATGTCGGACTGGGTGAACACCGGTCCCGCGCAGTTCTGGGCGGCGACGATCAGCGCGGTGCGTGCGTCGCTCGTGGCCATGATCATGCGGGCCAGCCCCATCATGTGCACGAAGGCCGCGCAGCCACCGTTGTGCACATCAAGGACGTGCGCCGGTTTCGCGCCGAGTCGCCGGGCCAGCTCGGGGCCGGCGCCCATGACCGGATTGTCGGGCAGCTGGGTGTGGGTGATGAGGATGTCGATCTCGGACGCGAGGTCATCGCCGTGCCGTTCCCGCAGCGGGGCGAAGGCCTGTTCGGCCATGTCGACGGCGGTTTCGTCGCGGGCGATGTGATGGCGTCCGGTGGGGGAGCGGAACATCACGTTCTTCGCCATCCGCTCGGAGCGGGAGTACTGGGTGAAGTAGTCGGTCGGGACCGGATCGCCGGGCAGATAGCTCGCGACGTCGACCAGACTCACCTGCGGGAAATTCACTGCATCCACTCCGGCTTGATCGGCAGCCCGTGAGCCGCGCGGTATTCACAGATGGCCTTGAGGTTGTCCAGCTCCAGCTGGTGACCGGCGGAGAACATCTCCCAGAAATCGCCGACCCACACCGGGCGCTTCGGCGGCGCGGTCTCCGGATAGCCGTTCTCGTCGTAGAACGGGTGCTTGCAGTTGACCCACAGCACCACCGAGCCGGGCTTGTCGAACACGACCTGCGCGTCGATCACCCGCATCAGGTAGATCATCCACAGGTGTTCGGACTGGTCCCAGGCGCAGTGGTAGTCGACGGTCATCGCGTCGGGGTGGGCGACGGTCCTGGTGAAACACTTGGTCGTATCGCCGAGCCGGTCGTAGGACAGCCACAGTCCCGGCTCGTCGGTCTCGTGGAATCCGCGCAGGCTGTAGGTCCACTCCTCGAGTGAGCGGGTGTCGGCGAGATACTCGAAGACCTCGCGCGGTGGCGCCGCGATGTAGGTCTGCACGGGGCAGTAGTCGCCGTAGATCTGGTCGTGCGGGTACACCGACCGCAGCATGTCCATGATGATCGGCGTGGTCGCCTCCCGATCGGAATTCTCGATGCGCAGGACGCCGGGGATCACCTCCTCGGGGATATCGCTGAGTGCGGGCAGGGCGCTGGTGGTCACGGTGTACTCCTCGCGGCGTCGATGGTCGACAGGAAGGGCAGGAAGGGTGGGATTTCGTCGGGGTCGCACAGGATTTCGAGGAACGAGGGGCCGGTGGCGGCGAAACTGCCGCGCAGGGCTTCGGTGAGGTCATCGGGGGCGTCGACGGTGCGTGCGGGCAGATCGGGGAACATGGCGGCGATGCCTGCTCCCAGCTGCGCGGGGCGGAAACGGTTGAAGCTGTAGCGATTGCGGTAGTAGAGCTGTTCGCGGGTGACGCACATGGCGTGTGCGTTGTTGTTGAACACGACGAAGCTGATCGGCAGATCGTGTTCGATCGCCGTGTGCAGTTCCATGCCGTGCATGTAGAACGCGCCGTCGCCGGCGATCACGATCGTGCGATGCGGACCGTCGGCGGCGTCGTGCCGGGCGAACGCGGAGCCGATCCCCGCGCCGAAGGCGTAACCCATCCCGCCCATCCCGAGGGCGACGACGAAACGTCCACCTTCGGGCACCCTCAGGTAATGCACCACGGACGCGCCGGTGTTACCCGCGTCGGCGAAAATATCGGCGCCGGTGGGCAGTTCGCGCTGAATCGCCTCGACGACGGTGCGGTAGCGCAGGCCGGGGCCCGCGGCGCCGGGCACCGGCATGGGGGTGAGGTCGGTGGTCGGTGCGGGGGCGACGGCCGGGGTGGCGTCGAGGCGGGTCAGCAGGTCCCTGATGGTCGCGGCGAGATCGGTCCCGGTGACGTGGAGCGCGGCCGGATAGGGCGGCAACGCGCCGATGCTGAGCAGCGGGAGGTCGGCGATGGCCGACTCGAGGCCTGCGCCGGCGGTGACCGGCAGCCGGGTGCCGACAAGCAGGCAGGCATTCGCGGAGGTCAGCGCCTCGAGAAGCTCGGCGTGGCCCATGCTGCCCGCGACGCCGCAGTAGCCGGGGCCGGTATTGGCGTAGACATCCTTGGCGTCGGGCGCCAGGCCGATCGAGGCGTCCAGCGCGGTGACGAGTTCGATGAGTTCGGCGCGGGCATTGTCGCGAGCCACCTGATCACCGGCGATGATCACCACCTTGCCGGTGCGCCGGGCGGTGGTGAGTTCTTCGGCGATCGCGTCGGTCGAGGCAGTAGGCGGTGTCGTGGCCGCGGCTGGGTGCCGGGCGACATCGCCTCGCGATTCTTCGAGAATGTGCTTCGGCATCGACTGCTGCTGAACATCTTTCGGCAGCAGCAGCACAGCCGGACCGCCTGCCCGGGCCGCCGCGACGGCCGCTGCGAACTGCGCGGGCAGATCAGCGGGATCGGTGACCCGCGCGCAGTACCGGCTGACCGTGGCGAACAGCGCTGTCGCGTCGATTGATTCGGCCAGACCACTCGAATCCTGGAAGGCGCCGTGACCTTCCAAACTCGTCGGCGGCTGACCGACAAGGGCCAGCACCGGCACCCGCGAGGTGTAGGACTCGGCTAGTCCGGCAACCAGATTCATCGCCCCGCCGCCCGAGGTGGCGGCGACGACGCCGAGGCCGCCGGTGCTGCGCGCGTAGCCGTCGGCCATGGTTGCGGCGGAGAACTCGTGCTTGGCGACGATGCCGACCGGGTGCCCGCCCGCATCGAAGATCGCGTCGTAGAGGTCTTCGATATTGGCGCCGTCGACTCCGAAGATATGGGTTACCCCTAGCGCGGACACCGCCTCGGTCAGGTAGTCGACCACTCTGTCCGGCATCTGCCCTCCTCTTCCGCGTCTATCCGTCGGGTACCCGGTAACCAGTAGGCATCGACGGACGGATCGCCGCGTACACGATGGATACGGGCTGGCTCCGGCGCGGGTTCACCGGCCGCCGAAATCCCCCTCTTGTGTGTACGTATACATCTACGTATAGTGGGTTCATGCCCAACAAGACGATCTACGTAGCCGACGACGATCTGCCCCTGTTCCAGCGGGCGCAGGAGCTCGTCGGCGGCAACATCTCCGGCGCGGTCGTCGCCGCGCTGCGCCGATTCATCGACCTGGAAGAAGGACGCCAGGCGGGTTTCGACGAGATCGTGCTGCAGGTGGGTCGAGACGGCGTGCGGCAGGTGCGGTTTCAGGGCACCCTGCTCGGCGAATGGCGCGACGTCGGCGACGAGCGAGTGCTGCACCAGCGGGTCTACCGCAGCCGCAAAGGCAAGCTCGTGCTGCATACGCACAAGGCGCTGTGGAAGGACTACCCGACCGGCGACGCCGCCGGTGACCTGAAGGACTGGAAGTACTGGCGCCGGATGTTCGGCATCGGCGACCGGCCTTGGGACTGGGGTGATTACGACTACGAAGTCCTCGACGACGTGTCGGATCTGAAGGGCCGCGTCCCCGACAAGCTGTACCGCAAGGTCGAGGACATCCACTCGCATCCGCAGATCGAGGAACTCGACATCTAGGCCCCCGGCCACAACCGCATACCCACACCATCTACCGCAGCCCCTGGGGGCTGTGTCGATGACTCATGCACTTATTCGCAGTAATGAATGAAATTCTCTGGAAAGGGACGACCATGGTCAACTCGGCCATCACGGCACGAGGCCTGCGCAAGGCCTACGGCGACCACACGGTTCTCGACGGCATCGACCTCACCGTCGCCGAGGGCACGATCTTCTCCCTGCTCGGCCCCAACGGCGCCGGCAAGACCACCACGGTGCAGATCCTCACCACGCTGATCGGCGCCGACGGCGGCGAGATCGCGGTCGGCGGCTACGACGTGGTGCACGACCGGGAGGGCGTGCGTGAGCTGATCGGCGTCACCGGGCAGTTCGCCGCCGTCGACGAACTGCTGACCGGCCGCGAGAACCTGCACATGATGGGCGACCTGAACCACCTGTCCCGCCGCGACACCCGCAGCCTGGCCACCGAACTGCTCGAACGCTTCGACCTGGTCGAGGCGGCCGACAAGCCGGCAAGCACCTACTCCGGCGGCATGACCCGCAGGCTCGATCTGGCCATGACGCTGGTCGGGAACCCACGGGTGATCTTCCTCGACGAGCCGACCACCGGCCTCGACCCGCGCAGCCGCCGCGCCATCTGGGACATCATCCGCGGCCTGGTCGACGACCTCGGCGTCACCGTCTTCCTCACCACCCAGTACCTCGAGGAGGCCGACCAGCTGGCCGACCGCATCGCGGTGCTCGACCACGGCCGCATCGTCGCCGAAGGCACTGCAGCGGAACTGAAGCGGCTGATTCCCGGCGGCCATATCCGCATCGACTTCGCCGATCAGGCCGCCCTGGCCGCGGCCGAGTACGCGCTCGGCCCGTCCGCGCGGGTGCTCGACGGCGGCGACGGCCTCACCCTCGCCGTGCCGAGCGACGGCGGCGTGCGCTCGCTGCGCGCCGTGCTCGATCTGCTCGATGCCGAAAACATCGAAGCGGGCGGCATTTCCGTACACACCCCGAATCTCGACGACGTCTTCCTCACCCTCACCGGCCGCGCCACCATCGAGCAGGAGTCTCTGGCATGAGCACCCACACCGTTGCGAACAAGCACGCCTTCGCCGACACGATGACGATGTTGCGGCGCAACATCATCCACGCCAAGCGCTATCCGAGCATGATCTTCGGCATCCTGATCATGCCGACCGTGCTGCTGCTTGTCTTCAACTACGTCTTCGGTGGGGCGCTGGAGAAGTCCTCCGGCGGCGAGTACATCGACTACCTGGCGCCGGGCATGCTGCTGTTGCTGCCCGCGTACATGACCGTGTCGGTGGCCGTCTCGATCGCCACCGACAAGAGCAAGGGCATCGTGAATCGCTTTCGGGTGATGGCGATCTCGCAATCGTCGATGCTCACCGGGCACGTGCTCGGCTCGCTCATCCAGGCGCTGGGTGGCATGGCCGTGATGACCGGCATCGCGCTGCTGATCGGCTTCCGGCCGAACGCGAACCTCGTCGAATGGGTGGCCGCCTTCGGTCTGCTCACCCTGGTGACCTTCGCGTTCACCTGGCTCGCCGTCGCCCTCGGCCTGCTCTCGCCCAATCCCGAAAGCGCGAGCAACGCACCGTTTCCGATCGTGATGATGCCGTTCCTCGGCAGCGGCCTTGTCGCCACCGACACCATGCCGATCGGCCTGCGCCAGTTCGCCGAATACCAGCCCTTCACCCCCATCACCGAAACCCTGCGTGGTCTCCTGATGGGCACCGAGATCGGCGCCAACGGCTGGGTTTCGCTGGCCTGGTGCGCGGTCATCGCAGGCGGCGGCTACCTCTGGTCCAAGTCCATCTTCCGCAAGCAAGCGAGCTGAAAGTCTCTGCCCAGCAAACGGTCCGGCCCGCAAGGCCGGACCGTTCTGCGTTCAGACCTGGGCGACCAGGACTGTGCGGCCGGAGTCGATCGAGGTGATCTCGATGGTGCTGATGGATTCCGGTGGGGCGTCGATGGTGCGGTCCACCGTCAGTTCCGTGCCGGGGCCCGCTGGCCATTGGTCGAGGGGGATGCGTTTGTCGTCCGCTGTCACGACCAGGCCGTAGGTCCAGGTGGTGCCGTAGCCGTAGTCGACGCCGCCGTAGCTGCAGATCATCACCAGGCGGGTGCGGTCGCCGTCGCGGACCAGTTTCACCGAGGCGCTGATCGGGGTCTGTACGACGGCCTGCATCTGCTGCTGGGCGACGACCTGTTCGGTGGAGGTGCCGGGGCCCGCGACGGTAACCGTCACCGGCACGGCGATCGCCACCGCGGCGGCGGCGGTCGCGACCGCGGTGCCGATCCCGAGCCAGCGGCGGCGCCTGCGACGCTGTGCGGCCGCCGCGGCCAGTGAGGGGAGCAGGTCGGGTACCGGTGGGGACGCGGGTTCGGGCGATTCGATCATCGACAGCGCGGTATCGCGATCGACGAGGGCGAACATGCCAGGCAGGCCCGCCAGCTCGGCGACCGCAGCCTGGCAGTGCGGGCAATCGTGCAGGTGCGCTTCGTATTCGCGGCGCTCGGTGGCACCGAGGGAGCCGAGGACGTAGGCGGCATCCCAGGTGCTGTACTCGTCGGAGAGATCGGTCATCTGTTCGTCACCCCCATCTCCTGTAACGCCAGGCGCATCGCGCGCATGCCGTAGTGCAGGCGCGACTTCACCGTCCCCGGCGGAATGCCGAGCTCGTCGGCGATCTGTGCCATCCCGAGTCCGCGATAGTAGGCGCGCACGATCACCTCGCGATGATCCGGGCTCAGCTTGCTCAGCGCGTCGGCGACCAGCCAGCCGTCCAGCGCCCGGTCGGACTGGTCGGGGCTGACCTGCTCCGGCGGTGTGTCGGTGCCGAACTCGCGGCGGTGGCGCGCGCTGCGGTGCTCGTCGACGGCGAGGTTACGTGCCACGGTGAACAACCACGCGCGCGGTGAGGTCTCGGTCTGTTCCAGCACCGCGGGCCGCTGCCAGGCCCGCAGCAACGTCTCCTGCACGATGTCCTCGGCCCGGCCGGGATCGCGCACCAGGCCGAGGGTGAAACGCCAGAGTGCGGGAGCGTGCTCGGCGTAGAGCGCGCGCATCAGTTCGTCGCGACCGTCGTCCATCGGCGGTCCGGGTCACTGCTCGTCGATATTCATGGTGTCACTCCTGCTCTGTCGAAGGAGTAACGGGATCAGTTGCGTTCGAGTTCAATCGGGTGCGTCGCCAGCAGGGCCAGCGGCAGCGGCTGGCGCCGCAGCACGCTCGCCCAGAGGTCGTGGCGGTCGGTGGCGAGCGGATCCGACGGCAGCGCCGAGACAACGACCCAGTCGTCGTTGTCGAGTTCGCCGTCGAGCTGGCCCATCGACCAGCCCGCGTAGCCCGCGAAGATCCGGATGCCCTCGACCAGCGGGCCGATCTCGGCGGGATCGGCGTCCAGGTCGACCAGCACCACCCGGCCGTCGACCCGGCGCAGCCCGCGCACATCGGTGATGTCGGCGCCGGTCCGCAGCGTGCCGAGGCACAGGGCCGCGTCCCGTTTCACCGGACCGCCGATGTACAGGTCGGTCGGGGTGGCGGCCAGCTCGGCCCACAGCGGGAGCACATCGCGCACCGGGGTCTCGCTCGGCCGGTTCAGCACCACGCCGAGACTGCCCGCGTCGTTGTGCTCGATGACGTACACCACGGTCCGCCGGAAAGTCGGTTCAACCAGGTCGATCGCCGACACCAGCAGGTTGCCGGCGCGGACGCCCACCGCGGGGTGCCCGCGCCGCCGGTCATCGCCGTGCCCGTCGCGAGTCCGGCGCTCGTCCGGGTCGTCTCCGCGTGCCACCGAGCCATCATCGCATTGGTACGGTGTCGCGCGCTCCCCGCGGACCGCTCTGGACCGGAAATATTCTCGCCGAAACGGTCGCGGGCGCGCCCGGTAGGGTCGCGGCATGCACTCGCCCGAGGTCCTGCTCGAGAACAGCGACGCCGTGTACGACTACTACCTGCGACATCAGCAGAATCGCTGGAAGGCGCTGGGTGGCTATGCCATCCTGGCCCGCCGGTTCCGGCCGCGGGTGGCCTTCGCCGATGACGCGAAACAACAGCTCGAGGCGCTGATCCGCAGCGGCCGCCCGGTCGTCTACGCGATCAATCACCTGTCGAACAACGACCCGTACACCGTCGCGGCGACCGCGTGGTACTCACCGTTGCGCCGACGGATCGGCCGGGTGCGGGTGCTGGCCAAGGACGAACTGTTCATCGATCCCGACCAGCGCCGCAAGGTCGACATGATGGGCGGCATCCCCGTCTTCCGCGGGCGCGACCACGGCATCAGGGCCGTCAACGCCGCAGGTCAGCGCATGATGGACATCTGCGCGCAGCGCCTGGCCGCCGGTGATCACCTGGCGGTCTTCCCCGAGGGCACCTGCAACCACGTCGATCCGGCGAAGGTGCAGCCCGTCGGCAGCGGGATCGGTCATATCGCGTTCCGCGCGGCCAAGCTGAACGCGCCGCCCGCGCTGGTCGCCATCGCGATGAGCTACGGACCGCGACCCGATCCGACGGTGGAACCCACCGCGGAGGAGGCCGTCTCGGCGCGATTCATGTTCCGTGCGCCGGTGCTGGAGCTGCCGCAGCGGCCCGCCGACATCGCCCGGCTGGTCAAGGAGGAATTGCAGCTGGCCGTCGACGGTGCCGTCGCGAGCTACTGAGGCAGCCCGAACAGCTCCCTGGCCCGCTGCGGCACCAGCGAGATGTAGGCGGGATGGGTCTTGACGAAATGCAGGACCACCGGACACAGCGGCAGCACGCCGAATCCTTCGGCGCGGCTGGTGTCGAGCGCGGCCTGGGTGAGCGCGTTCGCCATGCCCTGACCCTCGAACCGGGGATAGATCTCGGTGTGCACGAGGGCACGCTCGGCCCCGGTGTCCTGGTACTCGATATAGCCGGCGGGAGCCCCGTCGGCGGTGAGTTCGAACCGCTCGAGCGCGGTGTTGTTGCGGACCTCGGTCGCCATGCGTCGAAACTACCCCGGTCAGCGGCCGGGCCGGTGTGGTCTGCGTATGGCGGGTTCGGGCCGGAGCCGTGACAATGTCGGGATGACGGACCGACCACGTGTGGTGCTCGCCCCCGACAAGTTCAAGGGTTCGCTCACCGCGCCCGAGGTCGCCGCGGCGCTGGCGACCGGGATCCATCGCCGCGCGCCGGGCGCCGACGTGCAGTGCGTGCCGGTGGCCGACGGCGGGGACGGGATGGTCGACGCCTTCGTCGCGGCGGGCTGGCAGCGGGTCGAGGTGCCGGCGCCGGGCCCGACCGGTGCGCCGGAGCGCGCGGTCTACGCCGTGCGTGGTGACACCGCCGTCGTCGAACTGGCGGCCGCGGTCGGGGTGGCCAAGCTGCCCGGCGGCAGGCTCGACCCGATCGGGGCGAACACCTTCGGCCTCGGTGTCGTGGTCGCGCACGCGCTCGACAACGGCGCCCGCGAGGTGGTGCTCGGGCTCGGCGGCAGCGCGTCCACCGACGGTGGCGCCGGCCTGCTGCGCGCGCTCGGGCTGCGCCTGCTCGACCGGGACGGGCGCGAGTTGGGCGGTGCACCCAGCGATGTGGTCGCCCTGCTCAGCAGCGTGGTCACGGTCGATCGGTCCGGGCTGCACCCGGCGATCGCGCAGACCAGATTCACGCTGGCCTGCGATGTGGACAATCCGCTACTCGGCCCCGCTGGTGCGGTCGCGGTGTACGCGCCGCAGAAGGGCGCCGACCAGGCGCAGATGCGGGAACTGGAAGCGGCGCTGACCAATTGGGCCGCGGTGCTCGGCACCGGCTATGCCGAGATCGGTGGGTCGGGCGCGGCGGGCGGTACCGGATTCGGTGTGCTGGCCGTCCTCGGCGCGCAGGTTCGCAGCGGTATCGATGTGCTGCTCGACCTGCTGAAATTCCCCGCCCTGGTGGACGGCGCCACGCTGGTGGTCACCGGCGAGGGGTCGCTGGACCATCAGAGCATGCACGGCAAGGCGCCGGTCGGAGTCGCCGCGGCGGCCAAGGCCGCCGGTGTCCCGGTGGTCGCCGCCGTCGGGCGAACGCTGTTGTCTCCCGGCGAGATCCGTGCCGCCGGATTCGCCGGGTGCTACGCGCTCAGCGATCTCGAACCCAATCCGCGCCTGTCGATCAGGAACGCGGCGGCACTGCTCGAACGGGTCGGTGAGCGGATTGCTTTGGAGCGCTGGTGATCCCCTAGCCGGACCGCGTCGCTCGCGCCCGCCCGGCGCGCCGCATCACATCGCGACAGTGGCAGTGCGCACCGGCGCGACCGGTGCCTGGGTGCGGGTGTTCGCGGTGAGTGCGACGCGGTGCGCGTCGCCCCACGCCTCGAGCGGTACCAGCGCCAGCCGCAGGGTTTCCCCGAGATCGGTCAGCGAGTACTCCACCCGCGGCGGGATCTCGGGATAGATCTCCCGGTGCACCACGCCCGTGCTCTCGAGGTGCCGCAGGTTCTCCGCGAGCACCTTCTCGCTCACCCCGTCGAGCATGCGCCTGATCTGCCCGAACCGCTGCGGTCCGCTGCCGAGCACCCACATCAGGTGCAGTCGCCACTTGCCGCCGACGACGTCGATGGCCAGGCTCATGCCACACACATCGTGATCCGCGTCACTGCTCATGTCCGGTGCACCCTTCTGACCGTATTTCGAACCTCTGGGTAAGCAACCGCACGTCGACGTTCGGTCTTCCCCGACGATACCCGCGCGACCACCATGGATCTCGGCGCCGCAACCAGCAAGCATCGAGAACCGAAAGGGCAGTACATGTCCGAGCAGAGCAAGACCCGTTCCGTATCCGTCCTCGGTCTCGGCCCGATGGGCCAGGCCATGGTCAGGGCCTTCCTGGCGGCCGGCGTCGAGGTCACCGTGTGGAACCGCAGCACGGCGAAGGTCGACGCGATGGTGGAGCTCGGCGCGAAACGCGCCGACTCGGTGGCCGAGGCGCTCGCCGCGAACGAGGTGTCGGTGCTGAGCCTGACCCACTACGCCGCCATGTACGACGTCCTCGGTCAGGCGCCGGAAGCCTTGGCGGGCAAGGTGATCGCCAACCTGTCGTCGGATTCGCCGGAGAAGGCGCGGGCCGGTGCGGCCTGGGTCCGCGAACGCGGCGCGGAGTTCCTCTCCGGCGGGGTGATGTCGGCGGGCGACAATATCGAACATCCCGCGTCCTACATCTTCTACAGCGGCCCGAAGGCGGTGTTCGACGCGCACGCCGAGCTGCTGCGCCCGCTCAGCCCGCAGGAGTACCTCGGCGCCGACGACGGCCTCGCGCAGGTCTTCTACCAGGCGCTATTGATCACCTTCCACCCCTGGCTGCTGTCCTTCGACCAGGCGACCGCGATGATCGCGAAGTCCGGTCACGACATCGCCCAGTTCGTGCCGTTCGCGATCCGCTCCAGCGAGGCGTACCCGTACTTCATGGAGCAGTTCTCGGTCGCCAACCAGAACGGCGGCTGGGCGGATCTGGCGACACTGAAGATGATGGTCGCCGGCGCGCAGCACATCATCGACGCCAGCGAGGAAGTCGGCGTCGACGCGGGGTTCTCGCATCTGTCGCAGCAGTACTGGCGCAAGGCGGTCGAGGCCAGCGAGGCGGCGGGCAAACCGGTGTCGACCTACGAATTGATCCGCGGCACGGACTGATCCGACGACGACTCCGCCCGGCACACGAGGTGCCGGGCGGGTGCCGTGTCATGCGGTCTCGGCGCCCAACCGGGGGAACGGTTCGGTGGAGAACACCACCTCCACCGCCACCTCGAAATACGCCGCGATCCGCAGGGCTAGATGCAGGCTGGGGCTGTATTCGCCCCGTTCGAGGTAGCCGACGGTCTGGTAGTGCACGCCGAGTGCCTCGGCCAGGTCCCGCCGCGAGATGCCGCGCTCGGCGCGCAGCATCGCGATGCGGTTGTAGATGACCTCAGAAGGCACGCTGCATCGCCTTGTCCCTGCGGGCCGCCATGGTCGATCCGGATTCGTGACCGGCCATGCGCCGCAGCACGATCGGGGCGACGATCAGGCCGACCACGGCCCAGACACCCAGCACCGCAACGGTTTCCAGATGCCGCCAGGACTGGTCGATCTCGATGGCGGCCGCGTCGGCGGGCAGCAGCGCCGAGCGCATACCGAGGCCGAGCCAGTACATCGGGAACAGCTGACCCATCACTTGCAGCCAGCCGGGCAGCGCGGTGATCGGGTAGAAGATGCCGGAGATCGCGATCAGGCCCATCAGCGGCATCGTCAGCAGGAACGCTGTGCGGGTGTCGAGGAAGCTGCCGAGGATCGCGCCGAACGGCAGCACGGCCAGCAGGCCGAGCACCACCACCCACGCGAAGGTCGTCACCGCGCCGAGTCCGCTCAGCGAGGAGCCGCCGATGATCATCATGCCCACACCGAGCACGATAACGACCTGCGCGGTCACCGAGCCCGCGGTGGACACGATCTTGCCGGTGAAGTAGCCGGCCATGCCCTTCGGTATCGCCTTGGCGCGCAGTAGCGTGCCGTCCTCCCGATCCAGCACCAGCACGTTGAGCAGCGCGTACATGCCGTTGAAGGCGATGATGCTGCCGAGCAGGCCGGGCACGGCAAGCTCGGCGATCGACAGTCCGGAGTCGCCGTACATGCGGTTGCGCAGCAGGAACAGCACGCCGAGGCTGATGGCGGGCGTGAGGAACTGGCCGATCAGATCGGGGGCATTGGTGTAGCTCTGCCGCAGCTCGATCAGGCCGCGGGCGATGCCGATCCGGGTGGCGCTCATCGGGTGACCTCCGCGAGAGTGTGGACCGCGGCGGCGTCCTCGCCGGATTCCGCGCGCCGGACCAGGGTCATATAGGTGTCCTCGAGCGAGGCGCGGCGCACCTCGAGATCGGCGATCGCCTCGCCGTGCTGCTTGAACAGCTCGTGCACGTACTTGGTCGACTCGGTGGTGGTGTGCACGAAACGCTGACCGTCGACGGTCCAGCTCACCTGGGCTTCGCCTGCGATCGAGCGGGACAGTTCGTCCGGTGACCCGTCGGCGATGATGCGGCCACCGGCCAGGATCAGGATCCGGTCGGCGAGCTTCTCCGCCTCGTCCAGGTCGTGCGTGGTGAGCAGGACGGTGGTCTCCTCCAGGTCGGCCAGCCGGTGCACCAGATCGTGGAAGTCGCGCCGCGCGGCCGGATCGAAGCCGGCGGTCGGTTCGTCCATGAACAGCAGGTCGGGCTTGCCGACGATGCCGATCGCCACGTCCAGCCTGCGGCGCTGGCCGCCGGAGAGTGTGGCGATCTTGGCGCCCGCGTGCTCGGTGAGGCCGACCAGCTCGATGAGGTCATCTGTGTCCCACGGCCGGTGGGTGCGCTGGGTCGAATAGGGAAAGTAGAACGAGCCGAGATGCTGAAGTAGTTCGCGCACTCGCCATTTGGCGTGATCACGCCAGGATTGCAGCACAACGCCGATGCGCGCGCGCCACTGTTCGTCACCGTGTTCGGGATCGGTCCCCAGCACGTCGACCCGGCCGGCCGACCTCCTGCGAAACCCCTCGAGGATCTCGATCGTGGTGGTTTTGCCCGCGCCGTTGGGCCCGAGCATGACGAGCACCTCCCCGCGCTCGGCCTGAAATGTCACATCGTTCAGGACGTCGGTGTCGTCGTACCGCATCCGTAGTTGCTGGACGTCGAGAACAACGCCGTTACTCGAAGCCATGAGTCCTCCCAGTCATCGACCTTCGATGATATGTAGCATACGTACTACATTTCATTGCGGCAATACTTCGATGTGAATCGGACATTTCAGATAACGAGAGCACTGCTCTTGACAATCGATCGGGCTGCCTGCATGCTTGTACTCAACAGAGAGCAGTGCTCACAGTTCAGGAGTGATCAAGATGGACAACGCCACCCGCTACCTCGGCCCCACCGGTTTCGACCCGATCATGAACAAGATCGCCAACCTGCTGCCCAAGCTGGGGATCAGCGTCATGGGTTCGCGGCTGCTTGCCGTGCGCGGCCGCAAGAGCGGGGAATGGCGTACCACCATGGTCAACGTGATGACCGGCGCCGACGGCGCGCGCTACCTGGTCGCCCCGCGCGGACACACCCAGTGGGTGCGCAACCTGCGCGTCGCGGGCGACGGCGAACTGCGTCTCGGCCGCAAGGTGGAGCCCTTCGCCGCCACGGAGGTCGCCGACGCCGACAAGGTCCCGCTGCTGCGGCTCTACCTGGAGAAGTGGGGCTGGGAGGTCGGCAAGTTCTTCGAAGGTGTCGACAAGAACGCCACCGACGAACAGCTCGCTGCCATCGCCCCTGGCTTCCCGGTATTCCGTCTCGCCTGATCAGGCGAGCACATGGGTAACTCGCCGGGCACGAGCCAACTCGACAACCACCGAACCGCCGGCCGCCAACGTTCCTGGGCTCGCGCCTGAGTCTGGCCTAAATACGCGGGGAGGCGGAACAGTACTCGATCGCGGCGGCGTAGCCCTGGATGCCGAGGCCCGCGATCACCGCGGTCGCGATCGGGGAGACGAACGAATGGTGCCGGAACTCCTCGCGGGCATGCACATTGCTGATGTGCACCTCGACGATCGGCACCTCGGGAATCACCAGGGCGTCGCGCAACGCCACCGAGGTATGGGTGAGCCCACCCGGATTGATGACGATCGCCGAGACCTCACCGCGGGCCTGCTGAATCCGGTCGATCAGGGCGCCTTCGTGATTCGACTGGAACGCGACGACCTCGCGCCCGAACCGGGCAGCGGTCCGCTCGCACAGCGCGACCACGTCGTCGAGGGTGTCGGCGCCGTAGATCTGCGGCTGGCGGGTGCCGAGCATGTTCAGATTCGGCCCGTTGAGCACGAGAATCGGGCCGGTGGCCTGCACGGTGTCTGCCATGCAGGCCACCTTAATTCACTCAGCCCTGCGGGCCCTCCGAGCGCAGGTCGTCGACCTTGCGCATGGCCTCGCGCAGTTCGGCGAGCCAGCTCTCGGCGTGCTTGCCCGCCAGTTTCACCGTCCAGGCCAGTGCGTCGGCGCGGGAACGGGCGACGCCCGCGTTGATCAGGGTGTCGAGGACCTGGCGTTCGGGCTGGCGCAGCCGGGTCATCACCGGAACGGCGAGGTGGGTGAACAGGATTCGCTCACCGTCGACCCGGACGCCCCAGGCGACACTGCGCCCGTAGCGGCGCTGGGCCTCGTCGGCGATCTGCATCCTGGCCGGGCGGGTGGACTCGCGGAAGCGCGCGAGCGCACCTTCTTTCGTCGCCGCCGACACCGGCGGTGCGTCGGCTTCGGTGGATGTGGGCTGTGGGATCGGGAGTTCGCCGACGACCACGATCTCGTCGCGGTCGATATTGATCTCGGGCGGGCCGGTGAACCAGTCGTCGGGCAATCGTCCGGCGAACCAGTCGGGGACGTCGGCCGGGTCGGGGAGATCTGCTTGCTGCCAGCCGCCCGGCCGGCCGAATCCGCGTTCGCGATGGGCGTTCCGCATGGAAATCACCTGCTATCTCTGTTGCGCACGTTGCGATGATTACAAGATTACGCCGATATATGCGTAGCGGTTTATGCTCTGCGAGAACGAAGGGATTCGGGGTGATCCGCGCCGGCATCGCCGGGGTTGGATGTCGGCGGGCCTGGGTACCCTCGCGTTGAATCGCCGGGACGATCCGAGTTCCGCGCGACTCGGCGGGACTGCCGGTACGGTAAGTGCGCCAGTTGTTGCCACTGGCTGGGCGAGGTTCGAAAACACCCCCTCACCGGGGCGCGATTTCGGGCACAATCAAGGTGCTGAGGATGGGTAGCGTCCCGTGATACCGGGGCATCGGAGACGGGTCAACTTCCGGTACGGTGGATTTGTTACCGGAGTGGCAAGAGTGAAGAGTGGGCGATATGGATGTGTGGGGATCCCGCCGCTTTCGCGTCCGCGGCGCAATGGCGATCGCGGGGGTTGCGACCCTCGCCATCGCGCTGTGCTCGTGCGGGGTGGGTGGGAAGCCGAGTGAGTCGGAATCGGTTGTCCAGCGGTTTACCGACCTGCTGGACGAGCAGGACTACACCAAGGCTGCCGACCTGACCTCGTACCCCGCCGCCGCTTCGGCAACCATGAAGCAAATGTTCGAGGGCCTGGCGACCGGCACGGTCGACTACGAGCAGACCCAGGTCATCGATCTCGACGCGCAGTCGGCGATCTTCAGCATGGACGTCGCCTGGAACTTCGGCGAGCACAAGGACTGGACCTACACACTGCAGGGCACCGTCCGCAAGCTCGCCATCGGCTGGCGGATCTCCTGGGACCCCGCGGTCATCATGCCCCAGCTGGCAGGCAACCGCACCGTCAAGCTCGTTCGCACCACCGCGAAGCCGCCGCCGCGGGTCGTCGACCTGTCCGGTGACGCGCTGATGACCGAGCAGACGATCAATGTCATCAAGATCGATCCGAGCCGCACCGGCGACCTCGTCGGGTCGACCAACGCGCTGGCCGACGCCATCGAACCGGTCGCGCCGCTGATCACCGGCCCGTCGCTGATGCAGCAGCTGGCCGCGTCCCAGGGCAAGCCGGTCGTCGCGGTCAACCTGCGTGAGGGCGACTTCGCGATCCTGGAACCGCGGATGGCCGCGGTGCCCGGCGTGGTGATGGAGAAGCAGCCCAAGCTGATCTCCGCCGACCGCCGCACCTGGTCGCCCCTGCTGGACGCGCTGCGCGAGGTGTGGAACGACAGCCAGGAGACCACCTCGGGCTGGGGCGTGCAGATCTTCGAGGCCGACGGCCGGTTCGTCAACCAGGTCGCCGGCTATCAGGGCCCGGCGGGGCCGGACATCTCCGCCACCATGGACCAGCGGTTACAGCGCGCGGCCGAGGACGCGGTGGTCAGCGTCGGCACGCCTGCCTCGGTCGTCGCGATCCAGCCGTCGACCGGTGCGGTCGTCGCGGTCGCGCAGAACAGCTACGCCACCGAGAAGGGCCCGATTGCGTTCACCGGGCTGTTCCCGGCAGGCGGCACCATGGAACTGTTCCGCGCGGTCGCCGCGGCCGCCAAGAACAAGGCGCCGCAGGATGTGTCGGTGCAGGAGGCGGCCGAGGCGGCCACCGCGCTCGGTGTCGGCGTCGACTTCAAGGTGCACGGGCTCGACGAGGTGACCGGGCGGATCAGCGCGCCGGGCCGCAGCACCGAGCAGGTGCGCCAGGGCGCCGGCGCCGACGCGGTGCTGGTCAGCCCGTTCGGCATGGCGATCGCCGCGGCCGCGATCTCGCGTGGCTCGGTGGTTCCGCCGATGATCGAGAACGGCAAGCCGAGCACCACCGACACCCCGGTTCCCGCCCTTACCCAGCCCGCGGTCGACCGGTTGCGCGGCATGCTGCACGAGGGCATCGGCAGGCCGGAAACCACCGCGCTGCGCGGATTCCGCGATGTCACGGCGTTCGCGGCGACCGGCGGACCCGACGGCTGGCTGCTGGCCACCATGGGCGATCTGGTGTTCGCAGTGCACATCGCCGACGCCGACAGCGGCGACGCCACGTCGCGACTCGCCGCGGTGCTGCTGAAATCGCTGGCCGCGCCAGAGCCGTAAAACGGGGTGTGCGTGCAGAGTTTGCCCTGATCAGTGGGCGTTGTGCCGGTCTCGGTGTTGATCATGACCGGTTAGGCTGCTCCAGTGAAGAAGTTCCTACCGTTCGCCGCTGATGTCCTGTTGGTGATTGTCTTCTGCGCGATCGGAAGGCGCAGCCACGATGAAGCGGTCATCGCCGGTCTCGTGAAGACCGTGTGGCCCTTCGGCATCGGCTTACTGATCGGCTGGGCGCTGGCGGTGCTGGTCGCGCGCGACACCCGCTTCGACGCGACGGCGCTGTGGCCGAGCGGAATCCTGATCTGGCTCGGCACCCTCGTCGGCGGCATGGTGCTGCGCGCCGTCAGCGGCCAGGGCGTCGCCGTGAGCTTCGTGATCGTGGCGGCCTGCGTTCTCGCGCTGTTCCTGCTGGGTTGGCGAGCGGCCATCCGCGCGCTGCGCTGAACCTCCGTTCAGATTCGGCGCTGCTGCTTGAACTCCTGTTCGTACTCGGCGTCGTCGGCCTGCGGTGTGCGGAACAGGAACGCGAAGACGATCCAGCCGACGATCGCGACCAGGATGAAGCTGACGAACCGGTAGACGAACGCGGCGGCGACAGCCTGGGAGGCGGGCAGACCCGCGCCCGCGGTGAGGCCGTAGATCAGCGTCGCGTCGACGTAGACGATGCCGCCCGGCGCGAACGGGATGGAACCGACGGCCTTGCCCGCGGTGAACGCGATGAGCAGGCCGGACAACTTGGGATCGGCGCCGACCGCGAAACAGGCGGCGCCGAGACAGGCCACGTCGGCGAACCGGTGCACCAGCGCCCAGCAGCCGACCAGCGCCGCGTCCTTCTTGCCAAGGTCGACCGATTCGAGCTGGGCCCTGATCTCGGCCAGCTTCGCGATGCCGTGATTGGCGGGCTTCTTGCGGATCCGGTTCACCAGCGCGAGCACGCGGCGCAGCATCGCCTCGAGCGTGCCGGGATGCCGGGCGAGATAATTGCCCGCGATCAGCAGCGCCGCCAAGATCACCAGCGACCCGATGAGTTTGGGCCCGATCTGATTCCCGACCAGCGCCGCACCGGCGATGCCGAGCAGCGCGAGCCCGGCCGCGGCCACCACGCCCGAGAAGACCAGCTGCCAGGACGCGACGATCGGGCTCGCACCCCAGCGCCGGGTCTGGCGGTAGGTGAACGCGGTGGAGAAGACCTGGCCCGCGGGCAGCGTCACCGACATCGCGGTCGCGCCGTACACCACCGACACCGATTTGCGCTGGCTGACGTCGACCCCGCCCGCGTGCAGCAGCTGCTTCTGTACCCGGCCGAACCCGCTCATCGACATCGCCTGCAACACGACGCACACGACCACCCAGCCCCAGTGGATCTCGGTGAGCGTGCGCCAGGATTCGTGCAGGCGCGGCCACAGATAGATGCCTTCGCCGACGAGCAGGATGAGCAGCACCGCGCCGAGCACCCATTTCACCCACCGGAACCGGGCGCGGCGCTCGGCCGGGGGCGAGGCGGGTTCGCCAGTTAGGTCGCCTTCGGCCGTCACCGTCTCAGCCTAACGAACGCAGCTGTTCTTCCTGGTCCTCGTCGTCCGTGGCGTTGGCCGGCTTGGGCCAGGCCAGGCGGGTTTTCCTGCGTCTGCCACGCAGCTGGACCTCGTCGCCGGTTTCCCAATGGTCTTGCTCGCTTTCGTCGGCGAAGTAGAGCGCGCTGCCCGAAGCGAGAACGCGGCCGGGTTGATCTTTGGCCAATTCGGTGAGCCGCGACGCCTCGTTGACGGGGTCGCCGATCACGGTGTATTCGAAACGATTCGCGGCGCCGATGTTTCCGGCGACCGCGAGGCCCGCCGAGACGCCGATGCCGACGTCGAGGCTGGTCACTTCGCGCAGCGCTTCGCGCAGATCGCGGGCGGCGGCCAGCGCGGCGCTCGGTGCGTCGGGGCGGTCGAGCGGCGCGCCGAAGATGGCCAGCGCCGCGTCACCGACGAACTTGTTGACGAAACCGTGGTGGCGGTCGATCACGTCGACCACCACCCGGAAGAACTCGTTGAGCAGGCTGACGACCTCGGTCGGCGGACGCTCGGCCGCCGCGGCCGTCGAGCCGACCATGTCGACGAACAGCACCGCGACGAACCTGGTCTCACCGCCCAGTTCGGTGCCGTAGTCCAGGGCGCGCTGGGCCACGTCCTCGCCGACGTGCTGACCGAACAGTTCCTGCAGCTTGCGCCGCTTGGCCGCCTCCTCCATCATCCGGTTGAAGCCGACCTGCAGCAGGCCGATCTCGCTGCCGTCGTAGACCTCCACCTGCACGTCGCGCGCGCCGCCCTGCACCCTGTTGATGGCTTGGGACAGCTGGCGGACCGGGTCGGAGATGGAGGATCCGGTGAGCATCGACAGCGCCAGCGCCTGCATGATCACCACGCCGCACAGCAGCAGGATCGAGATGGCCAGCGATTTCGCCGAGAACTTCACATCGGAGGAGATCTGGGTGACGCACAGCAGCACGATCGCGATGGTCGGCGCGAAGGTGCCCATGCCCCAGGTCATGGCCATCCTGGTACCGACGCCGGGGGTGAGCGTGTGGTCGAAGGTGCCCTCGGTCAGCGCCTCGGCGGCGACCGGGCGCAGGATGCGCTCACCGAGCATGTAGGTGAAGCCGAACACGATGGTCGCGGCCATACATTCGGTGACGATCACGGCGCCGGCCAGCTCGGGCGATTCGACGATGATCAGCGCCGCCAGGATGCCGCCGCCGATGATCCACAGCACCAGATGCAGGATCGACTGGCGCAGCGGCACGTGCAGCGCGGCCATCTGTTCCTGTCGGCTCGGTGGGCCGCCGCGCATCTGCCAGCGCATCACCGGCCGCAGCATCAGCGCCGCGCCGAAGATGCTCAGTACCGCGGCGGCGCCGAAGACCAGCACCGGCGCGAGGAAGCCGGTCTTGCGCACGCCACCGGGATCGCCTTCGGGTACGGGCAGACCGTATTGGATGAAGGCCCACACCAGGACCGCGCCGAAGGCGTTGGCCAGCAGTACCGAGGTCAGATACAGCGGCCAGCGCGTTCGCATGGTCTGTTTGACCGCTTCCAGAGGCGCCGACACGACCACCAATCTAGCGTTCGGACCGATAGGCTCTCTCGGGTGACCGACCAGAAGGTAGATTCCGCGCCAACGTCCACACCGTGGCGCGCGGACGCCGAGGCGGTACATCCGCTGGTCCGCAAAGCCGCAGCCTGGTCCTGGCGGCTGTTGATCATCTTCGCCGCCCTGCTCGCGGTGGGGATGCTGGTGCAGAAGTTCGCCACCGTGGTGATTCCGCTGGCGATCGCGCTGCTCGCGGCCGCGCTGCTCGCGCCGCTGGTCGACTGGATGCAGCGGGTCGGGATTCCGCGTTCACTCGGCGTGTTCGTGGCGCTGGTCGGGTCTATCGGTCTGCTCGCCGGGATCATGACCTTCGTCGTCGAACAGTTCGTCGACGGTGTGCCCGGGCTGTCCAACGAGGTCACCAACAGCGTGCACAAGGTGCAGGACTGGCTGATCAACGGCCCGCCGCACCTGAGCGATCAGCAGATCCGCAGCGCGGGCGACACCATCGTGCGCACCATCCAGGACAACCGCGAGAGCCTGACCAGCGGCGCGCTGACCACCGCCACCGCGATCGGGCACATCCTCACCGGCGCGTTCCTGATCCTGTTCATCCTCATCTTCTTCCTCTACGGCGGCGACCAGATCTGGCACTTCGTCACCCGGATCATTCCCACCGCGCACCGGGACAAGGTCCGCATCGCCGGTGAGCTGGGCTTCGGGACGCTGGTCGGGTTCGTGCGCGCCACGGTCGTCGTGGCCGCGGTGGACGCGATCGGCATAGGAGCGGGGCTGGCGATCCTGCACGTTCCGCTGGCGCTGCCGCTGGCCTCGCTGGTGTTCATCAGCGCGTTCATCCCGATCATCGGCGCGTTCTTCGCCGGGTTCGTCGCGGTGTTCATCGCGCTGGTCACCAAGGGTCCGGTGACGGCGTTGATCGTGCTCGGCATCATCATCGCGGTGATGCAGCTGGAAGGCCATGTGCTGCAGCCGCTGCTGCTGGGTCGTGCGGTGAGCATCCACCCGCTGGCCGTGGTTCTGGCGATCACCGCGGGCTTGGTGGTCGGCGGGATCGCGGGCGCGCTGCTGGCGGTGCCGTTGATCGCGGTCGGCAATACCGCGATCCGGTACCTGCTCGCCGACAGTCCGGAGGAGGTCTACGGCGAGCTCGCCGGTGGTGAGGACCGAAGATTGTTCTCCGCCGAGCCGGACAAGCCGGAACCAGGGCGTTTCGATGTCGCGCGCACGCTGCGCAAGGCCGAGGCGGAGTCCGGCGATGCGGACGCACACAGCTGAGCTGAGCTCGGCCGACGCGGCGACCGCGCCGCTGTGGCGGGCCGCCCAGGCTTTCCGGCTGGTCACGCTGCTGTACGCGATCGGCCAGCAGATCGCCTCGGTGCCCTACTACCAGCATCCGCGGCTGAGCTGGGTGCTGATCGCGCTGATGGCGATCTGGTCGGGCAGTTCCGCGCTGCTGCTCTCGCAGTGGTATTTCCCCACCGCGACCGGCCGGATTCGCGGCTGGGTGGTCTTCGGCGACCAGGTCGTGACGATCCTGCTGATCGCCTCGACCCGGCTCGTCGCCGATTACGACTGGTACCACGGCCATCAGACCCTGCCGACGACGCTGTGGATCGCCAACTCGGTGATCTCCATGGCGATCCTGCGCGGGCCGGTCGCCGGTGTCATCGCGGGGCTCGGGATGTCGGCCGTGGTCGTGACGGTGCGCGAGCAGTGGGGACAGGATGTGTGGGGCGATGCCACCGCGCCGGTGCTGGTGTCCGTCGGTCTGGCTCTGGGACTGGCCGCGAATACGGCTCGGCGCGCCCAAGTGCAGCTCGAGCGCGCGCTGCGGATCACCGCCGCCGCGCAGGAACGGGAACGTCTGGCCCGCGAGGTACACGACGGTGTGCTCCAGGTGCTGGCCTTCATCAAAAGACGCGGCACCGAAATAGGCGGACCCGCTGCGGAACTCGCGCAGCGAGCGGGGGAACAGGAAGTGGCGCTGCGGGTTCTGTTGTCCGAGCAGGCGGAGCATCCGGATTCCGGTGACGCCGAGGTGGATCTGCGTCCGCTGCTGACCACGCAGGCCACGCCGACGGTGTCGGTGGCGACGCCAGGTGATCCGGTGCGCGTCGGCCGGCTCGCGGCGCACGAGATCGCCGCTGCCGTGGCGACCGCGCTGTCCAATGTCGAACGGCACGCTGGGCCGACGGCGAAAGCGTATGTGCTGCTGGAAGACACCGGTGACATGCTGGTGGTGAGCGTGCGCGACGACGGTGTGGGAATTCCGGTCGGCAGGCTCGCCGCGGCCGAAGCCGAAGGGCGGATGGGGGTTTCGCGATCCATCGTCGGACGCATCGGTGCACTCGGCGGCACCGCCGAACTGCTGACCGAGGGCGACGACCTCGGCACCGAATGGGAATTCCGGATTCCGCGCCACCCGGCGCCCTGAGCGAAGGAGCAGCGATGGCGGACCAGGCCATCACGGTGATGGTGGTCGACGACCACCCGATGTGGCGCGAGGGCGTCTCCCGCGACCTCACCGAGGCCGGGTTCGCCGTGCCAGCCACCGCCGACGGGGTCGGCACGGCCACCCGCCGCGCCGCCGCGGTCCAGCCCGACGTGGTGCTGATGGACATGCAGCTCACCGACGGCAACGGTGCCACCGCCACCGCCGAGGTGCTGCGGGTGTCACCGCACAGCCGGGTGCTGGTGCTCTCGGCGTCGGCCGAACGCGACGACGTGCTCGACGCGATCAAGGCGGGCGCCAGCGGGTACCTGGTGAAGAGCGCGTCGGCGGCCGAGCTGATCGACGCCGTGCGGGCCACCGCCGCGGGTCAGCCGGTGTTCACGCCCGGTCTGGCGGGTCTGGTGCTCGGCGAATACCGGCGGATGGCGACAGCGCCCGTCGCGGCGGATCAGCCGCACCGCCCGTCGCTGACCGAGCGGGAGACCGAGGTGCTGCGGATGGTCGCCAAGGGGCTCTCGGCCAAGCAGATCGCGTCGCGGCTGAGCCTGTCGCATCGCACCGTCGAGAATCACGTGCAGGCCACACTGCGAAAACTGCAGCTCGCCAACCGCGTCGAGCTCACCCGATACGCCATCGAGCAGGGCCTCGAGTAATTGGGGGTTTGCCCTGATGTGCGGTGCCCGATTTCCTGGCACTCTCGATGACATGGGCGGTCCCGAATCCCTTTCCGTACCCGGTGCCACGACCTTCGGTCCCGTCGGCGACCGGGACCTGCGCGTCTCCGACGCCGAACGCGAACACGTCGGCCAGCTGCTGCAGCGCGCCGTCGGTCTCGGCATGCTCTCGCTCGGCGAGTTCACCGAACGCATGGACACCGCGCTCGCCGCGAAGACCCGCGGCGAACTCAACGCCGTGCTCGTCGACCTGCCCGGCATGCGGGTGGCTGGCGCGCCCCAGCCTGCCGCCATGCCACGGCCGCGGCCGGTCCCGCCCGGCGGTTCGACCCCCGGCCTGATCCGCAGCCGCCTCTCGGGCGTGCACCGTCGCGGACCGTGGCAGGTGCCGCCGGTGCTGCACCTCAACAACCTGATGTCGGGCGTCACCCTGGACTTCACCGAGGCCGTCATGCAGACCCAGATCGTCGAGATCAAGGTCGACGACTACTGCACCGGCCTGACCCTGCTCGTCCCCGCCGCCGCCACCGTCGACCTCAACGGCCTCGACCTGATCGGGTCCAGTGTCAACAACAAGGTCCGCACCGGTCCGCCCATCGGTCCACTGCACCTGGTCGTCCACGGCCGCGTCCGCTTCGGCTCCGTCACCGCGAAGTACCCGCTGATGGTCCAATGGCGCCGCTTCCTCGGCTCCTGAGGCGATTCACGTAGGAGTCCCGCACCCCACCGGGTGTTTCTACTCATGTCCCGCGCGACCCGCGGGTCGACGATGAAGGCATGAGTACGTCGATCGATCCCGCGCTCGTCGCGCGACTCTCGGGTGAGTTCACCACGCTCGGCGCCCAGATGGGGCGGCTGGGTGGTGAGCTGGAGGTGCTGCGCGCACAGTTGCAGGGTGAGGTGCATCGGTCCGCGGTTGATGCGCAGGCTGCCGCAGGCCGCGCCCGTTCGTCGGCTCCCGGTGCCGAGTGGGCTGGACGGACTTCGGATCCCGGCCGACGAGCTGCCGGGAATGCGGCCGAGGGTGAAGTGCCTGCTGGTGGTGTGCCTGGCGTGGTCGGCGGGAGTGCCGCCCCTTCGGATCCCGACACAGCGGCGGCATCCGGTGCGCCTGCGGGAGATTCGACAGTTTCAGGTGCGGTGTCTCGCAGCGGCGAGCTGGGTCAAGGAGGTGTCGTCGCTGAGAGTGCGGCGGCCACTGGTGCTTCGAGTGGGGCGTCGGCCGCTTCTTCGGTTCCGAGTGGCGCGGCTGCTGGGGGTGGGGTGCCTGTGGATTTGACCGCTGAGGGTGCGTCCGGTGGTGTCCTGACTGGTGGGCTGCCGGCGCCTGGCGGTGTGTCCGCGTGGGGTGTTCCAGTCGGACGGGAAATGCCGGTTGGTGGTCCGTCGGGGGGAGTGCCTTTCCGTGTGCCGGTTCCCGGTGGGGTGCCTGTTGGTGGCGCTCCGATTCCTGCGGGGTGGGCGCCGGGGTATGGGCCTGCTACGCAAATGGCTGCGGCACAGCCTGTTCCGCCGCCCGCGCCGGGGTATGGGGGTTGGGCTGGGACTCCTGGGTATGGCCCGGCGGGTTGGGTGGCTGGGGTGGGGCAGCGGGGGACCGGGTGGGTTGCGCCGCCGGTGCGGGGGCCTCGGACGCCGTGGTGGCAGCGGGAAGGGGTGATCTCGCGGGTGCTGGCGGTGGCTGGGGTCGGGGTGACGCTGATCGGTGTGTTGATGCTGTTGGTGCTCGCTGCACAGGCTGGGTTCTTCGGGCCCGTGGCGAGGGTTGTTGCCGGTGGGGTGCTTTCGGTCGGCCTCGTCGGTTCGGGGTGGCGGGTGTTCGGTCGTCCTGGTGGGCGTGTTGGTGGCATTGCCTTGGTGGCCACCGGGATTGCGGGTGCGTATCTGGATGTTGTCGCGGTGACCGGGTATTACCGCTGGGTAGAGCCTGGGGTCGGACTGGCGGTGGCGCTGGTGGTCGCGCTGATCGGTGTCGGGATCGCGATGCGGTGGCAGTCGCAGCCGTTGGCGGTGGGGGTTGTGCTCGGGGCGGCGTTGTTGTCGCCTGCGTTGACGACCGAGCTGATGCTGCTGGGGTTCCTTGTGGTTTTGCAGGCCGCGGGTGTGCCCGTGCAGATGCGCAGGGTGTGGCCGGTTCTGCACGTGGCGCGCACGTTGCCTGTGGTGCTGGCCGCGTTGAGTGTGATCGCGCTCAGTGGGATCTCGGCGGCCATCGCCGGGGATGAGGTGGAGCGGCGTGGTGGACTGTTGGTCGCGGCGGTCGCGTGTGCGGTGGTCGGGCTGGCCGGCGCGGTGCTCGTAGCGCGTCGCAGGCCCGGTGACATCACCGCGAGCATCACCATCGCACTCACCGCGCTGCCGCTCTTCGCCGCGGCGATGCTGTTCGATCGCGTGATGACCGCGTCGATCACCGGGGCCCTGGCCGCGGTCTTGCTCGGTCTGGCGGCGACGACGCTCGTCCCAGGTCTCGCGGATCGGCTCGGGATTTCCCGGCACACCGCGCTGGTGTCGGCGCTGACCGGTGCCGTGTCGCTCCTGCTGACCTGCGTCAGCGCTACCGGAAGCGAACCGCACCTCCTGCCGACGGTGCTGTTCGCGGTGGCCTTGGCATTCCTCGCCGTGGCCGCGACGAGCCGCACCCGCGTGGGAGCCTGCGTCGGTATCGGCTTCGCGCTGCTCGGTGGACTGGTGCTGCTGGCCATCGCCTCACCGGAAACCCTTGCGCTACACCGTCTCGCGGACCAGCGCCTCGACATCGCGACGGCTGCGGCGGCGGTGCTGGGGCTCGGCGTCGCGGCGATGGTGGCGTGGACGGTGCCCCGGCTTCCCGGCTGGGCCGATCAGGCGCTTGTCACCGGTGTGTGGATCGCGGTGAGTGTCGCAGGCCTGTACTACGTGCTCGTCGCGGCGGTATCGCTGGGCGTATCCCTTGGTGGGGCAGACGGATTCATCCTCGGGCACAGTCTCGCGACGATCGTGTGGATGGTCGCGGCCACGACCTCGCTGTTCTACGGGCTGCGCAGGCTGTCCCGGTCGCCGGCCGTCGCGAAGGTGTGCCTGGTGTCGGGTCTGCTCGTCGCCGCCGCCGCACTGGCCAAGCTCTTCCTGTTCGACCTGTCGACGCTGTCCGGTCTGGTCCGCGTCGCCGCGTTCCTGGTCGTCGGAATCCTGTTGCTGCTCACCGGGACTCGCTACGCGCGAGCGTTCGCGGATTCGCGGCCTGCCGATCCTGCCACTTAGGTCAGCCTCGCGGTTGCGGACTTCCGGGTGGATCGCTTACGGTGAGCGCAATCCGATCGGCGCTCTCCAGAAATATGTCGCAGTGTGGGAGCCCCGCCTCATTCATCGAGGCGTGGAGTGGGCGGCTTGATGACACACGCCCATATCCACTGGAGGATTTCCATGCACATCGGTCTCGGACTTCCCATCGCCGACCCCATCGCGCTGCCCGAGTGGGCCCGTCGCGCCGACTCCGCCGGGTTCTCGACACTCGGCCTGCTCGACCGCATGGTCTACGACAATCCCGAACCGCTGGTCACCCTGGCCATGCTCGCCGGGGCGACCGACCACATCCGCTTGCAGACCGAGGTACTGATCGCACCCCTGCGTGACCCGGCGCTGCTTGCCAAGCAGGCCGCCACCCTGGACCGCCTCTCCGGCGGACGCTTCGCGCTCGGCCTCGGTGTCGGCGGTCGCGACGACGACCACGAGGCCACCGGCACCGATATCCGCACCCGCGGCCGCCGCCTCGACGAACAGCTCGCCATCATGCGCCGCCTCTGGTCCGGCGAGCCGTTCAGCCAGACCTGCGGCCCCATCGGCCCGGCACCCACCGCACCCGACGGTCCCGACCTGCTCTTCGGCGGCTTCCAACCCGCCGCCATCGACCGTGTCGGCCGCTGGGGCGGCGGCTTCCTCGCCGCCGCCGCACCCACCTGGGCAGGTGGTCTCTTCGACCTCGCCCGACGCTCCTGGACCGACCACGGCCGCGCCGGCGCACCGCGCATCGTCGCCCAGCTCAACGCAGTCCTCGGCGCTCAACCCCTGATCGACCACGCCCGCACCGCCATCCTCGACTACTACGAGTTCAGCGGCCGCGCCGACTACATGGCCGCCGGTCTGCTCACCACACCCGACCAGATCCGTTCCGCCATCAAACAATTCGAAGACCTCGGCGCCGACGAGACAATCCTGTACTGCTACGGCACCGACCCCGACCAGGTCGATCGCTTCGCCGACACCGTGCTCTGAACGCAGAACGACGAAACCCACGGCGGAATCTCGCCGTGGGTTTCGTGTTCGGGTCCGCTGCCGTCAGTCGCTGTCGCCCTCGCGGCGACGCAGCAGCTCGTTCACACTGACCGTGCGACCCTCGCCGCCGTGTTGGTGACGCCCGTCGTCGGCGGCCGGCCCGCGACGCGAAGAGCGCAGCTGCGCCATCCAGTTCTCGATCTCGTTGCGGCTGTCCGCCTGCGGCCCGTCGGATTCCGGTGCGGGAGCGGCATTGTCGTCCGGCGACGAGGTGGCACCGATCGGCTCCTCCTGGCCCGGCGCTGGCACGGCGGTGAAACCGGCGGGAGCCTGCCACTGACCGGGTGCATCCGCAGGGCTGCCCTGCGGTTCGACGGATTCGGCCAGCCACGATGCGGGTGCATCCGCGGGGTTGTCCTGTGCGGCGGCGGGTTCGGACTGCCACGTTGCTGGCATGGCCGCGGGGCTGTCCTGCCACGATGCGGGTGCATCCGCGGGGTTGTCCTGCGCGGCGGCGGGTTCGGACTGCCACGATGCGGGCATGGCCGCAGAGTTGCCCTGCGGCTCGACGGGTTCAGGCTGCCACGATGTGGGTGTGGCGGCAGAGTTGCCCCGCGCGGCGGGCTGGGCCCACGATGCGGGTGTATCCGCAGGGTTGTCCTCGGCGGCGGGCTCTGGCTGCCACGCTGTGGGTGTGGCGGCAGGGTTGTCCTGCGCGGCGGGTTCGGCCCACGATGTGGGAGTGGCCGCAGGGTTGACCTGCGGGTCCGCGGATTCGGACTGCCACGATCCGGGTGTATCCGCAGGGTCGTTCCGCGCGGCGACGGGTTCGGTCTGCCACGTTGCGGGCGTGGTCTCGCCGGGTGTGACGGCGGTGAACCCGGGCGGGGCGACCTGCGGGCGCACCACTTCGGGCTGCGCCGAATCCTGGTTCGGCGCCGGCGTTACCTGGGAGAACCGCGGTCCACCATCGGTCTCGGGCGCGCGGAACCCACTCGGCGCGGCAGGCTCGGCCGGGCTCCACGAAGACCGCGGCTGCGGCTCGACGGGCACCGGGGTGCCGAAAACGCCACGCGCGGAGGGTTCGTTCGCGGGCTGCGGTGTGTCAGCCGCCTGGTGCGATGTATCAGCCACGGGCCGCGGTGCGTTCGGCGTGGGATGCTGTGTGTCAGCCAGGGGGCGTGGCGTGTCAGCCACGGGGCGAGGTGCGTCAGCCACGGGGCGAGGTGCGTCAGTCACAGGGCGCGGCGCGTCAGTCACGGAGTGAGGTGCGTCAGCCACGGGCCGCGGTGCGTTCGGCGCGGGGCGCGGTGCGTTCGGCGTGGGACGCTGTGCTTCGGGCGCGGGACGCACGATGCCATTGTTCGCGGGCGATTCGGCGCGATGCGCACCCGGCGCGACCGAGAGATCGGTCGGCGGCACAAAGCCGCGCGACTCCGGTTCGGTGCCGCGCGATTCCGGCTCCGGCGCGGACTGCTCGGTCGCGTCGGTGCCCGGCGCGGGTTCGTACCCGGTCAGCGGGGTGAACCCACTGAACGTGCCACCGGCAGGCGGCTCGACCGGCCGCGGCGTCGGCGTGACCATGCTCGGCGGCGGTGGGTTGACGATATTCGGCGCGGACGGCGGAGCGACCCGCGTCGGCGTGTTGACGATGCTCGGCGCAGGCGGCGGCACGACACCGGGCGGCGGCGTGTTCACCAGGCTGGGCCGCACCGGATTGACAATGCTCGGCCGCGAGCTGGAATCGTCTGCGGGCGTGCCGAACTCGGGCGCATCGGACGGCGCAGACACCCGCGGCGCCGACCTGTCGCCCCCGCGCGCAGGCGGCGCGTAACCCGCGGGCGGCTGCACCCGCTGCGACCCGCGCGGTGCGGGTTCGCGCGTGCTCCTACCGGGCGAGTCGACGCCGGGGATGTGCCCGCCACCGATAACGCCAGGCGTGTCAGGGCTGGAGGAGTCGTGACCACCGATGAGGCCGGACTCGCTGATGCTGGAACCCGCAGCACCACTGGTGCTTTCGGGCGCGAGGCGGAAACGCCCCTGCGAGCCGGTGCCGGAGTCGCCCGATGCGCCAGGCCCGGAGAAGTCCTGCGTGCCGGGGCGGGAGTCGCCCGGCGTGCTGATGCCGGAGATGCTCGGCGTGCCGGGGCCAGGTTCGCCCTGTGTGGCGAAGCCGGTGGCGCCGGGCGCGTTGACGCCTGGGGTACCAGGTGTATCGACGCCCGAGGTGCCGGGCGCACCGGAGCGGAGATCGCTGCGCGGCTGTCCGTTGTCGAGACCCGACGTCGAATCGCTGTGTCCCTGATCGGACTTCGGTGCCTCGGCACCGGGCTTGACGATCGGCAGGATCTGGGTCGGCTCGCCGCCGGTGTGCTGGGACAGCTCGGCCGAGGGAGTGTCCGGCTGATCGGTGGACGAATCAGCCTGTCCCTGATCGGACTTGGGCGCCTCGGCACCCGGCTGCACGATCGGCAGCACCTGGGTCGGCTCGCCCGAGGACAACATCGGCGCGCGGGGACGGGTCGGATCCGGCGACATCGGGGGCCGTGGCCGGGCAGGCTCGGCGGGATCGGTGTGCTCGGTGATCTTGTCCAGGTGCGCGGTCGGCGCCTCGGCCTCGATCTCGGCGACCGTGCGCGGGCGGCGCGGGGTCTTTGCCAGCTTGCTGTCGGGAACCACCGTCATCTGCATGGTCGGCGGATCGGTGATCGGTGTGGTCTTCACCAGGTCGACCACTGCGCCCTTCTGCGGGCGCTCGTCGTCGAGGATGGGCTCGCCGAGACCGATCTTCTCCTGGATGCGCTTCATCCACTTCGGCGCCCACCAGCAGTCGTCGCCGAGCAGCTTCATGATCGCCGGCACCAGCAGCATGCGCAGCACGGTGGCATCGATGAACAGCGCCGCGATCATGCCGTAGGCGATGTACTGCATCATCACCATGTCGGAGAACGCGAACGCACCGGTCACCACGAGCAGAATCAGCGCGGCGGCGGTGATGATCCGCCCGGTTTGGGCGGTGCCGATCCGCACGGCTTCGGTGGTCGACGCGCCTTGCGCGCGCGCCTCCACCATGCGGGAGAGCAGGAAGACCTCGTAGTCGGTCGACAAGCCGTAGATGATCGCGATGATCAGCATCAGGACCGGCGCGCTGATCGGTTGCGGGGTGAAGTTCAGCAGCCCGGAACCATTGCCGTCGATGAAGATCCAGGTCAGGATGCCCAGCGTCGAGCCGAGCCCGAGCGCGCTCATCAGCGCTGCCTTGATCGGTAGCACCAGCGAACCGAAGGTGAGGAACATCAGCACAAAGGTGGTGAGGAGGACGATCAAGATCATCCACGGCATCAGTTCGAGCAGCGTGTCGATGCTGTCGGCCATGAGCGCGGGCTGGCCGGTGACATACATCGTGACGCCGTCGGGTATTTCGATCGAGCGCAGGTAGTCGATGGTCGGCTCGGCGTTGCCGGTGGGATCGACCAGGGTCGCCGAGGTACGGAACACCTGGGGGTCGGTCGGCGACTTGACCGGCACTTCGAACGGGCCGACCAGACCGGGAGCTTGGTTGGCTTCCTTCCAGACCTTGCCGATCGCCGTGGTGTTGTCCGAGACGAAGACCAGCTGGATCGGGTCGGTCTTCTTCTGCGGGAAGACCTCGTAGAAGTGCTCGAGCGAGGCACGGGTCGCATTGTCCGGCGGCAGATACTTCTCGTTGATGCCGCCGAAGGACAGATTCTTCACCGGGATGATCAGCAACAGCAGGCCGACCGTGACCGGGATCGCGATCTTGAGCGGGTGCTTCATCACCCAGCGGGTGAGGTTGCCCCAGAAACCGTTCTCGATCTGCTCGGCGGTCTTGTTCTTGCGGAAACGCTTGAGGCCGAGCATGTCGACGCGCGGGCCGAGCACGGCCAGCATGGCGGGCAGAATCGTCACCGCGGTCAGCGCGGCCAGGGAGACGGTCGCGATGGTGCCGTAGGCCACCGAACGCAGGAAGCCCTGCGGGAACAGCAGGACACCGCCGAGGCTGGCGATGATCATCGTCGCGGAGAAGACGACCGTTCGCCCGGCTGTCACCACCGATCGCCGGACGGCGGCCTTGGTGTCGTACCCCTCGGCCAGTTCCTCGCGGAATCGGCTGACTATGAACAGGCCGTAGTCGATCGCGAGGCCGAGACCGATCATCGAGACGACGCCCGTGACGAACGAGTTGACCTCGGTGAAGTTGGTCAGCGTCATCACGATGCCGGTCGCGCCGATGATCGTCAGACCACCGATGATCAGCGGCAGCGCGGCCGCGACGATGCCACCGAAGATGAAGAACAGCAGGATGGCCACCGCGGGCAGCGCAAGCACTTCCATCCGCTTGGTGTCGTGCGCGATGGTGTCGTTGAGCGTGACCGCGAGCGGCTGCAGGCCCGAGACCTCCACATCGACGCCGGGAATGTAGAAGACGTCAGCCACGGCCCGGTAGTTGGACATGACCGTGCTGTCGTCGTCACCGACGATGGCGATGGAGGCGAACGCGTGCTTCTTGTCCTTGGAACCGAACGTCGACGGCACGGCGGGCGCGTTGCCCACCCGCCAGTAGGTGCCGTTGATCTTGCTGATCCGGTCTGGGTGTGCGGTGGCGGCCGCGTTCAGATTGTCGACGATCTTCCGGCTGAACTCCGGGTCATCGATCGTCGTGTCCGCTGGAGCGTTGTACATGACGATCACGTCGGCCAGGTGATCGCGCCCGAAGGAGCTGTCGGCGAGTTCCGCGCCCTGCACCGACTCCGAGCCGGGATCGAACCAGCCGCTCTGGGACAGGCGATCGCCGAGCCCCGTGCCGTAGGCGCCCAGCGCCAGCAACGCAGCACCGAAGACCGCGATGACGGCGAAACGGAACCGATAGACCAGATCGCCCCAGCGGGTGAACACTTAAGCGACTCCTTGACCAGGGCGAGACGTGAGTAGTGCCGACAGCGGCCGGAAAGGCTGCAGCCAGGCACCCTCGTCGGGCAGCGAATCGAGGCTCACCCGCGGTAGCGGCTCCCGGAATACGCCCGGGATGTCCTCGAGGTCGACGAACTCGAGAGTATCGGAAGTCACCGCCCAACTCGCGTGCTCGCGGAATCCGAGGACCTGAGCTGGGATTCCCTTGGCGGCAATCGCTTCGAGCGGTTCACGGAACGCCTGGCCGTCGGCCGAGGCGACCATGATGCCGGCCAGGCCGCCGTCGCGCTCGCGCATCGCGATGTGCGCGAGCATGTCGGCGTCGACGTCGGAGTCCTCGTCGATCTTCGGCTTGGCGAAGACCGCGAAACCTACGTTGCGTAACGCCTCGACCCACGGCCGGACCACGTCGGCGGTGCCCGGCGCGATATTGGTGAAGACGGTGGCCTCGGGTTCGACGCGGCCCTTCGCGCCGACCGACAGCTCGGCCGTGCGCGCGAGCAGCCAGCGGCCGAGCGCGTCGAAACGGGGGCGATAAGCGGCGGTGGGACGTCCACCGAGGATGGCGCCAAGTCCCATGTCGAGGTTCGGCGCGTCCCAGACGAGCAGGACGCGTCGGACATCGGGGCCGGAACTGCCCAGCGCCTCGCTGCCGGTTGCTCCCTGGGCGATATCCGGCATCTCGGTGGCGATCTCACTCACGCTCATCTGTCGATCTTCCCCCATATGAACTCGTTGATGGCGCTACCGGCACGCAGGCCTTTGCCCTCGAACTTGGTGACGGGCCGTTCGAAACCGATCGGCGCGGTGACGCGGTTGGCGGCGCTGTTGCCGCCGGTGGTGTCGTTCAGGCCGGTGAGCAGCGGTTCCGCCGAGCCTACTGCCAGGATGTGCTCGGCGTAATCGGCGTGGTCGGTGGCGACGTGCAGCACACCGCCCGGCTTGAGCCTGCTGGCGATCAACGCGAAGGTCGGCGCCTGCAGCAGTCTGCGCTTGTGGTGACGTGCCTTGGGCCACGGGTCGGGGAAGAACACCCGGACACCGGTCAGCGACTCCGGGGCAACCATGTTCTCGAGCACATCGACGGCGTCGCCGCGCAGCAGCCGGATGTTACCGATCTCCTCGCGCTCGATCTGGCAGACGAGCTGGGCCAGACCCGGCTGGTACACCTCGATGCCGATCAGATTCAGGTGCGGTTCGGCCTGCGCCATGGCGGCCGTCGCGGTGCCGGTGCCGCAGCCGATCTCGATGACCAGCGGGGCGCTGCGCCCGAACCACGCGTCGGCGTCGATCGGCTCGTTGGCGACCTCGCGGCCGATCACCGGCCAGGTGCGTTCCCAGGCGACCTGCTGATTCGGCGTCAGCGCGCCGCGCCGCGAGCGGAAGCTCGTGACGCGCGGATACAGGCGCGAGCCGGTGGTCGAGCGACGGCCCGCCTCGTGCGGGATCTCGGAGAGGGCAGGGCGGGTCGGCGGGAGCGGATCCGCATGGGCCGAGGCGGTGGACGGCTGCCCCGGAACCGACTCGACAGGGTGGTTGGCGGCGTCGTTCACGACGTCCATTGTCCAGCATGCGCCGAGCCCCGTCGCAGCCGAGTGCGGCGGGCAGGGCGACGCGCTGTCGGATCGTGGCATGTAGCGGCGGTGTTGCCCCTGGTCGGCAGTTGGTTCGCGACGGCCGCCGCCCCGCGGATCTGACAGAATGCCCTCGGAAAAGGGGGTGGGCAGAATGTCGACAGCCACCGAGTCCATACAGACACGGGCATCCGACCAGCTCGACCAGCTGATCTCCGCGCTCGCTGCCGGTCGGGGCGGTGATCCGGCGATCGCCGATGGGCTCGCCGCGGCGGTCGCGCGTCGTCGGCGTCCGCTGCGCATCCAGGTGGCGGGGCGGGCGCTGAGCGGGCGCAGCACGGTGCTGCGCGCGCTGGCGTTGCTGTCGGCGGAGGAGACCCCGCCGGTCGATCAGCCGGGAGTGCCCGATCCGGTCCTCGACGGCGATCTCGTCATCTACGTCCTCGCCGGTGCGCCGCAGGCCGCCGACCAGCGGTTGCTCGCCACTGTGCCGCCTGGCCGCGGTGTCGTCGTGCTCAACAAGGCCGACGCGGTTGGCGCGCGCTGGGGCGAGGCGGTGGCCGCCGCCGACCGGTACGCGCGCGAGCTCGGCCTGCCGATCGTGCCGGTCGTCGCCTCGCTGGCCGCCCACACCAGGGCGGGCGCGGTCGACGCGGCCGACCGCACCGACCTGCGCAGACTAGCGGTCGGCCCCGATATCCCGTCCGTGCTGTCGGCCGACCTGTTCGTCGGTACCGGCTCCGACCAGGACGCGCGCAGGCGGCTGATCGCCCGCTGGGACCTGTACGGCGTCGACTGCGCCCTCACCGCCCTGCGCGCCGACCCCGACCTCAGCGCCGCCGCGCTGATCCAGATCCTGCACTCCGCGGGCGGCATCGATCCGCTGCACCGGCTGGTGCACCGCCGCTACGAGCAGGTGGAAGCGGTCCGCGGCGGCGAACTGCTCGACGAGCTGACCAGGCTCGCCGCCCGCGCCGTCCCCGGTGACGGTGGCCACGCCCGCGAACTCATCGAGAACTACCTCATCGGCGACGACGCGCTGTGGGCCGGACTGTGCGCGGGCTTGGCCTGTCCGCAGGTCGCCCACCTCGCCGCCGGCTACCCGTCGCCCGCGCCCGCCGACGCCGACGAAGCCCTCGCGCGCGCGACCCGCTGGCGCGCCGTTGTCTCCAGCGACATGCCGCCCGCCGCCCGCCGCGCCGCTCTACGCGTGCACAACGGCTATATCCGCGCCTGGGAACGGATGAGCAGTGCCGGACTCTGACAGACCCGGTGTCCTGCCTGCCGAGCAGACACGGGGCGCCGACGACGACGCGGCGGCGCAGGCGCTTCCTGCGGATCTGACGGCCGTCGTCGAGCGGTGGAACCCGCAGGGCGCGGCACTGCTGCGCGCGCTGGACCAGCCGGGCACCGGCGCACGCGTCGTCCTCTACGCGGTCGACGACGCCAACACCACCCTGCTGCGCACCGAGCTGGCCCGCTTCGAACCGCGCATCGACCTGGCCGACCCGGCCACGCCCGCATCGGCCGAAGACCGCCCCGTCGCCCTGATCCTCTTCGACGCGGGCAGCGTGCTCGGCGCCGACATGCTCGCCCTGATCGAGCGCCTGCGCGCCGCCGACCAGCGGATCGTGCTCGCCATGAACGGCTTCCACGCCTATCAGGACTGGCAGGCGATCCGCGAACGCAGCAGCGCCCTGCTCGCCGCGCGCGGCATCGTCGACCTCGACGTGCTCCCGGTGTCGGCGCGTCTTGCCGCCGCGGCCCGCGCCGCCGACGACTCCGCCCTGCTCGACCGCTCCGGCCTGGCCGCCCTGCACGCCGCGCTGGCCGCGGCGACCGCGCGGGGACCGGCCGACGGCGCCGAGCGCAGGTCGGCCGTGCTGACCAGGGTGCTCACCGACACCACGGCGCGCATCACCGAACAGATCACCGCGCTGCGCTCCGGCGCCGACTCCGCCCGGATCAGGGAGGAACGGGTCGCCCTGCTGGCCGAGCGCGACGGCGGCCGCCAGACCGGTCTGGCGGCGGTGCGCAGCCAGGTCCAGCTGGCGCGTGTCGACCTGTCCACCGAGGTCGGCGCGCTGGTACGCGCCCTGCACACCCGTTCCCGCGCCGAACTCGACCGCTGCGACCGCGGCGAACTGCGCGCCTACCCGCAGCGCTTGCAGCAGGCGGCGGGTGACTTGTCGGCCGCGGTCGACACCGTCATCGACGACCGGGTGATCGAGACCGCCCGCCGGGTCGGCACGGCCGCACCCGCCGCACGCAGGCGCGATCCGGCGCCGCGACTCGGCCCTGACCCCGCCCCGAGACACCGCGGTGTCGAAGATCACCTCATGATCGCGCTCGGCGCGTCGGCCGGCGTCGGCCTCGGCCGACTGGTCGTCGCGCCGCTGTCGCTGGTGCCGACTCTGGACGTCGCGAGCGTCCCCGTGACGCTGCTGCTCGGCGCGGGCGCGGCCTACTGGGTGGTGCGTGCGCGGGCCCAGCTGGCCGAGCGCAATCACCTGGCGCAGTGGGTTGCCGAGGCGCTCGTAAACATAAAAGCCCTGCTCGAGCAGCGTGTCGCCGCGGTGCTGGTCGATGTGGAGGCAGAATTGGCCGAGCATGTGATCCGTGAATCGACGGCACGGGCGGTGGCTGTCGACCGTCGCGTCGCGGAGCTGGATGTTCTCGCACGGCGGCTCGTCGCGGAGCGCCCGGCGCAGCTGGCGGCGTGCGAGCGCGACGTCGCGGTGCTCGACCGCTGTGTCGCCACGATTGGCTGATCGACCGATGGGTAGTTATCAGAGACCAGATTCCTAACCCGATTCCGTCTCGATCGTCATATCGCGTTAACCTTTAACCAGGAACCTGGGCGTCCGCTCCGTGCCAGTCGATGCGCGGCCTCCGTCCGTGGACGGCGCTGTACGCCGTCCATTTGGGGTTGTGCGGTGGTTGGTTCGCTGCGGACGCCTTCCCGCCCGGTGGCGATCGATGGACTTCGCATCGAAAAACCGCCCATCTCAGGAGAGTTTTCATGACCTCAGCGACCATTCCTGGTCTTCGTGGATCCGACGGCACGGCGCCGACCGAGCACAGTGAACTGCTCGCCTGGGTACAGGAAGTCGCAGAGCTCACTCAGCCGGATCGCGTGGTCTGGGCCGACGGCTCCGATGCGGAATGGGATCGCCTGACCACGCAACTGGTCGAGGCGGGCACCTTCAAGAAGCTCGACGAGAAGAAGAAGCCGAACTCGTTCCTGGCGCTGTCGGACCCGTCCGACGTCGCCCGCGTCGAGTCGCGCACCTACATCTGCTCCAAGACCGAGGCCGACGCCGGTCCGACCAACAACTGGGTCGACCCCGCCGAGATGCGCGCCACCATGACCGAGCTGTACCGCGGCTCGATGAAGGGCCGCACCATGTACGTGGTGCCCTTCTGCATGGGCCCGCTCGGTGCCGAGGACCCCAAGCTGGGCGTGGAGATCACCGACTCGGAGTACGTCGTGGTCTCGATGCGCGTGATGACCCGCATGGGCCAGGCCGCGCTCGACAAGCTGGGCGCCGACCGCCCGTTCGTGAAGGCGCTGCACTCCGTCGGCGCGCCGCTGGCAGCGGGCCAGGCCGACGTGCCGTGGCCGTGCAGCGACACCAAGTACATCACCCACTTCCCCGAGGACCGCGAGATCTGGTCCTTCGGTTCCGGCTACGGCGGCAACGCGCTGCTCGGCAAGAAGTGCTACTCGCTGCGCATCGCCTCGGCGATGGCACACGACGAGGGCTGGCTGGCCGAGCACATGCTGATCCTCAAGCTGATCTCGCCCGAGAACAAGAACTACTACGTCGCCGCCGCGTTCCCGAGCGCCTGCGGTAAGACCAACCTCGCGATGATCCAGCCGACCATCCCGGGCTGGCGCGCGGAGACCCTGGGCGACGACATCGCCTGGATGCGTTTCGGCGAGGACGGCCGCCTCTACGCGGTGAACCCGGAGTTCGGCTTCTTCGGCGTCGCGCCGGGCACCAACCGCAGCTCCAACCCCAACGCGATGGCCACCATCGAGGCGGGCAACACCGTCTACACCAACGTCGCCGAGACCGACGACAACGATGTGTGGTGGGAGGGCCTGGAGGGCGACCCGCAGCACCTGATCGACTGGAAGGGCAACGACTGGACGCCGGAGTCGGAGGGCCACGCCGCCCACCCGAACTCGCGCTACTGCACCCCGATGTCGCAGTGCCCGATCCTGGCCCCCGAGTGGGACGACCCGCAGGGTGTGCCGATCTCGGCGATCCTGTTCGGCGGTCGCCGCAAGACCACCGTCCCGCTGGTGACCGAGTCCTTCGGCTGGGAGCACGGCGTGTTCATGGGCGCCACCATGGGCTCCGAGCAGACCGCCGCCGCCGAGGGCAAGGTCGGCACCGTCCGCCGCGACCCGATGGCGATGCTGCCGTTCCTCGGCTACCACGTGGGCGACTACCTCAACCACTGGATCAACCTCGGCAAGAACGCCGACGCGGACAAGCTGCCGAAGATCTTCTACGTCAACTGGTTCCGTCGTGGCGGCGACGGCCGCTTCCTGTGGCCCGGATTCGGTGAGAACTCCCGCGTGCTCGAGTGGATCGTCGGCCGCATCGAGGGCCGTTCCGGTGCCGTGGCGACCCCGGTCGGCAACGTCCCCTCGGCCGCCGACCTCGATCTGGAAGGCCTCGACGTGGTCGTTGCCGACGTCGACGAGGCGCTCGCGGTGAACACCGACGAGTGGCGCAACGAGATCCCGTCGATCGAGGAGTGGTTCGAGTTCGTCGGTGACAAGCTCCCCTCCGGCGTGCGCGACGAGTTCGAGGCACTCAAGGAGCGCCTGGGCTGATCGCCCCGGAGACAGAGAACCGCCCGTACCGCATTCGGTACGGGCGGTTTCGTCTATTCGGCGAACGGCGCCAGCTTGATCAGCTGGAAGAAGCCGGTGCCCTTGAGCCAATGGATCCGGCCGTCGGGTACCGCGGCGGCCTCGGCGTCGAAGCAGTCGATGAGGTGCTGCTTGAGGTGATGGCGTGGGTGCTGGGCGAGCAGGTCGCCGACGAAGGCGGCGTCGAGGTCGGACAGACGCCTGCCGAGGACATCGACCGACGCGCCCGCCGAGACGAAACCGCCCGGGTCGCTGAGGTTCGCGGCCGCGTCGGGATTGAGATGCGCCGCGATCGCGGCGCCGATCGACTCGGCCCGCTCGGCCGGCGCGCCGTGGCGCAGTGCGAACGCGTTCGCCGATTCGCCGCCGGCCACGGCGAAACACCTACCCGGCGTAGGTGTTTCGATTTTCAGGTCGTGCAGCAGGCTGGCCACGTAGGCGATCTCGTCGTCGTAGTCGACTCTGTCGAGCTCGGCCAGCGCGCGGGCGAAGAAGTAGGTGCGGAAGGAGTGCGCCAGCACGACATCCGAAAGCTGTTCGCGCGCTTCGACTTCCGCGGCGCGGGCGAGTGCGGTGTCCGGCAGTCGCAGCTCGGCGAGGTCGAGCCGCCCGGCGCCGCGGCGGCCGAGCCCATGGCGGATCCGGCCGAGCACCAGCGTGGGTGCGGTGCGCAGCAACCCGAAGGTCAGGGAGCGGCGCTGGGCGGCGGTGAGATTTCCGCCGGTGCGGGTGGCCCATTCCCAGTCGAGGGCGGGTGTCACGGTGAGCATGGTCGATCTCCTCCACTTGTTGCACCCGCCGTCGGGGTCAGGTGGTCTCGCTCCGATGCTCAGTCGAGTCCCAGGTACCGGATGACGGCGCGGTCGAGGTCGGTCAGTTCTTCGCGTGTCAGATAAGCAACCGGGTCACCCTTCAGGTAGTCGACATCCAAGGATCTGATCTGGTCAACAAGCAGCAGCGTAGTCCGGCCGTCGATCTTGATCTCGGGACGGAACCGCGATGGCTGTGCACTCGTCGATGTCGGCACTGCGGTCACCATCGTCCAATCTGTGCGCGAGAGTACGACACCGAAGCGGCGTCCGCGTAGTTCGTGGCCACGTCGCTCTTCGCCGAGATCTATGCGGTAGATCGCACCCCGGATCACCAGGCATCGGCCTCTTCGCTGAGATTCTCTCCGGTAACCATGATGCGGTCAGCGTCTGCTTGCGCTTCGGCGTGCCAGTGTTCCCGATCGAGCACGCGTAGGGCGCGGCGCAGGACGTCCGATGCGGTCTCGCCGGTGCGGCTCAGTCGCGCGACAAGTTCCCTGTCCGCCTCGGTGGCGCGGAAGGCGATAGTGCCCATACCAGCGAGTTTAACGCTTGTTAAACATGGGTGTCGACCGCCGGGAATTGGCGGCGGCGGACCTCGCGAGCTGCCGGTGGACACGGTCGCGCAGCGGTCGGGGTTCGGCAGCGTGACGGCGTTGCGCGATCACCTGCGCGCCGCGACCGGGCTCACGCCGTCGGCGTATCGGCGCTCGCTACGGCACTGAACCGAGATCCGGCGCGGTGCCGCTTTTCGGGGTAGTGGGCGGCGTGGAGCCGGGTAAGCGAACTCGGGGTTTCCCGATCACTTCCGTCGCGGACGATTTCCCCGACTCGATTCGGGGTATATCTGTCGATGTCAGGGGGTCGCTGTCTGCGGACGGGCGATGTCACCTATATTCCTGGGCAGCACGTCGCACCATCCGAGCTAACTCCCTTTCGAGACTCGGGAGCCGCAGACGCGGTCCCGGCGAATCGACGCTGAGAGGTGGTTGACGCATGACCGATCTGGTGACCGGATACAAGTCCGACACCTACTCGAGTACGCCACTGCAACGTGTGGCGGGCCGCCTGCAACGGGCCCTGCCACCGGGGTGGCGGGTCGACGTGGTCGACCTACCGCCCCGGGGCCAGGTGGCCGGACAGCCGGTCCTGCGGGTCGTGATGCCGGAGAACTAGTCCGCGGTCCAGCCCATCGGCATCAGCACCGACTTCTGCTCGCAGAACGCGTCGAGGCCCTCGGGACCGTTCTCGCGGCCGATACCCGAGTTCTTGTACCCGCCGAACGGTGCGGTGGGATCGAAGGCGTACCAGTTGATCGCGTAGGTGCCGGTGCGCACCTTGGCCGCGATCTCGACGCCGTGCTCGATGTCGGTGGTCCACACCGAACCGGCGAGGCCGTAGTCGGAGTCGTTCGCGATGGCGATCGCCTCCTCCTCGGTCTCGTACGGGATCACCGAGAGCACGGGGCCGAAGATCTCCTCCTGCGCGATGGTGCTGGAGTTGTCGACGTCGGCGAAGATCGTCGGCTCGACGAACCAGCCACGCTCGACGCCGGCGGGCCTGCCGCCGCCGAGGACCAGGCGCGCGCCCTCTTCCTTGCCCTTGGCGATGTAGCTCTCCACCCGGTCGCGCTGCTTCTCGCTGATCAGCGGGCCGAGCTGGGTGGCCGGATCGCTCGGGTCGCCGGTCTGCATGGTCTTGACGTGGGCGACCAGCGCGTCGACGATCTCGTCGTAGCGGCTGCGCGGCGCGAGGATGCGCGTCTGCGCGACACAGCCCTGCCCGCTGTTCATCAGCCCGGAGAACGCCAGCACGGGGATGCTGGCGGCCAGGTCGACATCCTCGAGCACGATGGCGGCCGACTTGCCGCCGAGCTCGAGCGAGACGGTCTTGAGCTGCTCGCCCGCGATCGCGGCCAGCTTGCGGCCGACCGCGGTGCTGCCGGTGAAGGTCACCTTGTCGACGCCGGGGTGGCTTGCGAGGTATTCGCTCTCCGCCGCGTCGGCGGGCAGTACCGAGAGCACGCCGTCCGGGAGCCCGGCCTCGGTGAAGATGTCGGCGATGAGGTTGGCGGTCAGCGGGGTCAGCGGTGACGGCTTGAGTACCACGGTGCAGCCGGCCAGCAGGGCGGGGCCGAGCTTGTTCGCGGCGAGGAACATCGGGACATTCCAGGCGGTGATCGCCGCGACGACACCGCGCGGTTCCCGTGAGACACGGGAGGTTCCGAACAGGCCGGTGCGAGTCTCGTTCCACTGGAACGTCTTAGCCAGCGCCGCCCAGGCATCGAGCGCGGCGACGGCCGGAATCTGGTTGAGTGTCAAGGCGGCTAACGAAGGAGCGCCCATCTCCGCGGTGAGCGCGGCGAGCAATTCGGGCGAACGCTGCTCGATCAGGCGGGCCGCCCTGGTGAGCACCTCTGCTCGTTCCAGTGGCGGTGTCGATGGCCACGGTCCGCTGTCGAAGGCGTCGCGGGCCGCGGCGACCGCCGCGTCCACATCGGCCTTCGTTACCGCGGGCACGCTGCCGACGGTCTCCTCCGTTGCGGGTGAGACCACGGAAATGCGGTCACTACCGGCAGGGGTGGTCCACTTCCCGCCGATGAACAGACTGTCGTAGTGCATAAGAACACGTTACAGTTTTGTGGCCGGGTTGTCTGCAACACGTTCTAATTCGCTGTCCCGCAACAACTGTGAACAGGGCGAATTCCAACCTGTCGGTTCGCTTTTCGGGAAAACGCACTATTGCGTTCTGTTGGTGAAAAGGGGATGCTTTAGCTACTGATCAGCTCGCTCGATTCATCAGACCTTTACAGCGAATTGGGGAGACCGACTCATGGCTGTGCAAGTGATCGGCCGATCGTTGATGACCAGCGACCAGACCGACCATCAAGCGAAGAGTGTGGGCAGCGGGGGATGGGTTGTGTCATTCCTGCCGGGCCGCACACTCACGATCGAGCAGGCGACTGCCGCCATCCAGGCCGCCGAGGTGGTCGCGATGGTCGGGGTGCTCGCCGATCAGGTCGGACTGACCACGCTGGAGACCGTCGGCCTGGCGATTCAGGAGTCGCCGTGGGCCAGCGCGCTACCGGAACCTGTCCGCCGGTCCCGCCGATTGAGCTGGCTGGGCTGATCGACCTTGGTGGCGACGATCACCAGGTTGCTCACCAATAGCTCGCGGATCACCGGAACCCGGACAAGCCACCACGCCCAGCGCGGGTGATAGCGGGGAAATACTGTTCGCACGTCGGCCGAAGTCGTTGCCGCCCAGCGCAAGCCGTCGGCGGCGGTCACCGCGAACAGTGACCTGCCGAACCTGTTCTTGGGTTCGCGCCCGTGCTTGCGAAGGTACCGGCGGGCCGCGTACTCGCCGCCGAGGTAGTGCCAGAGGCCGGTCTCGTGACCACCGAACGGCCCGTGCCACACCGTGTAGGAGAACACGATGAGGCCGCCGGGCTTGGTCACGCGCGCCATCTCCTCCGCCATCACCCACGGCTGCGGCACGTGCTCGGCCACGTTCGAGGAGAAGCAGACGTCGAAGGCATCGTCGCGGAACGGCAATGCCATCCCCGATCCGCGGACCGAACCGGAGACCCGCAGGCCGGCGGCGTGCATTTCCGACGGGTCGGGCTCGACCGAGACGTAGCGCGCGCCCGCCGCGGTGAACTCGTCGGCGAAGTAGCCGGGCCCGCCGCCGACGTCGAGGACGACGGTGCCGGTGAGGTCGCGGCCTGCGATGTCGGCGTAGAAGTCGCCGATCAGGTCGGCGCTGTCGGTGGCGATGCCGCCGTAGAACCTGGCCGGGTCGGACTGCTCGAACCGGAAGCTGGTGAGCAGCCGCAGCGAGCGGCGCAGCGTCGCGCGACGCGCGAACCTGGACTGGTCGCGACGCTGGACGTGCTGCTCGGTACTCGGCAGGAATGCGGTCGGCACGGGCAGAGTTTATGGGCAGCGTCACCGGGGGTTCTCGCGTGGTCCGCCGACACAGCGGGACGGTAGCGGTGATATCGATGTGTCGCGCAGAACACACCCGCTAGGGTGGGTGCCGACCTTTGTCCTCGACCGACCCGATTGCGAGCCCGACCGTGCGTGAAGTCCTCCTGCTGTGCTGGCGTGACACGGGGCACCCGCAGGGCGGCGGCAGCGAGCGGTACCTGGAGCAGGTCGGCGCCCAGCTGGCCGCGCGCGGCATCAAGGTCACCCTGCGTACGGCCGGTTATCCGGGTGCGCCCCGGCGTGAGCGGATCGACGGCATCGACATCAGCCGCGCCGGTGGCCGGTTCACCGTGTATCCGCGGGCACTGGTCGCCATCATGGCCGGTCGGCTCGGGATCGGGCCGCTGCGCGATGTGCGCCCCGACGTCGTGATCGACACCCAGAACGGCATCCCCTTCTTCGCGGGAGCCACCGGCGTGCCCTCGGTGGTGCTGGTGCACCACGGTCACCGCGAGCAGTGGCCGGTCGCGGGCAAGCTGGTCGGGCGGATCGGCTGGTGGATCGAGTCGCGCCTGTCACCGCGCGTGCACCGCGCCAACCAGTACCTCACCGTGTCGCTGCCCTCGGCCGAGGAGCTGGCCGTGCTCGGCGTCGACCGCGAGCGCATCGCTGTCGTCCGCAACGGTGCCGAACCGGTGCCCGCCGAGGTCGTGCCCGGCGCCGACACCACGCGCGCCGACCATCCGCGCATCGCCGTCCTGTCCCGGCTGGTTCCGCACAAGCAGATCGAGGACGCGCTGACCTCCGTGGCCGCCCTGCGTCAGCGGTTCCCCGACGTGCACCTCGACGTCATCGGCGACGGCTGGTGGGCGCCGAACCTGCGTGCCTGCGCCGACGAGCTCGGCATCGCCGACGCCGTCACTTTCCACGGGCACGTCGACGAACGCCGCAAGCACGAGATCCTGTCGACCGCGTGGGTCCACGTCATGCCCTCCCGCAAGGAAGGCTGGGGTCTTGCCGTCATCGAGGCGGCCCAGCACGGGGTGCCGACCATCGGGTACCGCAGCTCGCGCGGGCTCACCGACTCCATCGTCGACGGCGTCACCGGGCTGCTCGTCGACGACGCGCCGGCACTCGCCGAAGCGGCCGGTGATCTGCTTGCCGACCCGGATACCCGGCTGATGATGGGCGAGAAGGCGCGGGCGCGTGCCCATGAATTCTCCTGGGAGCAAACAGGTTCCGGGGTTTACGAAGTGCTGTCCGCTGCTGCCCGTGGTGCTTTCGTCACCGGGTTGGTCGCCCCGCCCGCTCAGGGCTGACTCGACGTAGCGCCGCGGTGACAAGTCCACCGACAAGCAGGACTGCCCACAGGATGTGAGCCGATCCCGATATCAACCGCTGCGCGGGCGTTGCGATGTCGGTGGGGGTGTGGCCAGGAACGCGGTACAGCGCCAGGTCGGTGTCCTGATAGGCCAATTCCGCTGCGGCGATGGTCTTGTCGGAGTCGCCGAGTGGGCCGGGTGTGGAGCGCTCCACGACGATCCAGCCGACGCCGAGTGCGGCGATCTCGGCGGGTGTCGCGCCACGCAAGAGTGCGTCCTCGACGGTGCGAGCCCGATTGCCCTCGCCGGTGACGGCATAGCCGCGGACCCGGAGTTCGCCGGTTTGCAGCACGTCGTTCGGGAGGATGCGCGGGGCCGGGTCGAGGACGGGAGCTGTTCCGCTGTACTGGAATCGGCGGAACATGCCGGCCGGGAGGACTGCGACGTCACCGGGTGTGTCCATGCGGTCGACGGCCTGCGCCCAGCCTGCGGGGTAATGCACAGGGCGCATCTTGCCGCCGACTCCCCACGCCAGGTCGGCCAGTGGCAGGACCAGCAGCGCGATGAAAACAATGGCGACAGTGGAGGTTACGGCAGTGCGTGGTCGCGCATCCGCTGCATGACCGGTGTCCGCTGCATGACCGGTGTCCGCTGCATGACCGGTGTCCGCTGCATGACCGGTGTCCGCCGCATGACCGGTGTCCGCCGCATGACCGGTGTCCGCCGCATGACCGGAATCCGCCGCATGACCGGAATCCGGCGCACGACCGGTGTCCGCCGCATGACCGGAATCCGGCGCACGACCGGTGTCCGCCGCACGACCGGGATCTGCCTCGGAGTGATCGGCCACATATCGGTGCCACCACGTCACCACTGTCCGGCACGCGGCCGCGGCGCACAGCGCGTACGCGGGCATTGCCAGCGCCACGTACTTCTGTGTATCGCGCAGCAGACCGGCCCCTGGCACGTTCACAACCAGCCACTCGCCGACCGCGAGCCCCGCACTGGTCGCTCCGAGCGCGGGCAGCACGATCGCCACGGCCGCGATCACCAGCAATGTCCGGCCATCCCGCCCCAGCGCCCACACGGCGCGCACTCCGAGCGCGACGATACCGAGCAACAACACCGTCCCGACCAGCGCCAACGGGGTCGTCCGGGTCGCAGGCACCGCCTCGCTGTTCCAGATCCCACCCAGCCCGGCGAGACTGCCCAGCGTGCCGAGCCACGGTTCGGCCCTGGCCGCGAACGCCGACACCCCCGCCGGATCGGACGGCTCCGCGCCCGACCCCAGCGCCGTCGCCGTCAGCCACGGCGCACAGGTGGCGATCCACAGGACCGTGGCGGGCAGGAAAGCGCGTCGCCCGACCAGCGCGAGCCCAATGATCGCGGCCAGCAGCGACCCCGTCGGCGTCAACCCGGCAGCCGCAAAACCCGCAGCAAGCGCCGCCCACGCGCCGAACGAACCGCGGCCCACAGAGAACTCGCCGCGGCCGCCGGACCTGGCTGGGCCCGACCACCCAGTCCTGCGCGGTGCGCGCGAATCTGCCTGTGCATAGGGACTTCCACCCTTTCCGGTGTCCGCACCTGCACACGCGTGGGTGGCGGCACCTACATCCGCATGGGCAGCGGCATCTGTGCCCGGATGGGTGTCGGTTCGTGCACCTGGGTCGGCATCGGTCTCCGCACCCACGCTGGTAGCGGCATCAGTACCCGCGCTCGCCCCCGCGTCCTCGCCCCCGCTCGGGCCGGCGTCTGCGCTGTCGCTCGCACCCACGCTCGAGTCCGCATCTGGTCTCGCGTCGGCATCGGCGCTCGCATTCGCGGGAGCAGCTGTCGGAGTGCGGGTGTCAGTGTCTGCGACGGCGCTGGTGTCCGTTCTGGTGCCGGTAAGGGGGCGGTGGCGTTGCGTCGCTCGCCTGACGCGGACGGCGGCGAGTGCCGTCCAGGGCAGGGCGGCGTAGCCGGCGAGGAGGCTCCAGTGGCCTTGGAGGAGGCGTTCGGCGACGAAGGGGTTCCAGAGGGCGAGCGTGGCGGCTACCAGTTGGGCGGGGGTCGATGCGGCGAGGAATTCGCGGGTGAGGACGGCGGCGCCGTAGCCGGCCGCCCACAGGGCGACGATCAGGATCGCCTTCACCAGGAGGCCGCCGTCGATCACCGGGGACAGGACGGCGAGCAGGGCGTCCTGGGGGACGGCTCGGGGGGCGGCGGCGCCGAGGCCGAGGGCGGAATCGGTGAGGTAGGAGCGTGGGGTGCTGACGGCGTCGCGGAGCAGCAGGTATCCCGATCCGGCCAGCGGTCCGACGATGATCAGTGTGAGCAGTGCGCAATATCCGGCCACCCAGGCCCTCGCACGCCTATCTCCCGTCACGCCACTGCACCTTACGTCCCGTCGCTCGCCCAGCGGCCCGGCGGGCCGGGCCCGTCCGCCCGTCCGCCGGGCCGTCGGGCTGTCGGGTCGCCGGGTCGCCGGGCTGTCGGGTCGCCGGGTCGCCGGGCTGTCGGGTCGCCGGGTCGCCGGGCTGTCGGGTCGCCGGGTCGCCGGGTCGTCGGGCTGTCGGGTCGCCGGGTTGTCGGGCTGTCGGGTCGCCGGGTTGTCGGGCTGTCGGGTCGCCGGGTCGCCGGGTCGCCGGGCCGCCGGGCCGCCGGGCACTCGGGCTGTCGGGTCGCCGGGTCGTAGTGGGGCGCCGCGTCCAGGTGCCGCCGTGGGCCTGCTCGATGCGGAGGCGGCTCGTGAGGCGACCGAGGTCCGTTCTCGGGGGCTGCGGGCCTGCGGCGGGCAAGGTGAGTCCGGTCGGACTCACATTTTCGGGGTAGTGGTGATGCGAAGGGCGTCGAGGTGCGACGATGGGGCGTGTCCTCGGTCCGTCGCCCCCCTGTCGTTGCTGACCTGACCTGGGTGACGGCCGGCGCGATGACCGCCAACGTCGCCGGGTACCTGCTGCAGTTGCTGGCAGGCCGCTGGCTCGGCGTCGCCGGGTACAGCGAGTTCGCGAGCCTGCTCGCGGTGCAGCTGCTGTGCGCGGTCCCCGCCCTGGCCATGCAGAACGTGGTGGCGCGCGAGGTCGTCCTCGGTGCCGACCTGCGCGCGGTGCGGTCGATGCAGTGGCGCTGCGCCGCGCTCGTCGCCGCGGTCGCCGTGGTGCTGGTGCCGGTGGTCGCCGGGGTGCTGCACGTCGGCGTGTGGGCCGCCGCCGGCGCGCTCGGTGCGGCACCCGCGCTGGTCGTGCTGTCCGGCGAACAAGGAATCCTGCAGGGCGGCAATCATTTCCGTGCGCTGGCCACGGTGCTCGCGATGGCCGGGACGGCGCGCGTGGCACCCGCACTGGTCGCGCTCGCCCTCGGCGGCGGCGCGGCCGGCGCACTGTGGGCAGGCGCGGCGGGCATCGTGTGCGCGGCGATCATCGCCGGACGCATCGCCCGATCGACTGCGCGCGTGCACGATTTCGCGGCCGAATCGGACAGGTCGACCCTTGCCGGGTCCGGCGCGCAATCGGGCGAATTGGCTGGGGCACCCGGGCGGACAGGCGCGGGCGGAACCGATGATGCCCTCTCGGCGGACGCGGGCTCGGCCACTACGGATCGCGGGCTGTCGGCGCAGGAAGGCACGGGCGGATCGAAGCGCGGACCGGCCGTAGCCCGTGCGAGCCGGGCGATCGGTGTTCTTCCGGTGCTGCGTGCGGTTCAGGTGCAGGCCGCGCTGATGGCGCTGTCCTCGGTGGACCTGATCGTCGTCCGCATCGTCCTCGACGACGTCGACGCGAGCCGCTACTCACTGGGCACCATTGCCACGAAGATCGCGTTCTGGCTGCCGCAGGCCGTCGGTGTCGTGCTGTATCCGCGCATGGCCCAACCCGCGCATTCGGCCCGCGCGATCCGCGATGCGCTCTCGGTGCTGTCGGTGATCGGTGTCGTCGCGGTGATCGGCGCCGCGCTGGCAGCCCCACTCGCCCCGCTGTTCGCCGGGCAGGATTACGCCCCCATCGAGGGCATGCTGTGGATGTTCGCCCTGCACGGCGCGATCTTGGCGGTCCTGCAAGGCGCCCTGCTTTCCGCGATCGCCGTGGAACGTACGGCCCTCGCCGCCGTCACCTGGATCGGCCTGGCCCTCGAGGTGACCCTGATGCTCGCCTTCGCGCGCACGATCGGCACCCTGATCACCACCGCGGTCTCGGTAGCCGCCGTCACCACCGTGATCGTCGCGGTCGTCGTCCTGCGCACCGCCGCCCGCGGCACCGCCCCTGGTTCGGCGCCCACCGTCACCAGCGGAACCGCCTCGTAGGTCCACGGACTTCGCTCGGACTGCCGCGATCCCGCTCGGTCGCCCCGCGACATCCGTGCCTCGCAGCTTGGGCCGAACTGTGGGACCGGCCTGGCTCCACAACCATTCACACCGCTCACACGAAGAACGGCCCCGGTCACGATGACCGGGGCCGTTCTCGGAGCACTGTCCTCAGCGACGTTTGTCGATGTCGATCTGTTCGGTAGGCGCGTCGTATTCACCGCGGGGGAACTGGGTGGTCGGCGCGTCGTCGTCGGCGTCCCACCGTGAGGTGGGGGTCTCGTCCGGGGCCGCCGTCGGAGCGGGGGTCGGACGGGTGCCGCGCGGGCTGGCGTGGGCAGGGGCGCTGCCGCCGCGCAGGCCGAGGAACAGGCCGGCGATCAGGGCGATCACGCCGAGGATGCCGAACACGATCGGCACGATGCGGCCGAACAGCGACAGCTTGTCGGTGTTCTCCTTGGCGATCGCGATCTGCGACTCGACGGTCGCCTCGTCGAACACGATGTGCGACTTGAGCGCGGTCACCTCGGGCTTGTCCGCCGAGCGGGCGTAGAACAGGTGGATCGACTCGCCGCCCTTGATGACGGTGCCGGTCTGCGGCTCGACCCACAGGTCACGCACGTTGGTGTAGTAGCGGGTCATGGTGACCGGGGTGTCGGCGGGGACGTCGGTCACGCCCCACTTCGACGCGGGCAGGGTCAGCCGGTTGGCAGGCGCCTGCACGACGTCCCAGGTGCTGGTGACCGGCGCGGTCATCTGGAAGTGGTAGACCTTCGTGCTGTTGATCTCGGTCTCTTCGATGAAGTTCGCGTCGAAGGACTTGCGCACGTTGATGTCGAAGTACGGGTAGGTCTTCTGCTCGGTGCCGATGGGGAAGCGGTAGCCGAGGCCGGTGTGCTGCACCGGCTCCATGACGCTGCCGTCCTTGTTGACGGTGACCGCGATCGAGCCGTTGGGCTCGGTGTCGACGGGCATGCCGGTGGTGCGCGAGATGGTGACCCGGTCGATGGTCGCGGTGAGCAGGCCGGTGTCGCCCTGCACGTCGGTGCGGCGCAGTGTCTGGCCTGCCTGCAGCGTCATATCGTTCGCGTCGGAGGGCTCCTCGACGGTGACGAAGCGCTGGGAGATCAGCGGCACATCCTTGTTCACGACGGCGGGCCCGTCGCCGGTGGTCAGCGACTTGGAGTCGAGAACGAGGCTGTCCTCACCCTTCTGATTCTCCGCGATCGTGGTGATCTCGAGGTCGAGCGGAGTCTTGGCCACCTTGCTCACGGTGTAGGTGGGGATCATCAGCGCGGCGACGAGTAATGCCGCGCCCAGACCCACGAGCACGCAGGCGACCGTCCTTCTGGTACCGGCACTCAGTGCCATGCAAACTCTCCTCGTCGTTCGAACACGGATCCTCCGCTGGTCTGGTATTGCACCCTAGGCCCTCGTGAGCCCCGACACTAACAGCCCGGCCTTACAGAGTGCGGCGCTGCGCCCGGGAAATCGCCGACCGGGCAAAATGGGGAGCGATGACAACCGCCACCGCCCCCGTTCCCGCTCCGCGCGCCTTCATCCCCGCATTGGAAGGCATGCGTGGGATGGCCGCGCTCGGCGTCTTGCTCACCCATGTCGCGTTCCAGACCGGAACCGGCAAGGTCGCGGTGCTCGGCCCGATCCTGGAGCGCTTCGACATGGCGGTCGCGGTGTTCTTCGCGCTGTCGGGTTTCCTGCTGTGGCGCCCGCACGCGGCGGTGGCGCACGGCATGGGCACCGCGCCGACGACCGGCCGCTATCTGCTGCATCGCCTGATGCGCATCGTGCCCGCGTACTGGGCCGTCGTGGTGTTCGTACTGCTGTTGCTGCCCGGCGCGGCGCAGTCGGCGAACCTGCGGGTGTGGGTGTCGAATCTGTTCCTGCTGCAGGTGTTCGTCCCGCTGACGCTGACCGAGGGGCTCACCCAGATGTGGAGCCTGTCGGTGGAGGTGGCCTTCTATCTGGTGCTGCCGCTGCTGGCCTGGTCGATCGTGTGGTTGCGTGGGCCGACGGCTCGCCTGCGGGTGCCCGTGCTCTGCGGGCTGATCGCGGTGAGCCTGACCTGGAATCTGTGGCCGGTGCCGACGCCGGACGGTATCCACGCCGACAACTGGCTGCCCGGCTACCTGCCGTGGTTCGCGGCGGGCATGGTGCTCGCCGAACTGATCCATCAGGTCAGGCCCGGCGCCTGGTGGGGCAGGCTGTTCTCGTCGCAGCCGCTGATGTGGGCGCTGGCGCTGGCCGCGTTCCTCGTCTCGGCGACCGAGTTCGGCGGTCCGGCCGGTCTCGAACGCGCCGAGCCGTGGCAGTACGCGATGAAGATGCTGCTCGGCATGATCATCGGGTTCGGCCTGCTCGCCCCGCTGGTCCTGCGCCCGGCCGACGCGCCACCGCACCGCTGGCTGGAATCGCCGACCGCCCTGACCCTCGGCCGCTGGTCCTACGGCATCTTCCTCTGGCACCTCGTCGTGCTGACCATGGTCTTCCCGGTGTTCGGCATCCTGCCGTTCAGCGGCCAGTTCGGCTATGTCCTTGTGCTGACCACCGCGCTGACCATGCCGCTCGCCGCCGCGAGCTTCGCCCTGATCGAGGACCCGGCACGTCGGCTGGCGCGGCGCGTCGACCGGGCCGCGGCCGCTCGCAAGCAGGCCGAGCGGCTCGCCGGGTCAGCGCCGTCGACGCGGTAGCGCCGCGACGCCGACCGCGATGACAGCGATGACGGCGGGCGCCTGCGCCCACAGCGAGCCGCCCATATAGGGCGTCCCCGAACGCCACGTCCCCGTCGACAGCACGGCCGCCGAGATCAACGTCCCGAGCCCGGCCACCCACGGCAGTGCCGTGGCCGTCAGCACGGGCCGGAAGCGACTACAACCCAGCGCGATCAGCGTGAACACCGCGCCAACCGGCCCGGACACCACCGTGATCACACCGGTCAGCCCGACCGCGGCGGCCCACCGAACGCCCCAGGTCACCGGCGCCGGACCGGCATCGGGCACCTCGCGCCGCCGTGGAATCGCCAGCAGCACCAGCGGAATCAACAGCAGCAGACCGCCGAAGATCGCCAGCCGGTACCAGCGGTCGGCCGGGAACGACACGGTGATCTCCCCGGTCGTGCCCGCCGGGACGACCCACGCCTGCTGCCAGCCGTCGACCACCACCGGCGACAGTTCCCGCCCGTCGGCGGTGTGCGCCTCCCAGCCGACATTCGTGCTGAGCGGCAGGACGAGCAACTGCGTGCCGGGCGCGGTGGGCGCCGGCGCGACCGGATCGGTGCGGATCAACCGCAGCCGGTCGACCGTGAACAGCTCGGTCGGCGCGACGGTGAGGTCGGGATGCCCAGGCAGCAGCTCGATATCGGCCGCGTCCTCCAGGCAGGCCCGCGCGGAAACCGGTGCGCCGGAACGGAGTTCGTCGGCGGTGGCGGTGACGGTGGTGTGCACGGTGCGGCCGCCGATCGCGATCACCGGCCCGTCCGCGCAGCCGATGGTGACGAGCTGATCGCCCGCGGCGGGCGCCGGGTACTCGGGGCCGAGCACCTCCACCTCGGCGAGTCCGGCGGGCTGGGAGAGCACGAAGCCGAGCGCGGTGCGGTCGAGCACCTCGTTCCAGCTCTGGATGCTGATCTCGACGCGGTCGGTGACCGTGGGGTACAGCGAGATCCGGGCCGGCTCGCCGTGCTCGCGCTCGGGGAGTTCACGGAACTGCGGACCGTTGCCGAGGTTCACCATGACGGCGGTGGCGGTCGCGGGCAGTCCGCCGAGCGCCGTGGTGAGGTCGAGCCCGGTGACTTCGGTGGGTTCCGGAAGTTCCAGCACCAGTGTGGGTTTGGCGCCCGCGAGACCGCGGACGGTCGATTCCGGGGCGGTCCAGGTGGTCTTCGGATCGCCGTCGGTGGCGGCGAACGCGGCGCCGCGCAGGTCGGCGACATCGGCCTTGCCGCGCGCCACCGGCCGGGTGTGGTCGGTGAGCAGTGCCTCCAGCGCGGGGCCGGGCCGGGTGCGGACGGTCAGCTCGGTGGTGGCGGTGAGCGGTTCGGGGACCGCGAGCGTGCGGCCGAAGACGCCGGGCTCCTCGGCGGGCAGCCCGAGGCCCTTACTGCAGTGCACCCGGTCGGGACCGTCGAAACACGCACTGCGGCCGAGGAACTCCTGCCCGAGATCCCATCCGGTGACCTTCATGCCCGGCGCGACATCGGGCAGCACGACGCGATGCCGGATATCGACACGTACCGGCGCGTCCCGCACCGTGTAGTCGTCGAGGGTGAGCTCGCTGATCCCGAATTGACCACCGCTGGTGCCGGTCTCGGTCCGCGCGGCGGTGATCATCACCCAGTCGGTCTTGCCCGCGGGCAGCGGGACCGTCACGGGCGCACCGGGTTCGGTGATCCGCGCCGACACGGTGCCACGCGAGGTGCGGACCTCCACCCACTTCACCGGATCACCCAGCGCGGCCGCCGTGGTGGTGAAGCGCAGCGAGCCGGTCGTGATCGGCTTGTCGAGATCGAGCCGGAGCCATTGTCCGAGTGCGGATTCGGCGCCGTTGCTGATCCAGGCGGTACTCGGATCGCCGTCGACAGCGGCGGCGGTGGAGCTGCCTGGCGCAGAGCCGCCGATCTGGGTGGCGTCGGCCGCGGAGCTGGACGCGGTGACCTTCGCGCCCGACCACTCGCCGCGCACCAGCGGCGTGCCGTCGACCGGATAGTCGGGTACCAGATTGTGGGTGCGGCGCGCGTCGTCGGCGGCGCGTACCGCGGAGTTGTGATTGTCGACCCGGCCGAAGTCGGCCTCGCGGTCCATCGGCGTATCGGTCAGCAGCGTCGGTTTCGGCGGCAGCCCGGCGCGCGCGGCATCGGCGGCGAGAAGCACAGGGGCCGTGGGGTTTCCGGTATCGCGCCGGATCCGCTCCAGCACCTCGGGGCCGCCCTGGACGACCGGCACCGAATCCAGCGCGACGGTGTACGCGCCGGGGAACCCGGGCGGCGCGCCGGTGCCGCCGCGCACGTCGACCGGGGTGCCCGGCGGTGGCACCTCGACCCGGTAGATCTCGATCGCCGGATAGGCGGGCTGCAGATCGTTGTCGACGACCAGCCCGGCGTCCGCCGCGCGCGGCCCGATCAGGTCACCGAATTCGGCGACTTTCGTCAGGCCCGGCGACCCCTCGATCGCGCGGTGCGCCAGCATCGGCCGGGTCGATCGCGAGGTCTCGGGGTCGAGGTCGTTGCGCAGCACCAGAACGCCGATGCCCTGGTCGGCGAGCGTCGCGGCCAGTCCGGTCGACGGCCTGCCATCGGCGATGAGGCGCTGCACCGAATCCATCGCGCGGATGGTGCCCGGCGGGTTCAACGGGACCGAATCGCGCACGGCCCAGGGCGTGCTCGCCAGGGCCTGCAGCGGTTCGTCGCGGGTGAGTCCCCAGATCTGGCTGCCGAACGGCGCGCCGGGCACGACCAGCGCGCGGGTGTCGGCGGCATTGTCGGCCAGCCAGTCCGCGGTCTCGGTCCAGTACGCGGGCACCTCGTCGTAGGCGCCGCGCGGCGCGAGCTTGCCGGTCCACGCCAGCGAGGTGGCGAGGGCGAGCGCGGCCAAAATCAAGGCGGCGACGGCGACGAGCCGGTCCCGCTCGGGGTGGGCGAACGTGTTGCGCCACTCCCGCAGCGGCACCGAGGCGGGCAGCGGCACCCGGCCGAGCAGGTGCGCCAGGCCGATCACCAGCGGCAGCCGGATCAGCGGCTCCAGCTTGTGCACATTGCGCAGCGGCGCGCCGCCCGAGTCGAGGAACACCCGCACCGACTCGGCGAACGGGCCACCGAGCTCACCCACGTATCCGGCGCTGATCCCGGCCAGACCCACGAGCAGGATCAGCGCGAACCGGCCCCGGTACGGCATGGACGAGCGGGCCAGCCCGGCCATACCCGCCGCGGCGAGCAACCCGGTCGCCAGCACCGCAGCGGGCTGGGTGACCAGCACCGCGCCCGCGATGCGCTCGGGTGACACGAACGGCGTCCAGCTGTCCGTGCCACGCAGCACCTCGCTCAGCGAGGCCCACTGCGTCGTCACCCCCGAGGACTCGATGTAGTCCAGGAACGGCGGGCTGACCTTGCCGAGCAGCAGCAGCGGCACCACCCACCAGAAAGTCGCCAGCACCAGCAGCGGAATCCAGGCCGCCGTGAACCGCCACCACCGCCGATTCGGCCGGTACGAGGCCCACCACAGCGCGGCGGGCAGGAACGCGGCCACGGTCGCGACCGCGTTCACAGACCCCATCAGTGCCAGCGCGAGCGCACTACCGGCTGGCGAGAGCGCGCCACCGCGCCGCACTGTCCGGTCCGGGTCACCCCCACCCAGATCGCCGTGGGCGTCTGCTGCGGCACCCCGGTCGTCGGGGGCGGCTCCTGTCTCGCCGCGCGCGGTCGCGCCCGCACCCCGGTCGCCCTGCGCGCTCTGTTTACCAGGCGCGGTCGCCCCAACACCCCGTCGATTCCGTACCGCGACACCGAGCGCGGCGGGCGCGAGCAGCACCCACGGCGCCAGCATCATCGGCAGCGTTTCCGAGGAGATCGAGCCGAGCGTGGTGAGCACCCGCGGCGACAACGCGAACGCGATACCGGCGATCACCCGCGACCCGCGCGCGCCGATCCCCAGCGTCTCGCACAGCTTGACGATGCCCCAGAAACCGGCGAGCAGCAGCAGCGCCCACCAGACGCGCTGAGTCACCCATGCGGGCAGGTTCAGCAGATGCCCGGCGGAGAAGAAAGTGCCGTGCGGGAAGAAGTAGCCGTAGGCCTGGTTCTGCACCTGGCCCATCGGAGCCTGACTGCTCCACAGGTGCGATGCCCGCGCGAGGAAACCCAGCGGGTTCTGGGCGAGGTCGTATTTGGTGTCCGCGACGGTGAGCCCTGGCGCCTGCGCGAACGTCAGGACGAAGGCGGCTACGACCGTGCCGACGAACCAGCGCCAACCCAGTGGAGCCGTGTCCGGTTGCCCCGCTAGTAGGGGGCGTGACGCGCCGGCGTCGGACTCAGCGGCTGCCGTATTCAGGGGCGTTGAGCAGCGAGGAGTCCTTGTCACCGCTGCGGTCGATCGAGGGCGCCGTGTTCTGCTGCACCGCTGCCGTGATCGCGAAGACGGCGATTGCGCTCAGCAGGGCGCCGCCGACCGCGCTGGCAACAGCCGGAACAGCAAACTTCATCGCGCACTCCAATACGCTCGACGTCGGGGTGGTACTTCGGCCAACCTAGCAGGTGTGGCCCGCGAGGTCAGTCTTCGGGCACGTGGCAATCCAGCGCGCCGAGCAGCGTCCGGAATTTGGCGGTCGTCTCGGCGAGCTCGGCCCGCGGATCGGAGGCCGCGACGATCCCGCCGCCCGCGCTCGCCCGCAGCGTGCGGCGGTCGGCCGCGAGTTCGGCGCCGCGGATGGCGACCACCCATTCGCCGTCGCCGTCGTCGGCACACCAGCCGACCGCGCCGCCGTAGAAACCGCGCTGTGGTTCGTCGGCGACGATCGCGTCCAGCGCGGCGCCGAAGGGGGTCCCGTTGACGGCCGGTGTCGGATGCAGCAGCAACGCCAGGTCCAACGCTGTCGTCGACGGGTCGCGCAGCACGCCATGGATGGGCGTGGCCAGGTGCCAGACCTGTTCGGTACTCAGCAGTTCCGGCGCGTCCGGAATGTGGAGTTCGGTGCAGACCGGATCCAGCTGCCGCCGGATCCACTCGATCACGAACGCGTGCTCGTCGTGGTTCTTGGCGCTCGACAGCAATTCGCGCGCCTGCGCGGCATCGGCCTCCGGATCGGCGCGCCGGGGGAGGGTGCCTGCCAGCGGATGCAGGCTGACGCGGTCACCGTGGCGCGCGACCAGTACCTCGGGGGTGGCGCCGAGCAGGATCTCGCCGGGCCTGCCCGCCACCGACAGGTCGGCCACGTACACACTCGCCGCCGGATGCCTGGTCAGCAGGTGCCCGGCCAGCACCTCCGGATCGAGCGGTTCCTCGGCTTCGAGCACCATGCTGCGTGCGGCCACGACCTTGCGCAGCTCGTTCGCGGGGTCGCCGAGCTGGTCGACCAGTTTGGTCACGCGCGCGATGTGCTCTGCGGGACTGGGTATTTCGCGGATGACCCGCACATCCGGCAGCTCCGGCAATGCCGCGGGCCGCCACGGGCCCGCGGTGTGCACCGCTGTCTCGGGCTGCCAGAGCGCCGCGGGCTCCCTCGGATCGAACGGTAGTGCTCCGACGATCAGCCTCGGCGCCGGTGACTCGCCGGATCGCGGTGTGGACTCGGCCGCGCGCGTCTCGGCCGCCGTGCCGTCGTCGGCCCCGTCCTGCCAGGCACGCAGCACCGCGACCGCCTGCCGGGGGTCGGCGTAGGACGCGCGCACACCCGTGGCCACCAGCACGGCATCGGGTCGGGCGAGCAGGAACGGTTCCATGGTGCTTCGACCATAACGCCGGCACCACGCCCGCCGGCCAGCAGAGCGATCGAACTCTCAGTGCTCGGGCGGCACCAGGAAGACCGGCCGGTGCCCGTGCTTGAGCACCGCCTCGGCGACGCTGCTGTGCAGTAGCGCGCGCAGCCCGGTCGAGCCGCGGGTACCGGCGACGATGATGTCGACGTCGAGCTCGTCGGCGCAGTCGACGATCGCGTTCCAGATCGTGGTCGTGCACTCGGCGGTCCGTGGCTCGGCATCGATTCCGGCCAGTTTGGCCAGGTGCACGCCCTCGGCGTTGATCTTGCGGGCATCGGTGTAGGCGATGTCCTCGATCTCCTCGTCGGGAACCCAGTCCGGTTGCATCACCCCGGCCAGCCCGGAGATCCGGGCGGCCTGGCGGACCATCGGCTCCCAGGCGGTGAGCAGGATCGCGCGCTCGGCGGAGAGGAAGCGGCCCGCGTACTCGACGGCGCGCTTGGCGTGTTCGGAACCGTCGTAGGCGATGAGCATCCGATCGCAAGCCATGACGACCTCCTGCGCTGGTCCAGCGTCTGTTCCCACAGATTACCCCCGCATTCGGCGATTCAATCGCACACCGGTGACGTGATCGCGCCGCGAACCCGGCTACCGTGGAGCACATGCGGAAATCGCCTGTGGTCGTGTTCGCAGTCCTGGCCGCCGTTGCCACCGCCTGTTCGGGAGGTTCGTCGCCTGAGACGACCACCGCGGCGACCGGCACCGGCCTTCCCACGTCGTCCCCCGCGGGGTCGCCCGCGCCGGGCACCCAAGCCCAAAGCCCATGCGGCACCGACTATCTCGCGAAATTCACCCAGCGCGAGAAACTCGCCCAGCTGCTCACCGTCGGCATCACCGGCTCGGCCGACGCCACGAATGTGGTGAGCACCGAGCAGGTCGGCGGCATCTTCATCGGCAGCTGGACCGATCCGGGGCTGATGGACAAGACCCAGCTCGACGCGGTCAAGGCGCTGGCCAAGGCGCCGCTGATGGTGACCATCGACGAGGAGGGCGGCCGCGTCTCGCGCGCGAAGAACGTGATCGGCGTGATCCCGTCGGCCCGCGTGATCGCCCAGACCCAGACCTCGGAGCAGTACTACCAGAACACGCTGACCAGGTCGAAGGCGTTGCAAGACCTGGGCATCACGGTGAACTTCGCCCCCAGTGTCGACGTGAGCAGCCAGCCCGACGACAGCGTCATCGGTGACCGCTCCTTCAGCGACGACCCGCAGGTGGTGACCGAATACGCAGGCGCCTACATCCGCGCGGCCAACGAGGTCGGCCTCGGCTCGGTCATCAAGCACTTCCCCGGTCACGGCTCGGGTTCCGGTGACTCGCACACCGGCGCGGTCCGCACGCCGCCGCTGTCGGAGCTGCAGGACAAGGATCTGGTCCCGTTCCGCGAACTGGTGGATTCCGGCGCCGCGGTGATGGTCGGCCACCTGGACGTGCCGGGGCTGACCGAACCCGATGTGCCGGCGAGTATCAGCCCGGCCGCGATGACGCTGCTGCGTGAGGGCACCGGCTACGGCGCGCCGCCGTTCGACGGCCCGATCTTCACCGACGATCTCGGTGGCATGGCGGCCATCACCGCCCGCATGTCGATCGCCGATGCGGTCGAGGCTTCGCTGGTCGCCGGCGCCGACAATGCCCTGTGGATCAGTACCGACGCGGTGCCCCAGGTACTCGACCGTTTGGAACAGTCGGTGGCGAGTGGCAAACTGCCCGCCGACCGGGTCGATGCTTCCGTGCTGCGGATGGCGCGCTACAAGGGTGTGGCGCTGGGCTGCTGAGCCGGTCCGGCGACTGAGCGGCAAATGGGTACCCGCGATCTTACCTTGGAGTAAGATAGGGGTTCACCCTGCGGTAGGAGAGTGGATGGCAGGCGGGACGAAGCGACTTCCCCGGGCGGTTCGTGAGCAACAGATGCTCGACGCCGCTGTCGAGGTGTTCGCGCGCAAAGGCTTCCACGACACCTCGATGGACGCGATAGCGGCCGAGGCGAAGATCTCCAAGCCCATGCTCTACCTGTATTACGGCTCCAAGGACGAGTTGTTCCGCGCCTGCATCCAGCGCGAGGGACTGCGGTTCATCGAGGCCGTCGCGCCGGCGGGCAATCCGCATCTCACCCCGCACGAGCAGGTCCGCACGGCGCTCGAGGGCTTCCTCGATTTCGTCGACCGCAACCGCCAGTCCTGGCAGGTGCTCTACCGGCAGGCAATCGGCCAGCAAGCTTTCGCCTCGGAAATCGACAACGCGCGCGAACGCGTCATCGAGCTCACCGCGAAACTGCTCGAGTCCAGTGCCAAGCACGCCGATCCGGGGACCAATTTCGAAGTCGTCGCTGCGGCGGTGATCGGGGCGGGCGAGGCGATCGCCGACCGGGTCGCCGGCGGCCGGATCGACGTCGCCGAGGCGGTCGACCTCCTCGACGATCTGGCCTGGCGCGGTCTGGCGGGCCGCAAGAAACCGGAGTAGCGCTTGCGGCAACCCCGTCGGCCTGCGATTGTGCACGGCTAGAAGATTCACGACAGACGGGGTGGGAAGTGTTCGGTGTGTTGAAGCCGTGTGCGCACGGCGCGGCGAAGTACGGCATCGATCCGGGGCAGTGGCAGGCGCACATGTGCGGCCTGTGCCTCGGTCTGCGCGACGGGCACGGCCAGGTGGCCCGCGCCGCGACAAATACCGACGCGATCGTGCTGAGCGTGCTCACCGAAGCCCAAACCGGCGATTCCGGCGCGCGCACCACCGCGGGACCGTGCCCGCTGCGCGGCATGCGCCGGGCATCGGTGGTCGCGGCGAACGCGCCGGGCGTGCAGCTGGCCGCGACGGCGTCGTTGCTGTTGGGGGCGGCCAAGATTCGCGATCATGTCGACGACGGGGACGCCGCCGCGCTCGCCCGTCTGCCGATGCGCCGGGTGTCGTCCACCTGGGCGGCCCGCGCGCAGGAGCAGGCCGCGCGGATCGGCCTCGACGTGCAGCCGATGCTGGCCGCGATCGCCACACAGTCGGCACTCGAGGCCAAGGCCGTGCCCGACGCTGGCTCCCTCGGCACGCTGATCACGCTCGATGACCTGACCGGCCCGACTCAACTCTGCGCCGCCACCTTGTTCGGCCATACGGCGACACTTGCCGACCGTCCGGAAAACGTTGTCGCACTACAGGAGATCGGCCGCCACGTCGGCCGCATCGCCCACCTGGCCGACGCCATCGAAGACCTCGAACGCGACCGAGCCCGCGGCCGCTTCAACCCCCTCGACGCCACCGGCACCGACATGCCCCGCGCCTACCAGCTGGTCCGCGAAAGCGAAGCGGCCATCCGCCACGCCGCCGCCGAGGCCGAGCTCGACCAGCTGCCGACGGTGCGCTGGGCACTGCTCGACCCGCTGTCGGCCCTGCTGCGCCGCCTCGGCCAGGGACTCGGGCTGGCGGTCGGCCATGTCTGCCGCACTTCGCCTGTCGCCCAGCAGCATTCGCCCTACCAGTTCCCGTCCCCGCCGGGCAGGCGCCCGAACCGGCCCGGCCCACTGAAGGCGGGCGGGCTGATCCTGGGCGTCTACTGCACCGGCATGGCCTGCTGCGTCGACCACACCAGCCCGTGCACCGGCGAGGAGAAGGAAGCCTGGGCCAAGCGGTGCGACTGCGGCAGTTGCTGCGACTGTGGAGAGTGTTGCGGCAACTGCTGCAGCTGCGGTGGCGAGGACGGCTGCTGTGGCGACTGCGGCTGCGATTGCAGCTGCTAGGAAACCCTCACTCGCACTTCACGATCGGGATCGGGTCGTACTTCACCGTCCTGGTGTGCCGTGACACCTGGGCGCCGGTCTTGCGATCGGTGATCACCCGGGTATCGGAGATCGTGAACCCGGGCGCGCCCTCGGAGGCGATGCAGTCCTTGCCCTTGGGCAGGGTGATCTCGGTGGGCTCGGTCGGCTTCGACTTCTCGCCGGTGATCGACTCCACCTCGACGGTCTTGGTGCCCCACAGCCGCACGGTGATGTCCGAACCCGTCGCGACGGTCTCGATGTAGATGCCGGACGGGCTGTTGTTGCGGAACGCCAGATCGATCGCCCCGTCGAACACGGTGGCTTCGCGCGCCGCCGGGTACCGCGAGATGTAGTAGCTGTGCTCGGTGTGGCCCGCGTCTTCCATGCCGGCGAAGTAGGCCGCGTTGTAGAGCGTGGTGGCGAACTGGCTGATGCCGCCGCCGACCGCGGTGCTCGGCCTGCCCTTGTCGATGATGCCGGACTCGACATAGCCTTCCGCGGCGGTGCGCGGACCGGTGAACTCGTTGAGCGAGAACGTCTCTCCCGATTTCACCACCGCGCCGTTCACCTTCGCGGCCACGGTGCGGATGTTCACGCCGGACGGACCGCTGAAGCCACCGGTGGTGAACTGGCCGACCATCTCGTTGACGCCGAGACCGTTGGCGGCCTCGGTGGTGAGCTTCGGCTCGATACGCTGATAGACGGCCTCGGCCGTCCGGTCGCCGGGCTTGGCCAGCAGCGCGGGCAGCTTCTCCAGCGTCTTGGGCCAGTCGACCTTGTTGCCGACAACGGCGGGCACCACCGTCGGCTTGCCCGCGCCGACGGTGAAGGTGGCGTCCTTGGGTTCCACCTCGGAGGCCGCCAATTGCGGTGCGAGAACAGCGATCGCGGCGTCGTTGTCGATCTTCGGCGCCAAGCCGCCGTTCCCGTCGGGAACGAAGCTGAGCACGCCCGCGATCTGCTCGGGGGTGAGCACGGCGCGAGAATCCTTGCCGCTCACCGTGATCGGCGACGCGACGGCGGGGGTGGCGATGTCACGCAGCGCGGCCTGCACCGCTTCGTTGCGCACCGCGACGGGCGCGGCCACCACCGGCAGATCCAGTTCGTTGCTCGAGGCCCAGCGCTCGGTGATCGTGGTGCGGGCGGCGTCGGTGTCGAGCACCCGGCCCGGCACCGGCGCGACCGCGACCGGCCTGCCGTTCTCGAACCGCACCGTGCCTTCCACGGTCGGGTTGTCGTGCACCCGGAAACCGGCCAGCTGCTGATCGAGCGCGGCCGCGTCGACCGTGCTCGCCACCTGGACGTCGCGGGAGCCGAACAGGGAGACCAGCCGGCTCACCGGATTGATCGGCTGGTCGCCGACCGCGTCCCAGGTGCGGTCCCAGTCCACGGCCAGACCGGCGGCGGAGGGCACCATGGTCGCCTGCACGTCACCGATGCGGACCGGGAGCGGGCGATCGGCCTTGGGGCTGAGCTGGCTGTGCAGTAAGGCGTCGGCCGCGGCCTTGTCCATACCGCCGACGTCGACGCCCGCGATGACGACGCCGCGCGGCACGTCACCGGCGCTGAGCGCCAGGTCGGCCAGATAGGCCGCGGTGCCGAGAGCGAGAACGGCGCCGACGGCGATGCCGATCCGTTTGGTCAGTTCGGGGATGTCCGAGCCGGTCGGCGGCTGCGCGCCGGTGGGTGGGGGCGCGGGCGACCAGCGATCACGGGTCACGGTGGTGAGTGGCTGGGTGGGCAGGGCGGTGGTGTCGGCATCGAAAGTGCGATTTGCTTCGAGCAGCTTGCGTAGTCCGACCTCGCCCCTCCGGTCGGCCGGTTGTCCGGCGTTCGACTCGCTGGGCACGGAGGTCCTTCCGTTGGGTGTTATGGCGTCATCCTGGATCAGGTGCGCCCGGCCCCAGGTGTTTGCGGGGCCCCGGCCAAGGGTAATGGTGTTCGTCGCCCTCGGCACCCTGGCAACAGTGGATGGACAACAGGAAGGCTCCGCGTAGTTGCCGGGTCGGGGGTCTGGCAACTACACGGAGCCGATCTGTTTATCGCGGCCCGTTCCGGGGCGTTACAGCCTGTTTCCGAGGAGTTTCGCGACGCCCACGGACGGCCGCCCTGCGGGCAGGCCGGACCACCCGGGACAATCTGACGTGAGACTCGACACCAGGTACCGGACAACGAGGGAGAACTGATGCAGCTGGGAATGATCGGCCTCGGCCGGATGGGCGCCAATATCGTGCGCCGCATCGTGCGGGACGGGAACACAGCTGTCGGTCACGAACGCCATCAGGGCCACATCGACGAGCTGGAGAAGGAGCTCGGCGACAGCTTCAAGGGCAGCACCGACCTGAAGGAATTCGTCGCCATGCTCGACGCGCCCCGCGTCGTCTGGGTGATGGTTCCGGCTGGCGCGACCGGTGCCGTTGTCGACGATCTGGCCGAGCTGCTCGAGCCGGGCGACATCATCATCGACGGCGGCAACAGCCGCTACCACGAGGACATCAAGCGCGCGAAGGCGCTGGCGCCCAAGGGTATCCACTACCTCGACGTCGGCACCTCCGGCGGCGTGTTCGGCCTGAAGCGCGGCTTCTGCCTGATGATCGGCGGCGAGGAGGAGCAGGTGCGCTACCTGGAGCCGCTGTTCGAGTCGATCGCCCCCGGTGTCGACGCCGCCCCGCGCACCCCCGGCCGCACCGGCGAGCCGACCCCGGCCGAGCAGGGCTGGCTGCACTGCGGTCCGGCCGGTGCCGGCCATTTCGTGAAGATGGTGCACAACGGCATCGAGTACGGCGCGATGGCCGCCTACGCCGAGGGCCTGAACATCCTCCAGCACGCGAACATGGGCGCCGACCACGGTGGCGGCGAGCACTCGGCGGAGGAGACCCCGCTCGACAACCCCGAGTACTACCAGTACGACCTGGACATTCCGGACATCACCGAGGTGTGGCGCCGCGGTTCGGTCGTCGCGTCCTGGCTGCTCGACCTCACCGCGGGCGCCCTGTACGCCGATCCGAACCTGGACGGGTTCAGCGGTCGCGTCTCGGACTCCGGCGAGGGCCGCTGGACCATCGATGCCGCCATCGACACCGCCGTGCCGGTCCCGGTGCTGTCGGCGGCCCTGTTCCAGCGCTTCTCCTCGCGCGGTGAGGCCCTCTACGCCGACAAGATGATCTCGGCGATGCGCAAGGCGTTCGGCGGCCACAACGAGCTGCCGGAGAAGTAGGCCGTCGAGACCTCTTGACGCTCACCACCGGCCTCCCGTCGCCCGACGGGAGGCCGGTGGTCGCTGTTCGGGGCGATTCCGGATCGGCCGAAAATGTCCGGATGGTACCCGCCAAACACCCGCCCAAAGAGTAAAACGCTAATGTTCCACAAAAATGGGAACACGTTCCTCTTTTCCAGGACAACCGTCCAGTCCACCGGATACCTTCTGGTCAGAAGGGGGATAGACCACCCGATGAGGAATTCGTCCCGGCCGACTTCGCCGGGGCTTGGAGGAAAAATCATGATCCGGACTTCGCGTATCACCGCGGGCGTCGCCACCACCGCTCTGGTCGTCGCCGGTGTCGGCGTCGCTCTCGGTTCCGGCGTCGCCGCCGCGGCGGGCTCCTGCGCGGTGAGCAGCCACGCCGAGAAGCGGGATGCCAGCACCGTCGGCATCACGCACGTCTACGACAAGACCGCCAGCGCCGAGCAGATCGGTGTCGGCACCTCGGTGACCTACAAGGTTGTCGTCGGTACGACCGGGATCGGCAACCCCTACGTCAACACCATCACCGACTTCCCGCCGGTCGGCTTCGGCGCCCCGACCAAGACCACCATCACCGCCTACCACGCGATCGGCGGCCAGGTGACCGAGGACGTCACCCCCGAGCCGAACGCGGGCGGCTGGAAGGTCACCAGCACCGGCTGGTTCGTCAACTCCGGCAACCCCGTCACCCTGACCATCACCTACCCGGTGCCGGACAGCGTCAAGGCGGGCCAGATGGTCACCAGCGGTGGCGTCGGCGTCGCGGGCACCGTGGGTGTCAGCAACGAAATGCCCGGCCTCACCGCCTGTTTCACCGCGCGCGGCGCCAACGCGGGCGAGACCGTGATCGGCAGCCTCGGCGACAACGGGCTTGGCTCCTCCGACGGTCAGCTGAGCTCCACCGGGTCGATGAGCGACATCATCTCCGACGTGCTGCGCAATCTGATCGGTAGCTGATCGCGTAGCACCTGGTCGCCGGGACGGTCTCGCGCTGCCGTCCCGGCGTTCTGGGTTCCGGGAATCGCCCCATCTGTAGTGAGGATTCATGTTCGTGTTCACCCGTACCCGCTCGGTCGCGGTGGCGGCCATGGCGCTGGTGCTGCTGTCGGTCGCCTCGATCGGCACCGCGGGCGCCGACGGCTCGCGCCTGGATCGCGTCGACCGGCCGGGGCAGCGTCAGCAGACGCTGCACGTGTACTCCGCGTCGATGGACCGGGTGATCCCGCTGCAGGTCATCACCGCGCACGACACCAGCGTCCCGCGGCCGACCCTGTACCTGCTCAACGGCGCCGGCGGCGGTGAGGACGTCGCGAACTGGTACAACCAGACCGACATCGTGCAGTTCTTCGCCGACAAGAACGTCAATGTCGTCACGCCGGCCGCGGGCAAGTTCTCGTACTACACCGACTGGCAGCGCGACGACCCCAAACTCGGCCGCAACAAGTGGCAGACCTTCCTCACCGAAGAGCTCCCGCCGATCATCGACGCCACGCTGAACACGACGGGCGTGAATGCCATTGCCGGACTGTCGATGTCGGCCACCGCTGTCCTCAACCTGGCCATCGCCGCCCCCGACCGCTACCGCGCCGTCGGCGCCTACAGCGGCTGCGCCTCGGTCGCCGACCCGATGGGCCGCGCCTACGTCGACGTGGTCTTCGCCCGCGCGGGCGCCGACCCCGCCAACATGTGGGGCCCGCCCGGCGATCCCGCCTGGCGCGCCAACGACCCCTACCTCAACGCGGAACGCCTGCGCGACAAGGCAATCTATCTCTCCAGCGCGACCGGCCTCCCCGGCATCGCCGAGACCCTCCCGCCGGGCGCGAGTCCCGGCAAGGTCATCGGCATGACCGACCAGATCCTCCTCGGCGGCGCCATCGAAGCCGCTACCAACCTCTGCACCCAGCGCCTTGCCACCCGTCTCCAGGAACTGAACATCCCCGCCCAGACCGTCTTCCGCGCCGCGGGCACGCACACCTGGAAGTACTGGGAACAGGACCTCCACAACTCCTGGCCGCTGCTCGCCGCCGCCATCGACGCGAACTAGAACGATCGGTCGTGAATCGGAATCGTCAAGCCCCGAAAAGTTATGGCTAACAATCAGATTGAGACGAACGATGTTGTCGTTAGATCTTGATCAGTTGTTCTCGAAAGGCTTGTCATGCACCGTCGTATGGTCCGAATCCTGGTCGCCACCGCAGCCGTCGCCGGTATCGCCGCGGGCGCGTCCCCCGCTGTCGCCGCCCCCGCGGCCCCGGGCGTCATCGCGGAAGGTTCCGTCGGCACCGGCTCCGCCCTCATCGACTTCCCCCTCGGCTTCCTCAAGTTCATCCTCTGCCACGGTGCGGGCGGCCCCTCGAACCCGATCTGCGCCTGACGGTGCGGTTCTCGGCTTCGCTCAGTGTCACTGAAAGGTTTGCCATGCCACGTCGTATGATCCGCATCCTGGTCGCTACCGCGGCGGTCGCCGGTATCGCCGCGGGCGCGTCCCCCGCTGTCGCCGCCCCCGCGACCCCGGCCGTCGTCGCCGAATCAGGCTCCGCCGGCACCGGTTCCGCCCTCGTCGACTTCCCCCTCGGCTTCATCAAGTTCATCATCTGCGGGCCGTGGGCCTCCTCGGAGCCCCACCCCAACCCGATCTGCCGCTGACAACACAACAACGGCGGGTGGGTTCCGAAACCGGAAACCACCCGCCGTTGTCGTTGTCGGCGAGTGACTAGCGCTCGATGATCGCGACGACGCCCTGGCCGCCCGCGGCGCAGATGGAGATCAGCGCGCGGCCGGATCCCTTCTCCGCCAGCATCTTCGCGGTGGAGGCGACGATGCGGCCGCCGGTCGCGGCGAACGGGTGGCCCGCGGCGAGGGAGGAGCCGTTGACGTTGAGCTTGCTGCGGTCGATCGAGCCGAGCGCGCCGTCGAGGCCGAGGCGCTCCTTGCAGTAGGCGTCGGACTCCCACGCGGCCAGCGTGCAGAGCACCACGGAGGCGAAGGCCTCGTGGATCTCGTAGTAGTCGAAGTCCTGCAAGGTCAGGCCGTTGCGGGCCAGCATGCGCGGCACCGCGTAGGTGGGCGCCATCAGCAGGCCGTCGGGGCCGTGGATGTAATCGACCGAGGCGACTTCGGAGTCGACCAGATGCGCGAGGACCGGGAGCTTGCGCTCGGCGGCCCACTCGTCGCTGGACAGCAGCACCGCCGACGCGCCGTCGGTCAGCGGGGTCGAGTTGCCCGCGGTCATGGTGGCGTCGCCCAGCTTGGTGCCGAACACCGGCTTGAGGGTGGCCAGCTTCTCCACGGTCGAGCCGGGACGCAGGTTGTCGTCGCGGGTCAGGCCGAGGAACGGGGTGATCAGGTCGTCGAAGAAGCCACGGTCGTAGGCGGCGGCCATGTTCTTGTGCGAGAGGTAGGCCAGCTCGTCCTGCGCCTCGCGGGCGACGCCGAACTCCTTGGCGGTGATGGCGGCGTGCTCACCCATCGACAGCCCGGTGCGCGGCTCGGCGTTGCGCGGGATCTCGATGCCGAGCATCGAGGGACGCAGCTGGCCGACCAGCTTGAGCCGGTCCTTGTTGGACTTGGCGCGGTTGGCCGTGAGCATCCACTCGCGCATGTCCTCGCTGACGCCGATCGGCGCGTCGGAGGTGGTGTCGGCGCCGCCGCCGATGCCGGACTCGATGCGTCCCATGGCGATCGCGTCGCCGACGGTGACGACCGACTGCAGGCCGGTGCCACAGGCGAGCTGCAGGTCGTGGGCCGGGGTGTAGGGCGAGAGCTTGGAGCCGAGCACGCTCTCGCGAATCAGGCTGTGCTCGCCGACGCGCTTGAGCACAGCGCCGCCGACGACCATGCCGAGACGCTCACCCTGCAGCCCGAACCGGCTGACCAGCCCGTCCAGGGTGGCGGTGAACATGTCCTGGTTCGACGCCTTCGCGTAGGCCTTGTCGGAGCGAGCGAACGGGATTCGATTACCGCCAACGATCGCGACCGGGCGCTGGGTCTTCGCGGTCTTTGCCGGGGTCTTCGCCGAGCGGGCTTTGCTTGTCACTCGAGTTCTCCATGGTCTCGTCGGGTGATCGGTTTACATATAACTTACTCTGGAGTAAGTTCATTGTCGACACCGAACCCGCAAATGTGAAGGTAGGAACAGTGGCAGCCAAGAGCAAGGGTGCACCCAACCTCTACGGATCCTTCATCCACTCCGCCCCCGGCGCGTTCCTGGCGAGCAAGCTGGGCCTGCCCCAGCCGGCGCAGCTGCGCCGCTACAAGGCAGGCGAGCCCGCACTTCCCGGCCCGGTCCTGCTGGGCGGCAAGGGCCGTCTCGCCGAGCCGATCCGCGCGCTGCTGTCGGACTACACCGTCGCGGACTCGCTCGACTCAGGCACCAAGTACGGCGCGCTGGTCTTCGACGCCACCGGCATCGACTCCATCGACAAGCTGTCGCAGCTGTTCGAATTCTTCCAGCCCGCGATGCGTAACCTCGCACCTTCGGGGCGTGTCGTGGTCATCGGTACCACCCCGGAACTGGTCGGCTCGGTCGACGAGCAGATCGCCCAGCGCGCGCTCGAGGGCTTCAGCCGTTCGATCGCCAAGGAGCTGCTGCGCGGCGCCACCGGCCAGCTGGTCTACGTGCACCCGGAGGCGGGCGCGTCCGCGACCGGCCTCGAATCGACCCTGCGGTTCCTGCTCTCGGGCAAGTCGGCCTTCGTCGACGGCCAGGTCATCCGGGTCGGCAAGGCCGATTCCGTCGCCCCGGCCAGCTGGGACAAGCCGCTCGCGGGCAAGGTCGCCGTCGTGACCGGCGCCGCCCGCGGCATCGGCGCCACCATCGCCGAGGTCTTCGCCCGTGACGGCGCCACCGTCATCGTCGCCGACATCCCCGCCGCAGGCGAGGCCCTGTCCGAGACCGCCAACAAGGTCGGCGCCACCGCGCTCGCCCTCGACGTCACCGCCCCCGACGCCGCCGAGCGCCTCGCCGAGTTCGCCACCGAGCGTTTCGGCGGCATCGACATCGTCGTGCACAACGCGGGCATCACCCGCGACAAGCTGCTCGCGAACATGGACGAGGGCCGCTGGAACTCGGTCATCAACGTCAATCTCGCCGCCCCGCACCGCATCACCTCCGGCCTCGTCGCCAAGGGTGTGCTGAAGGAAGGCGGCCGCGTGATCGACGTGTCCTCCATCGCGGGCATCGCGGGCAACCGTGGCCAGACCAACTACGGCGCCTCCAAGGCCGGTGTCATCGGTATGGTCGACGCCGAGGCCCCGCTGCTCGAGGAGAAGGGCATCACCATCAACGCGGTGGCACCCGGCTTCATCGAGACCGCGATGACCGCCGCCATCCCCGTCGGCACCCGCGAGGCGGGCCGCCTGATGAGCTCGCTGCTGCAGGGTGGCCAGACCGTCGACGTCGCCGAGACCATCGCCTACTTCGCCAGCCCGGCGTCGAACGCGGTGAGCGGCAACGTGGTTCGCGTCTGCGGACAGAGCCTGATCGGCGCCTGATGACCCAGACGATCACCCTCTCCGAGGTTCCGAAGAACGGCGGGCTGTACGCGAAGGCGGCGCTGGGCGCCGTCCCGCTGCCCGGCCCGCTGTCGGGTCGCAAGCCGACCCTGCCGGACCGCCGGGTCGTCCTCGACGGTTTCCAGGTCGACCCCGACCACCTGGCGGCGTACTGCCACGCCACCGGCTTGCGTTTCAGCGACACCCTGCCGCTGACGTACCCGTTCATCCTGGCGTTCCCGCTGGCGATGCAACTGGTTGTCGCCCGGGACTTCCCGTTCAGCGCGGTGGGCGCTGTGCATTTCGAGAATGTCATCGAGCGCACCCGCGAGATCTCGGTCGCCGAGCCGCTCGATTTCGCCGCCCACATCGAGAACCTGCGCGAGCACCCGAAAGGCCTGCTGGTCGACGCGATCACGGAGATCCGTGTCGGCCGCGAGCTGGTCTGGCGGCAGGTGACAACCTTCCTGCACCAGCAGCGCACCTCGCTGTCGGGCGGCCCGAAGTCGGAGCCACCCGCCGACGTGGTCCCACCGCCGCCGCTGCGCGTGCAGCGCGTCGATCAGAAGATGATCAACCGCTACGCCGCCGCCTCGGGCGATCACAACCCGATCCACGTCTCCGGACTCGGCGCCAAGGCCATGGGCTTCCCGAAGACCATCGCTCACGGCATGTGGTCGGCCGCGAACATCCTCGCCACCATCGAGGGCCGCGTCCCCGAAAAGACCACCTACACGGTCAAATTCGGCAAGCCGGTCTTCCTCCCGTCCTCGGTCAACGTCTACGCCGACCAGGTCGGATCCGGCTGGGACCTCTCCATGCTGAACCCCAAGAAGGGCTACCCCCACCTCACCGCAACCCTGCGCTGAGCCCAGGGTCCCACGGGCCGCACATCCGCAAGGGTGTGCGGCCCGTTGCGATTTCTGTGCCCGTGGCGAAAGAAGGTTTCGATCGGGCGCACGCTGAACGCGGCCATCGTTACGCTGAGTAACGCCTTCTGAATCGATAGGAACTGCCCGCCAGAGTTTCTCCGGGGCTCTATCGGCCCTCGTCGTCTCGCGTTCAAACCGCAGCGGCGCAAATCGTTTTCGCGGCGGCAGCGTTACACCTTTTCGACGTGAGATCAATCATGGCATAGAACTCGGATAGCTGGGTAATCACCAATGTTCGGCTCCGAGTCGATATTTTGCCTCTGCCGTTCATCTGCGCGTGTAGTCCACGCAACTTCACTCCCGGCTGATTGTCCAGCGGGTTTGCCGGGGTCGGCGCCGGTCGGGGTGGCTCCGAGCGTCACATGACGAAGGACCGCAGTGAAATCCTCACTCCGGGTTGGTCGCCGTGCTCGGTCCCGGCAAACTTTCGGCATACGGCTGGCTAATGCCCCGAATTACACGGGCTGGGGTGGCGTCGGTAGGTCGTGTTAAAACTTTCCAGTCGGCAATAACGTCGACAATCATGCTTACTACCAAGGGGTTTAACTTCATGAAGAAGTTCCGGACGCTCGGTTTCGGCATCGCCATCGCGGCAGGTCTGGCAATGTTCGGTACCGGCGTGGCTACCGCCCAGGAGCCGGAGACCGGTGGCGGCCAGGAGGAGACCACCACCGGTTCGGCGGACGGCCTGGCTGCGCTGCTCGAGTCCCTGGCGACCGGCTCGGCGGGTGCCGAGGAGCCGGCGACCGAGGATGCGACGGCGATCAACGAGGACGAGGACGAGGCCGGCGCCGACACCGGTTCCGCTTCCGGTCTTGCCGCCCTGCTCGAGGCTCTGACCTCGGGCTCCGCGGGTGCCGAGGAGCCGGAGACCGACCCGGTCGACTGATTACCGGTGACACACCGAATGCCCCGCCACCAGGCGGGGCATTCGTCGTTTCCGGGCAGCGGATTCATTGTGCCCCGATCGGCGGGTTCCCGCCCTCCGTTACGTCAATTCGCTGTGAGATTACTCATTTTCGACATAGCAGTTTGCTGAACTATTGCAGCGCAGTCGATTTCGCGCGAACTTGGTCTACCGACCGGTGTTTTGTTCCACGAGCTAAGAAGTTGCCTAGGCTGGTCTGGGCTGCCGATCGCAGTGTTGCCACGGCGCCAACATTCCGGCCGGGAAAAGGCGGCAACTCACCGGCATCTGAACAGCCTGCTGCCCGAATTCCAGTCGCTCCTCGTCCCCCGAAACGCGTGTTAGAACTTCTGTGCCCAGTCCACGCGACTGGCAAACCGGGGATTTCGAAATCCCCGCTCGGGTGGCGATCATGCGGCCGCCCAACGCGTTTCACCTGATGATCCTTTGGCGAGAAGTGGTGTGGAGGAAGCGTTGAAAAAGACAGCAGCTATCGCACTGGCGGCGGCTTGGTCGCTGATGATGGTGCCCGGCCTGGCCGGCGCCGACACGGGCAGCGGCACAACCGGAAGCGGCGTGATCGACACCGGCAGCGGCATTCTCGGTGACCTACTCGGTACCGGCAGCGGCATTCTCGGCGGAAGCTCGGGCGGCTCGTCGGAAACTGTCCAGCCGTGCAACACATCGACCAAGTCCGGCGGCGAGGGCGTCACCACAACCACCCACCAGCTCGGCGTCACCGGCCCGACCTCGTTCGTCCTGTCCTACGAAACCCTGAACATCCCCGACCGAATCCAGGTCTTCTACGAGGGCGGCCAGGTACTCGACACCGGCTACATCGGCGACAACGTCAACCAGGGCACCGGCTCCGCGGTCGTCTCCCTCCCCGCGGGCTCGGCGACAACAGTGACCGTCCGCGTCAGCGGCATGGACGACACCCAATGGGAGTACACGGTCAACTGCCCGTCCTAGAGCACCGGTAACGCAGCGAATGCCCCGCCGTCGGCGGGGCATTCGTTCGTTTCAGTGGTGATCAGCTGCGCCGGGCTGCGCGAATCCCGTTGACGTAGGCGGCCACGATCCGGAGGTCGCCCTCGGAGAGGCCGGAAAGGTCGACGATGCCCGCAGACTGCTGCGGCGCAGACTGTTCCACCTCGACAGGCTCCAATCCCGCTTGCGTGAGCAGCGGCTCGGCATCGATCCCGACGGCCTCCGCCATTGCTTGCAGAGTTTCGGCCGTGGTGCTGGCCGGCACCTTCTGTCCGCGCTTGTACTGGGTGCCGTTCTCGACCTGCGTCCACAGGCTGGTACTGATCCGTGCTGCCTTCGCGGCGCGGTCCATCGACATCTCGCGCTCCTTGCGAGCAAGCCGCAGGGTGGCGCTGACCTCGGGCGGGACCACCGCGCTCCGTTGTCTCACCATGTTGAGATGCTAGCAGATTGTTTGCAGTGATGCATGAAGTGTATGTAGCGCCAACCGTGCGGCGACAGGGTGTCCTGGGCGCTCCACAGCATAGTCGACAACTCAACCTGCAAAGGACAGTGATTGTGGCGCAACCTAACTGGGTACCCCTGAGTTTCGTCTCAGCTTGACAGCGGGGTTGCAACAACGTTGCATACAACGAGTGTTGAATTTGTGGGTCTCGGCAAGGGGGGTCCACTCGACGCCACCCCGGCGCGCAACCGTTCCGGCCATTCGGCGCCGGGTGCGGCCGGGGTTCTGACCCGCTATCGACTGAAGGAGCAAATACATGGGCACGACCGATGCCGGTATGGCGTCGAACCGCATGCTGGAGGATTCATGCGGTGTGACCCCGCTGGACAGGTGGATCGACGATACGCACCTGTTCCTGGATCGAGACGCGGCCCGCGACCTGGCGCGAATGCTCGGCGACATCCCCGATCTGGCCGAGGATCTGGCGGATGCGCGGACGAGGCAGACCCGGTTCGGCGCCGTGGACTTCCGAACCCGCAATGGCGCCAGGGAGCAGCGGCTCCCGTTCAATCCGGCCGCGGCACGGGTGGAGGATGAGCTACGGGCCGTCCTGGTGTCGTGGGTCCGACTGGTCTGCGAGCAACGCGACTTCGCCTACGACGGCGCTACGAGCATCGCGGGCTTGGCGGAGTGGCTGCAGCGCAACATCATCGCCTTCGTCATGACCGAAGGTGTCGAGGGCGCGCCCGCCGAGATCGGCGCCGCGATCGAGGCGGCGGTGTCGGTCGTGTGCCCGCCCGCCGAGGCGTCCAGCGTTGATGCCGCGTTGGTACTGCGCGCCAGGGCTGTGCGCCTCAATGCCTCTGGGATCGCCAAGCTGGCAACGCAGTTGGGGGATGGGTACGGCAACTTGAACGCCCGGCGGGTGCGCACGCTCCGTGCAGCGGGCTTGATCCAGCCGGTGCCCGGCCCTTGGTCGCGCGACTGGCCCGAGCTGTTCGTAGTCGGCGAGGTTCTGGATGCGCACCGCGCTCTCCCGGCGCGGCAGCGTGCGAAAGACGTGTAGCGAACTGAGTACCCGAGCGGGGCGTCGGCCGATTGTGGCCGGCGCCCCGTCGCTGTTCTCGGAGATCCGCAGACGCGGCGCCCTTGCGGTCACTGCCACCCGAATGCCTTACGCCAAGGGCTATTTCGCTAGATCGCGGCCTCGGCCCGAATCGAGAAGCTGTCTCTCACCAGCGATTTCGGTGATTGTAGAGCGATAAGTTGACACAGGGCGAACGATGTTGCAAGATAGTCACAGCGGGGATTCGCATGCCCAAAATTGGGCAACCACAACAGATTTCATTCTCAGTGACCGTCTGCACATCAACTCCTGAGCAAGGCTCAGGTTTTCCTCGACGGTAGAGTGGGTAGGTGCTCTCGACCGAGGGTCTGTACATTTCGGCTGCTGGGTGAGGTTTTCTTGTGTCAGGTGCATTCGACGCGTTCACTCCCGACGACTCGGGCAACCCAGCGGACGAGCAGCCCCGGCACGAGGATGGCGGACCCTTCCGGAGCGAGGGCAACTCGGTGCCGGTCAGAAGGAACCGGTCCGGACACGTCGATCTGGCGGACATCTGCGTAGAAGACCTTCAAGTAGTCGCAGGCGCGGTGGACCGGTGGCGGTCGCTACGCCCGCCGGTCGTTGTGGGGCAGCACATCTCGCGGTGAAATGAACTCTGGCATCCGGTCTGGTCGGGCGGTCCGGATGCGGCAGATGGTGGTCATCGGTAAGGGTGAGAGTTGTGTGTCCCCATGGGTGTTGAAGGTGAGTCGGATGCGGTGATGCCTGACCGACAAGGTATCGCGGTGCAGCGCAACGGGTTCAATGCGCAGGAAATTGCGTTCAACCAGGGCATCAGGGTCGATTCGGTCGTCGTGTTCGACTTCGTCTCGTATTGGTCCGTTGTCGATCGTGCTGTCTTGATCCAGGCGGATCTGTCCGGTCACGTCAGGAACGAGGTGATCGCGCACTCGGTGGCACACATCGAGATGGCTGAATCACTCGAGCTGGCAGCGGCGCTCGACGGCGAACTGTGGCGCGGCCGGATCGAGATGAAGGTGCACCACGTCGTCGCACAGCGACTGATCCCGCTCGGTGACCTGCGTGACGCGCTGGAGATAGGCAACAACCTTCCCGACGTCGCGGCCGTGCTCGGCGTGACGGAGTTCCTGCTCGGGTGGCGCTTGCAGCACCTGGCGGACGACGAGTTCGCGATGATTCCGGTCCACCTGCTGAACCGTCTCGGCTGGCTACCCGGCATGGCTTCCGAGTACCCGTATCTCTGCCTGTGGCCGACCTCGAGTTCAGGCGAGATGCTGCGCAGGCTTGCCCCCGGCCGACACCACAAATAGCCACCACGACACCACTTCTCAGCCCTCGTTCCGAGACGGAACGAGGGCTTCGTCGTCAGCGCACCCGCGCCGACCTTCGAGCTCATGCGGCCGGCCCCCGAACGAACACTTCGATCGCCAGCGGGTTCAGAGCCCGCCGCATGCCCGCTCCTGACGCGCCCGTCTCCCACCGCACAGCTGTGGTCGCAGACGTCGACGCCGCGCAGGGGCGAATTGGTCCCGCTCCGGACAACCGTCCGGAGCGGGACCACCCACGTCATATCCGAAAGAGGTACTTCACATGTCGTTGTGGTCTCCGAAAGGATCGCCTCGTCCCAGCCGTGACTCGCGCGTCATCGATGTGCTGGTCGTCGGCGGAACCTGGAACCCCGGTGGGGACGGGGTCACCGCCGCCTTCACCGACGCACTGAACAAGTCGATGTTCCGACCGCGCATGGTCCCGTATCCCGCCGACTACGGCTCGCACGTGAGCTATGCCGACAGCGTCGCGGAGGGCAGGCGGGCGTTGCTCGCCGCGATCGATCGCACACCGAACCCGGTGGTACTGGCGGGATATTCGCAGGGAGCCGCTGTCGCCGGTGATCTCGCCGCGGAAATCGGCCGTGGTGAACATCCGGGCCGCGAGGTGATCGCGTGCGCGCTGATCGCCGATCCACGGAGACCGGCGGGCCATTACCTCGGCGACACCGACCCCGGCGGTTACGGCGTGGTCGGGGAGCGCCCGATCGACGGCATCCCCGCCTACTGGGCCGCGGCGCCCGGCGACCCCATCACCGCATTGCCCGCGGGCAACCCCCTGCGGACTATCGCGGATCTGAGCGCCTTCTTCAGCTTCGCCAGCGCGACCGCGGCCATCCGGTGGGCGCAGCGAATGCTGGACACGGCCACCCGGAATCAGCTGCAGCGCTGGTGGTCACCGGCCAACTGGCGCCACTGGGCGGGCGCTGTCGCCTATGCCCGCGGATACCTGTTCGACGGCAGACACACCGATGACTACGTCCGCTACGGCCATGCTCGCGCGCTGGCCCAGGCCCTGAACCGCGATGTCGCCGAAGGGCGAATCTGACATCCGCGAACTGTGGAAAGGAACCTCCAAATGCGAATCGGCAAGGTACCAGAGCCCGCGCTGATCCGGTCGGTACTCGTCGCAATCACCGGTGTGGTCGCGTTTCTCATCGGCCGAGAGGTCGACACCGCCTGGGTCGAGACCCTGCTCACCCTGTACGGATTGGCCACACCGGTGATCGCCGGGGCGGTGATCAGACCCGCGGTCACCCCGGTGTCGGGATCGGCGGGTGAATCGGATGGCGTCGTGGCTAAGCCCTGAGTTCGTCCAAGCAACCGGTGTGGCCGTCGCCACCGTGATCGGCGCGGTGACGGCCTGGCAGGCCAGAGAAGTCGCCAAATTGCGCGAGCGCGTGGTCGCCCTCGAGGAGCAGGCCGCCGACGACAAACTGCGATTCCGTGACGCGATCCGCCTGATCCGCGCCCTGCAGCGGCACATCGACGAACTTCTCGGCTTCCTGCGCCTGCACGTCCCCGGCCAGGAACCCCCGGTGGCCCAATACAAGATCCCGGCCACCCTCCAAGAAGAAATCTGACCGCACCACCACGGTGCCGTCCCCGAACCGCATGCGGCGGACCCCCGGAGAACACTCGATACGGTGCGGGATTCGAGCCCGCCGCATGCCGCGCCCCTGACGCGCCCGTCTCCCGTAGGTGGTCTGCGGTCGAAGACGCCGTCGCTGCGTCAGGGGTGCACGTCCCGCCCTTGCCACTTCCCCTCATCGGCGAGGGCGGGACCACAAACCTCCACCGAGCATTGTGACCAAGGAGAAGTCCATGAGCTGGACAGGAGACCCGGTATGGCTGGCCGATGTGCTGCGCGACGCCGGGCTCGATGTGATCGAACACGAAGGCTGGCGAGACCGAGGCCACGGCGACTTCCGTGACCTGCGCGGCGTGCTGTGCCACCACACCGCCGGCGGCGGCAAGAACGACTGGCGCATCGTCCAGGACGGCCGCGCCGACCTCCCCGGCCCACTCGCCCAGCTGGTCCTCGAACGCGACGGCACCTACCGCGTGATCGCCGCAGGCGTCTGCTGGCACGCGGGCCGCGGCTCATGGCCCGGCTGGCCCACCGACAACGCCAACTACCACGTGATCGGCATCGAGGCGGTATCGCGTGGCGACGGAAGTGATTGGACCCCAGCCCAACTCGACGCCTACAAGCGCGGCTGCGCGGCCATCCTGGCGCGAATCGGCCGCTCCGCCGAGGACTGCGTGGCCCACCGCGAGTACTCGCACGAAGGAAAAATCGACCCCGCCGGTATCGACATGGACGAATTCCGCCGTGACGTGCAGGCATTCATCGACGGAGAGGACGCTCCGATGAGCGCATCCGAAGTAGCCCAGATCCAGGACTTCATCACCGCCTTCTGCGGCCCGATCGGTACCGATGTCAAGGACATTCGCGAGCAGCTGTGCGGTAGCCAGCAGCGCGACGCCGGCATGTTCGCCGGCTGGGAACAGCTCGACGGCATGACCGTCGTCGACGCCCTGGCCGACGTGCTGGACCGCCTGAAGGCCCTCGAAGCTCCCCGCACCTGACGCGCCCTGCCCGTCACCTCGCACGACGGAAGGAGGTGAATTCCATGCTTCCTGTCCTCCTCGAACTGCTCGAGCTGGCCGTGGTCCTAGCCCCGGTGATCCTGCCGCTGCTCGGCCTGTCCTAACTCCACACCCGCAACCACACGAAGCCCGCCCAGTAGGTGCGGGCTCTTTTCATGCCCAAGCTCGGGAGGCTCCACCACATGTCCGGCAAGGAAATCATCGGCTCGGTCGACTTCAGCACCAACGAAGTATCGACACCGGAATACGTTCAGACCGAATCCGGACAGCTGGTCACTCCCGAGTTTCTGGCCCTCCTCCAGCAGACCCTGTCCGGCAAGCTCGCCGAGCCGGACCATGACGAAGAACTCGACCCGCAGGTTCGCGCACTGGCAGAAGAACTTTCGGTCATCCACCTCCCCGAGTGGACCAGCCCCGTCGGCCGCAAACTGGCCGAGCCGACCGTCACTTCGATCAAGCAGGCAACCCGGGTAGCCGAATACCTGATCAAGCGCGGCGTGCGCGTGCACCCTGAACTCGAAGAAATTAGGTGGGTCCCGACCCCAGCGGGCGCCCCCGGCGCCTTCGACACCGGCGCCCACATCACCCCCGACGCCGAAGGCAGCTGGCCTACACCCGACGCCGAGGAGTTCTACGACTTCGACGAGATCTCGGTGAAGCAGGTCGAGGGGAGCGCCTGGTACGCGACGCATCCCCGCGGGATCGCGTGTGAGGGGAAGACGAAGTCGGAGGCGTATGCGGCGATGGTCGCCGAGCTGCGCCGCCGGATCGATGATGCGTCGGGGGGGTCGAAATGACCGTCGCGTCCGATTGGGTTACCGCTGGTGCGGCATGGCGTGCTTCGCTGACGCCGATTGGCGCCGAGTCTCCGGATTCTCAGGGTCATCAACCCCGAGTCTTCAACCTTGCCGGAATGACCCCTGCCGCAGCTGCGCGGGCGTACAACCGAGTACTCGGGCAGCGTGAGCTGACAGTACAAGCGGTACATGCCGATCATTCGGGCGCAAGGTTCGTCAACGATCAGGGACCGTCCGGCGATTTCCCGGGTCTCACGGCTGAGCAGATCGATGGTCCAATTCCTGGCGGGCCTGACCAACTTCCCCAGCCTGTCGTCCCGGGCGTTGAGAAGCCGAAAACTGTCGTTCCGGAGGGGCTGCCCGACGACCTGAATGTCACTCAGCCCACGGACAATGGCGGTAGCCAAACGATCACCGTCGTCCCGGGAACTGGCGGACAGAGTTACGACACCGTCATCACGAATCCCGATGGGTCGACGACCTCTTCGCGCGTTGTCTCCGATGGCGAGGGTGGAGCCACCATTTGGACGACTCTGCCTGATGGCACACATTCAGTTACCTACGTTTCCGCCCCCGACGCAGATGGCCATTCCAAGACCGAGAACTATTCGTACCCCTCAAGCGCGCCTCAGGCCGATGTGGCGGCAGTCACCGTCGGAGATGGGAACGGATCGTGGGATAAGCAGGCGGTAGGGCCGGATGGGGCGACCGTTACATCCCACGTCGAAGTTCAGTCCGACGGCGTGACCTACAACGAAACCAGCCCAACACCCGATGGCGGGTCAGTGACGGTCGCGTTCAGGCCAGGGTCGCCAGATTTTCAGGAGCCATGGACAGTCGGCGTCCGTAATCCCGATGGTTCTGGCTGGTTCAACGGGGTGACCGGCACACAAGCCACTTTTGGTACTGATACCTGGGGCCAGCGGTATGCACAGGTCTATGACCCGGTTGCTCAGCAGATCGTCACAAATGTTGTCAAGAACGGCGGTTCGGGAGACGAGTGGATCGAACTGATTGTCAGTGACCTGAATGGGCGCGACGAGGCTCATTACCGTTTGCTCGCAGATGGGCGACAGGAGCTGTTGTGGCGCCGGGTCGATGGATATCAGCTGGCTGATTATCAATTCGGCGCCGAGTCATATGAGTTCGATGGCCGCAAGGTCTTGGATGACAGCTACGTGCTTCGCAGAAATGCTGATGGTAGCGAACAGATTGAGCTGGACGGGGTAGTTCTCGGCACGTTGGTTACATTTCCGGATGGGCTGACCAGATTCACAGCCACTCAAGAACTCCGCGACCGATCCTCCTCGCGCAATGGGACGATGAAAACGCTCGTATCTGTGGAGTGGGGGCCAAGCCGCAAACCCGTTACCTATACCGACATCGACGGTCCGGGCTCGCTCTTTCGGCCGGTCGCAAAATACACGCAGTTTGGCGAAGTGCCCGGTTTCCCTGAGATCGGCGCAGGTCAGGGGCCTTTCGGTCAAGGTGGCAAGTCATTCGGCGATCGGTTCGGCACCGCCTATCTCACCCTCTATGACTCATCGTTGCCTCTCATAGGCGCGGGTGGTCCGGGCCGCACCGGAGTTGCAGAGTCCTGGAACGAATTGGGCAAGAGCTTGGGCAAGTCGGCAGAACTAGCCGGACTTGTCGTAATTTTGGGACCCTCTGGCTACACACTGGCCAATACGGGCGTCGTACCCGGGCTCAACGAAGGTGAAGCCGCTGAAATAGTCGGCGGGATGGCCGACAGTCTCGGTTATCAGGACTTCAAGCAGGGGAATATCAGTGGAGGGCTCGGAACGCTGGTAGGAGGCCTATGGGGTGCAGCAGGGCTAGGGAAGGGTGTATCGCTCGTAATTCGACCGGCCAGGGTGCTCGGCACTGCAGCCAAGGCTGGCGCGGTGGGCGCAGCCAAAGGTGCCGGGACAGTGGTCGATGCGATTCTGGCAATCGGCAAGATTGAAAAGCCCAAGCCGAGCGCCCGCCCGTTCGAGCCAGCCACTGGTTTGGGGTCTGCCGGGATATTCTCCGCGCCCTCGAAGATCAACCCACCGACCGGCGGCGTTAATGCGAAGGCTGTGTATCAGGCCAATTCGGAGATCAACAGGACGCTGGTAAAGGTGAACCCTAGGTACCAAGAAAAGGGGACTGGTTCGGCGTATTCAGCCAACTGTACAAGTTGCGTGGTGACGTATGAGATGAAACGGCGCGGAAAGCCAGGAGCGGGCTATGTAGCCGGCCCGTTGGAGGCGCATCTCCGTAAGGAGAATGGTGGCCCCGGCGGTCGTCAAATTTCCGTGCTACAATCACTGTTCGGCGGGAAATTTAAGCCAGGGAATCGTCAAACTGTTGAGGGCGCATTTGCGCAGCACGGCTCAAGAGGGATTATCTATATCGAATGGCAAAGCGGCGGTGCACATGTCTTCTCGGTGGAGAACGTGGCAGGTGTGGTTCGCTTCATTGATAGTCAACCTACACCTGTGCTTCTCGACGCTTCGCACTATTTTAGCCTTGGTAAAACCGCATACATGCGAGTGGATGATCTTCCGACGCCGAAATCGAGTAGTCTAGCCAGGTTCATGCACAAGATCGACGATCAGTAAGGAAATAGTTGTGACGATAGGTTTCAAAGAGGCAATTGCGTTCGCTCGGGCCGCGCTCGAACCAAGTTGGACCGCTGGGACTTTTATGATTGATGACAGGAACATTGTTGAAAACGACGCATTCTATGTTATCAACGTGGGCGCTCGTGAATACTTCGTGGATGGCGATTTTGGTTACGCCATCGCTGGGGATGTGACATTGGTGAATAAAGAATCCGGCGAGGTATCTTCTGCCCCATCGGTAGAAGTGGCAACCGATCCTACTGTTCGTGTTCGGCCTAACCCCGATGCTTCGTTCGGCTGCCCCTAGCGTGTTTAGACGGTGAGTTAATGGCCTCCGGATCTTGCTGGCGCTGAATGCTCACGGTGTATCGGTCAACGTCGCGAGCGCCTATGAAAGCGACCCGATTCGGGCGCTCCCTTCGTGGCTTTCGGATACACGCCTTCTCATTCCGTCAGCTTACGCCTGAAATCCCAATCAGAGACTGGTTGGGATTCTTCATATCCAAGATGTGGGCGGCTACACCTGACGGAGTTTGGTCAAGGCCGCGCGACTACACCTGGCACCATCATGAAGATGGCATTGCGATGCAGCTTGTGACTCCGACATCCACGATGCAGCGAGGCATGCGGGTGGAGTCGCAATGAAGAAAGGAACGTGATTCGAATGTCTGTGGGATACAGGGAAGCTGGTCGACCCGCGCTGGATGCAGAGATTGATCGGCTCGCTGCTCATCTGGGGGCGACGCTTCCTGCCGACTATCGCGCATACCTTCTTGAGCGCGATGGTGGCTGGATGGAAGATAATGATCAGGTAGTCGACGAGGTATTCGGCGTTCGTGCGGACATTGGCGATGGTGTGAGCATATGGGACAAACTTGAGGTATACGACGGCAGAGTTCCTCGCTGGCTCCTTCCGGTTGCGCGCGATTCCTACGGCAATCTCTTCGCGCTATCCTTGAGGTCGGGAGATCACGGGACGGTTTGGTTCTGGGATCATGAAGAGGAAGATGACGATGACGGCCATCCTCCAACGGAGGGGAATATCTCAATGATCGCTGGTGGTTGGGCAGATTTTATTGCAAATCTCGCTCCTCGATAAGTCTGCAGATTGGGTCGTACGGACCGTGGATCGACGCCGTTGTACGCATCAATCCGGAAGTTCTGGGGATCCGGTCGACCTAGATAGGTCGCGCTTGGCCATCTCTTAACCTGGAACACGCCCGGCTGTTCTGCCGGGTGTGTTTGGTTTCGGATAGGATTTTGCTGCTGATCGGCAGCGAGAAATATCGTCGACTCCGCCTGGCGTACATGATTATCCCGACTGGTCGACCGGTCGGGATTTTTCATGCCCAAATATGGACTTAATCAATTTCCGTTCAAGGACTTGACATGAATGAACGAATACTATTTCCTGATATTGAACAAACGTTGGTCGATTATCTTGCGGCGCAAATTGTTGCAGTTTCCGATACCGCGACTGTGGTCACTCGGGTCCCCGACCCACGCCCGACCCGCATGGTGCGAGTAACCAGAAACGACCGAAAAGCCCGAGTCGACGTCGAAGATCGTGAGGGCCGCCGTAGCGCCCAACTGATCCTCGATCGTCCTCGCGTCGTTCTCGAATGCACCGACGACGCCGGCGCGGCGGCAAACCTTGCCGCGCTTGTGCGTTCGATCCTGAGTGCGGCCGCTCCCGGCTACCTGGGCACCGTCTGGTGCGACCAGGTCGAGGATGCCGGCATGGAGAACGACACCGATCCGGCGACTGCCGCCCCGCGGTACACCCTCGTCGCCGACCTGATTGTGCGAGGCACCGTCCTCGCCTGACTCCGACCGGAGTCGAACTGAAGTACCCATCCCGAGGGCCTGCGCAACAATCCCAAGGGAGATAACAACAATGGCTCTGCCTTCCAGCAAGTTCATCGGCGCCGGTACCCCGAACCTGGCCGTTTCCGGCGGTGTCCTGGTGGCGCCGCTCGCCACCAGCCTGCCCACCACCGCGGCCGGCGTCATCGACCCCGCGTTCAAGGCTCTCGGCTACGTTTCCGAGGACGGCATCGAGTCGCTCGGTGAGCGCAAGGTCGAGACGGTCAAGGACTGGAACGCCGACATCATCGCCCAGCTGCAGACCGAGCACTCGGTGCGCTTCGGCCTCACCCTGTACGCGGTGTGGGACCAGGATGTGCTCAGCGAGATCTTCGGTGAGAACAACGTGACCGCCACCGCGGCCACCTCCACCTCGGGCAAGCTGATCAATGTCAAGGAGACCGGCCTGGTTCTTCCGCGCCGCTCGTGGGTCTTCGACATGAAGACCGAGGACAAGAAGCTGCGCATCGTTCTGCCGAACGCCAAGATCTCGTCCATCACCGAGAAGAAGTTCGTGTCCAACGAACTGGCCGGCTTCACCATCAATGTCGAGGCATTCAAGGATGACTCGGGCGTCAAGGCGTACCGCTACCTCGACGACGGCATCAAGACTGCCTGATTAAAGCCCCCAACGGCGGCGGGTAAAACACCTATGCGCAGGCCCGCCCGCCGCCCGTTGGGCCCTTCCTATCTCTGCACCCGCTCAACACGAACAACGAAAGGGTCTGCTACCCATGACTTCTCCTGCTGCTCCCATCAAGGTCGCCCAGCCGGCCATCGTGAAGGATGACTTCACCTACACCGTCGACGGTGCCGATATCGTCCTGCCGTCGCTGTCCTACCTCAAGCCCGGTCTCGTTCGCCGGATCCGCCGACTCGGTGATGTCGACGCGATGTACACCCTGCTCGAGCTGAGTCTGGCGCCCGAGGCGCTCGCGGTGCTCGACGAAATGGATCCCGACGCTTACCACCAGTTGCTCGAGGCGTGGCGCGCGCACTCGGGGCTGAGCCTGGGGGAATCCTAAGCCTCGATGCTCTTCTCGAAGAGCACAGCGAGGCAATCGAATACGACTTGATCGCCTTTGGGCTCCGCCTGCGGATGCTCGGCACCGACGTACTCACCTGGGCTGACCTGCGAGCGATCGTCAAGCACCTTCCGCTCGAGTCGGCGCTCCTTCGGACGATGTATCCGGAGGGCAGTCGATGGCAAACCGCTGAGCACTTGCTGGCAGATGTCGCAGACAGTCTGCGTTGGTTGGCCTGGGCCCGAACCGACGACGGCCGGCGTGGGCGCAATCGACCCGAGCCGATCGCTCGTCCGGGCAGGAAATCAGATCGCGAACGTGTCGGCACGGCAACGGAACTCGATCAGATGAACGACTTCCTCGGCTGGAAACAGTAGGTGGCTGCAGCCCCGGAGCGGTCGAACGCAGAAAGTGGATACCAATTGTGAAGAAGAAACGCCCAACGGCGATGACATTGCCGGACGTTCTTGCGATGACCACGAGCGGCCAACCGGCTCCGGGAAAGCGGATCACTCTGCCGAGCGGAGCCGTGTGGGAAGGCGGCTCCGGTTCCGGAACCCCGACGATCACTCTCCCCGACGAGAGCCCGATCACCCTCGGTGAGGATGGTCGAATTCCGCCGAACGGGCTGATCGGGGTGGGTCTGCTGGGGGTGCTGGACAGCCTGCTGTCCGACGTTCTCGGCACTCAGCCGGGTGCTATCGCCGAACGGGTGGCGGGGCAGGCAATGGACCTGCTCCGCCCCGACCCGGCCGAGTCCGATACCACGACCCGCTTGGTCAAGTTCTCCTCGAAGACAACGCTTCTGAATCCGGCCAGGAAGGATCCGGTCACGGACGTCCTGGTCGGCAACGGCAGTGGACCGGCCGGCTACGAACCAGGCGGGCCGGTACGCGGACAGGGCACCTCCCGTGGTGACGCTGTGGTTGCCCGGCTTTCGCCCGGTGAATTCGTGGTCAACGCGGCCGCAACGGCCGGCGCGCTACCGCTGTTGGAAGCGATCAACGCCGGCTGGGTTCCCTCGCCGGGCTATCTGGCCGGGATGCTGCCGGGCTTCGCCGACGGCGGACTGGTCGGCAGCATATCGATGGGTGATCCGCAGCGTTGGCGCGATCTGCTCGGAACCGGGCTGATCGCGGATGTGCTCGGCGGCGTCGGCGGTGCGGCCATCGACGCGGCAGGTGCGGTCGGGGCCGCGCTCGGCGGCGCGCTGGGGCCTGTCTTCGGAATGGGTGGGCCGCTCACCCGACGTACCAACGACCCGGTGAAAGTTGGTCTGAGTCAGCAGGATTCATCGGGTCTCAGTGCCGCGCCGCCCCTGTCGGCGGAGCTGAACGTCCAGCCGCAGGGTGTCATGAACGTGGCGCCTGCCTTTGCACAACCGTCGACGACCGCGAACACCGGATCGGTGGCGCCACTGGCGTCGCTGTCCGAGGCACTGACGGCGGGGATCATGTCCTCGGCGACAGAAGCCGGCGGACGGGTTGGCTTGGCGCTGGGCGAGGCGATCGCTCCCGCATTGGGACCGGCCGGTCAGCTGGCACCGGAGATCGGCAAATCTCTCGGTGAGTCGATCGGATCCCGGTTCGGGGGCGGGTTCGCCGCCTCCATGTCGCTGAAGACCCAGATCGAACCGATGCCGACCGATATGTCGGTCGACGGAGGGGCTGGTGGCGCGGTCGCTCCCGGTGGTGCTTCGCCGACAACGGTGACCAGCTGGGGTGGTGGTGACGGTGGGTCGACCGGTGGCGGCAACAGTGTCGTCGTGTCCGGCGGGTCATCTGGCGGTGTGACAATCCTCAGCACCGGAGGAACAACGGCGAGTGGCGCGTCCACCACACCGCGAACCCCGAGTCTCAGTGAGGGGCTCACGGGGACGAGTCTGGCTGAACCCCAATATCTGAGCACATACGGCGGCGCCGACTATATTGATCGCGCTTCGATCGTCGGCAGCGAGCTGGCGAGCAACTTCGGCAAATCGCTCGGTCTGAGCGACACCACTGCCCTGCGTGAGGCCGGTTCTACGGTAGGAGCTCTGGTCGGTGCCCTGGGTATCCCGTCCATCTCTGACGCGCTCGCGGCTGACGGCGAGCTCGCCAAGCAACTCGGCATCAATCCGGACGACGAATTCTTCCTGCCGTTCGAGCAGCAGAAGGCCTTCGATTTCAGCGAAGGCGACAATCTGTCCGCGGGCATTTCCGGATTTCTGTCCGGCGCCTCATCTGGTGGCTTGGTCAAGGGAGTCACCGGGGCCGCCAAGGGCCTTGCCCAGGACGCGGCAGGGCAGGTCGGCAGCTTCCTCGGCGCTGGTCTGGGTACGGCGATCGCCGGGCCTGCCGGTGCCGCGATCGGTTCCGTGCTCGGTTCGCTCGCCGGCTCGGTCGTCGCGGGCAAGGCGGTCGACCTCGTCGCCAAACCCATCGAATGGGTGGCGAGCACCGCCAAGGAACTCGTCGGCACCGGCTTCGGTCTGACGGACCTGGCCGAGGGCCCCGGCGGGCACACCGCCCGCGGCGACATTTTCAATTTCAACGGTATGGACCCCAAGAGCGTCGCGATGTCCATCGCCCGCGTCCAGCGCCGTCAATCGTTTGCGCAGCAACGCGGAGGAGGGCTCGGGCGATGACCCACCAATTGCTCAGTACGCAGGACACCAAGATCGTGGTGTGGGACGTCAACGGCCGGGTCTGGCATCTGGCGGGCCAGAATGCCGGGCGCGAGGGCGTAAGGCTCTCAGCCCAAACAGGATTCATGTTCGCACCCGTTCAGCTGCTCACCACCGAAGGTGCCCGCCAGGATGGCGCCACTTTCGCCCGGTCGGTTCGCTGGAAGAAGGAGTGGGACTTCCTCGCCATCATCTCCACCGCGGCCGGCGCCCGGGAATCCAACCCGGTCCGTGAATTCCTCGCCGTCCACGACGCGTGGTTCCGGGGCTGGTCCACCGACAAGCCGGTGACGGTCGGCTACTTCACCCGTCACCAGGGCTGGCGATTCCAGCAGTTCCAGCTCGATAGCGCTCCCGAACCTTCGGGCGATATCGATCCGGCGCGCAACGGTTTCGCCATGTACAAGATCTCGGCGACCGCCATGGACCCGCTCGAACGCCACTTCGACGAGACGCAGGTCTGGACCAATGCCTCGGGCACCGGCGAGGGCGTCCTCCGCCTGCGCAACGCAGCCGACCAGCCGGCGTGGCCGCGCTACACCATGAACGGCCCCGGGCGCTGGTCGATCCTCGACCCGGTCCCCAGCGACACCGGCCAGCCGCGCATGGTGCAGACCCCGCGCCTGACGGCCGGTCAAACCCTGCGCATCGACACCCATCCGCGCCATCGCACGGCCCGTCTCTACACAGAGGGCAATACCGTCGGCGTCAATGTCTGGGGCCAGCTCGCCGGCCGCCGCTGGCTCGCCTCGCTGGACCCGTGGACCAGCACCGACATCGTGGTAAAGGTCGAGGACGGGAACACCGAGTCGAGCATCATCGGGGCGGTGACACCGCGGTCGTCACGACCGTTCTGATCCTTCCCTCCAACTGAACATCGATCGAGAGAGCCCAATCCCTTTGCAGGGGTTGGGCTCTCTCAATTCCTAAGGAGGTATCGCGATGCCGGTACCGGCGCCGATTGTGGCGTATGACCATTCCCAATTTTCCGAATGGCTGACGTCTTTGACTCCGGTGAGCGCCGGTGTGCAACCGGATTCGACACGAAAACCCCGAGTGCATAACCGAAATGGAATGACAGCAGCTTCGGCAGCGCGGGCGTACGCGCGGGCGCTCGGGGTTCGTGACATGGACAGGCGTTCCCAAGACCAGGTTCTGTCTGCCCAGCAGATCAACGACCCGGTAACTACCACCCCGAACCGTCCGCCCCCACAGAAAGAGACGACTCCACCGCCGACTCAGGCAGCCCCATCCAACAGTGCTCCCCCACCACCTCCGCCCCCGCAGCCGGACAGGTCGGATGGTGACGAGAGCATCAACCACCTCAATCCGCAACCACAGACACCAGCGCCGCTTCCTGCCGACACACCAAGCCCTCTGTCCGCGCCCTCGACGCCATCCCAATCACAACCGGCTCCGAGCGGGCTGACGCTGCCGGCGAACGCTCCCGCGTCGGAAGAGCCGCGGGACCCGCTTCTAGATGCGAACGGTCCGAACCAGGACTCACTTCCTATGCCTGCTACCGAAGGGCGTGAGCAGGGTAAACCTTGGACGGAAGTGCGCCCGAACGGGCAGACTATCGAATACACGATTCCCGAGGGCAACGGCAAGAACACTGTAGATGCGGTGGTCAAGGACGCTACTGGAAAGGTGGTGTCGACGGCCAGAATCGTTGCAATCGAAGGCACGGCGAAATACGTCCGATGGCAGGACGACGTCGGTGGCGGGTCGTCCTATTTCGAGTCGGGCGGGCCGAACGGACTAGGCAACGGCCAGCATTTCGCACCGGGTACATCCACTTCGGGTATCCCCACCCAGGCCTTTGAGACCTCACCCGACGTATCGAAAACGCGAACACTGTCACTCGACTCGGCGGGCCGCGTAGTCGGTGTCGATATCGGAGTCCGGAACCCGCAGGGCCTTTACGACAACATCCACGTCGACAATTTCGACAATGCCACGCTGTCGTCTACCAGTTTCAGTCCCAGTGGTCAACTCGAGTCCAAATTCAGCGGCCAGATGTTCGCGAACCGTTCCGGGTGGATGATCGACAAGCTCGGCAACCATTGGGAAGGGGAGCCGGACAAGGGCGGAAACCAGTCTTGGTTCCGGGTTCAGAACGGCCATACATACCGGATGAACCATCTCGGCGTAATCACCGATTTCTCACTAGACAAAGATGGCCGGCCTCGCCTGGACACAATCTTTCCTGATGGTTCTCAGACAACACAAACGGGTCGGACAATCGTTCATTTCGATGCGAATGGGAAAGAAGTCTGGAAAAACGAAATCCCCGCACCGGTGCAACCTTGGGATGTGCGTGCATGGGATGCAACGAAGCGCGGACTATCCGGGCTCGGATCTGTTATTTCCGATACCGTTGGTGCCCCATTTCATATGATGCAGGACGGCGTTCGAGGTATGTCGTCAGTCCGGGTCGACCAATACGGAACATTCCACGTAACCTACGACGCCCCGAACAGATTCGCAAACGCGGGAACAGCAGTGGCTGGCCTGGCCAAGGGCGCTGCCATGTTCTACCTCGCGCTCCCCAAATACGCGGCAATGACGGGCTACGATGCGCTACGCGGATCAGACTTCGTTCGCGGATCCACGACCTACCAGCCGCCCGACCGCGAAGATGAGCTGGTCAAAGACCTCACCGGAATTCCGCTCAAGCAGTGGAAAGACGACACAGTCGGTTCGGTCTTCGAATTCGGTGCCGCTACGGTTGGCGGGTTGATCCTGTTCAGAAGCGTAGGAATCCGACCGCCTACAAGGCTCGGGGCTGCTGGACTACTCGAGATTTCCTCCGGCTTCCGCGGGCGGGCAACCAGCTATATAAGCGCCCACTCCAAGTCGGCTCTGGCGATGGCGAGTGGATTTGCTTCCAGGATCGCCAGATATGGAGGTGAGCAGGCAGAACGACTACGCGACTGGGGCAACCAGCAGGTCAAATACCTCGATCTGTTGGATGAGTTCATAACAAACTGGACCGACCGACTTGCACCTCAAGCTGTACCTGCAGGCGGGCCTCGAAACGGAATCGATAGCTACACCTCAGCTCAAATTGCGGCTTCTCGTACGCCAGGCCCTGGCGATATGCCAAGACGATCATCGGTCGAGGCGCCGCGCCGCACAAACGCCGCTGCTACAGGCAGGCGGCGTGCAACAAATTGGCCGCAGGCGTACGACCAAGTCGAGCGGTCTCAGTTGCGCATGTCCCATACCGGAGTCGATTTCGACCTCGCGGGCGGCGAATTTATAACCCTGTTTCATGGGACAATCGACCGGTCGGTTCCCTCAATCATCCGAAGGATTCAGCTTTCGAAGGGTCGCGAAAGTCTTGACTTCGGTCAAGGCTTCTACACGACTACGATTCGGAGGCAGGCAGAGCTGTGGGCACAGGGGCTTGCCAACAAAAGAGGCGGGCAGCCGGCGATTCTTGAGTATAGGTTGACGGTTGATCAACTCAATGCGCTTGAACGGCTCACCTTCGGTCGCGATTATAAAGTCTGGGCCCGATTCATTATTGATCACCGTTCGGGGCGCCGGATGCATCCATACGACATAGTCGAAGGTCCATTTGTGAAGAATCCAAATCAGATGGCAGCCGGCACCGAGGCTCCAATTCCCGGGGGTCAACAGATGAGTTGGCATACGGAGAGGGCTGTGCGGTTGCTTGAGTCGGGGTACACTCGCTACTGGGTACTGTGATGTGTTTCCTGATCGACTATGCGCATCGTAACGAAGGGTGAGTCATGACGGCTTGGGAGTTCAATACTGATGCAACGGCTGACGAACACTACCGTCAGGTTGCGAATGCGATGTGCGAATTATTCGGAATGTCATTTGAGGAGGCAGTTTGCAGGATAAACGACTGCTACCGCGGTGTTACTTTTATGACGGATCCCTGTTTGCAGCCCGAAATGGCTGAAGACGAAGCAAACCATATAGTGCTGGGTCCGTCGTGGTGGAAGGATGCTGACGATCGACAATTACGGCCGCCGCCTGCCGATTTCAAGGGAGTTTCGGTAGCTGATAGTCTGAACAAATTTCGAAAGATTCCACCATATCCCGACTTTACTTCGATGTCCTCGGAGGAGCTCGGAGAATACGCTATAAGTGGTTCCTACTTCCACTCTTCGGCTCTGGGTACGCTAATAGTTCGACTAGAGAGCAGCGATGTAGGTGAAACGATCCTGAAAGTGCTCGAGTTGGCCCCTCCTGCTGTATTTGATTCGGAGGATGGCTTGGACTTCGGGTTCATAGTCGGTCAGCTCATCAAATATGGTACGGAACCCGTCCGTGCCAGGGCCTGGCAGATTTACGACGAACTTCCCGATATCGAGAAGTCGAGCATCGCATCAGACTATCGTCGAATATACAAAGAGGAGTTCCGTCGGTAATGAGTTCTCGTACGTAGGCCCGCTAAGAACTAGTTCGCCGCCTCCCTGAGTAGCTCTAACAAGCTGAAGAGATCCCTTGCCGGAGACTGATTGAGATCCCAGCGATAGGCTGATTTCAGGCGGTGTTCGTACCTGAACAATGGGATATAATCAGAGTTCAGGTGGTCGGCTGGCCATAACCACGATATCAAGGGTGCGACGTTGCTGCATCTTCATGATTTGACGCAGAAGATTATGTTCCTGCGTAGTGCTGACTCGGAACACGAATTCGAGGGGCGATGCAAAGGTGAGTATTCGGAATTCGAAGACGGTGCCGAGCTCGTACTTTGTCCTGGTAAGGACTGCGTTTCCGATGTTCCGCACGCAGTTGCGCGGTTGTATGCAGTGTCTCACGCTCCGATAATCGGCGACATTACATTCTATGACGCTGCCTCGTTCACGATTGTCAAGTCACCTATCGGTGATCTTCCTGAGGTCGATGGTGAATCGATCATAAAGATCGGGCACGCTGGGGAATTTGCAGTGTTGCTCGGGTGGCGATCTGGCGCAGTATGCATATTTGATCCGATCTACTTCAATCATGGAGCGCCCACTGGCGCGGCTCTTGTGTGTGGTTCGTTGTACGAATTCGTTAACGATGTAGCACTTGGCCCCCGCTATCGCGAATTGTTCGGCCCAGTGGGCGCGCATTCAGACCCCTGGTGGGAGACGAGCTCGTGGTATTCTTATCTGCAAGAATTGGGCTGGACTTGACGTAAAGGTGGTACGTTTCAACGCCTGAGTCGTGTGGTTCTGCTCGGACTCGACCGGGGAACGTTAGGAACCCAAGTGGGTTGGTTGGTGCGAGCAGGCAAATCAGCTGAGAAAAAGTGAAACCTCAACTCGAACGAGTTGGGGTTTTTTTATGCCCAAAATCAAAGAAGGGTGGTGGAGGATGGGTGTTTGGGACCCGCACGCGGAATCGCGGCGGATGGATGAGATGTTTCGGGTCGAGCAGGAGGATGCTCGGGATCAAGAGGTTCTGGTCCGGTACTGGGACAAGGACATGCAGGAGGTGGGGGAGGAGCGGAGCTATCTGTCGTTGCAGATGAGTTTTCCGCGGAACTCGGCCGGCGGGTTGAAGATGATCTGTCCGCGGGACATGGTGCACTTCGACCACCTGTTCGGCAATCATGCCGACACGACGCTGCCGATCACTGTGAACACCAGGGGTTTTCGGTGGGACGGGTACATCACCAAGGCGTCGATCGTCCGGGATGACAACGGGGTCGAGACGGTGGATATCGAGGCGATTCACGCCTGGAACCACATCTCGACGATTTGCTGCTGGGCGAGCCCGTTCGCGCCGGTGCTTGCCCAGTTCCCGCGCCACCACATCCTGTTCGGTCCGGTGCGGACACTGGTGACGACCTATCTCACGATGAATTTGATGCGGCTGCAGGGGAATACGACCTTCCCGATCACGGTCGTGCCGGTCGATCCGCGCACCGATACCAGCCGGTGGAGCGCGGCCTCGGCCCGGTTCGACATGGCCGACAAGCTGTTCCAGCCGATGCTCGAGGATTCGGGTGTCATGTTGACGGCGCGGTTCTTCCTGCCCGGTGAGGACGAACAGCCGGCACCGGAGTGGTACTACCTCGACAAGCCGACTGTGGTCCTCGAGACCGTGGACAAATCGGGTGTCACCGGGCCAACCGGTTCGTTGCTGGACGGGATCATCTCGTGGTTTGAGGAGTTCGCCGAAGACGGCACCACGCCGATGCGGTACCCGAAGTTCGACTCGACCACGGAGTACGAGGCGGTCTATGGAACGCCGGGGAAGTTCGGCACCATGCGGAATCTGCCGTGGGTGTGGTACTTCGAAGGCGAATACTCCGGGATCGGCGCGTCCGAGGTGGCGCTGCACAAGCCCACCGCGACCGACATCATCGTCGGCGGTCGCTCGCCGGGCTGGGTCAACGCGGGTATCGAGATGGCGATCAAGGCGCTGCTGTCGTTGATCGGCATGGACTGGCTCTACCGCGGCCAGCTCGACGATGTGTTCCTGGCCTGGATGGTCTATCGGGATATGGAACGGGTGGGCAAAGCCGGACCGTACGCCTTCCGTGAGCTGTATATCACCGGCAGCGACAAGGCGTTCACGCTCGACGGCTTCGTCGCCGCTCGGCAGGGTTTGCATCTGACCCGTGGCTACACCAGCCACAAGGTGACGATCCAGGACAACGCTCCCTATCTGATCGGCCGCGACTTCGGCCTCGGTGACCAGATCGGCTTCGCCATGGGCCAGGCGGTCTTCACGGATTTCGTCACCGAACTCACCTTCACCGACGACCGGGAAACCGCGGCGAGCTGGCAGATCACCGTCGGCGACGGTTCCGACGAAGAGGACTCGGTCGTGAAGGCGTGGCAGCGGCTCGGCCGCGTGGCTTCGGCGATCAAGGACCTGTCGACGGACGTAGGTGCCGACCTGGACCTGCTCATCTTCTGAGGCAGTCCGAAACAAAGGAGAATTCTAATGGGAGACATCAGCTTTCCCGCGCGGCTGCGTGCCTATCGTCAGCCGGATATCGACGGGCTGCCGCTGCTGACCGCAGAGGTCGAGCTGGCACCCGAGGTGGCGGAGCTGCCGCTGCCCGGCGGTCCTGCCGGCGTAGCGGGAGTCTCTGGGCGGCCGCGGACTTCGTTCCGCAAGATGGGCGTGCTGGTAGACAGTGCCGCGCGACCGTCGGGACTCGGCCCCGAGGACCGGGGCAAATGGTGGCACCGGCTCGACGACAACGGCATGGACGTGTGGACCGGGACCGCCTGGGCACACTCGGTCGATGCTGTGGGGCTGGCCGGCGCCGCGGCGTACGCCAACACCATCACGGTCGTGGATACCGTTCACGAGCCGGCACTGACCGAGCCCGCGCTGGAGTTCCTCGGAACAGCTCCCGACCAGCAGCTCCGGGCGACGGTGCCCGCGGGTCTGCGCGGCCCGGTCGGGCCGCCCGGCGAGTCCGGCACGATCACCGAAGCCGACGACTACGAGGACACGAGCGGCCCCAGTCACGGCGGTGTGTTCGCCTACGACCGTGCCACCCGGCGATTCCGATCGATGCCCGCACCGTTGGGGTCCGGCCCGTGGGGCTGGTACCAGGAGGATTTCGCCGCGGAACAGATCGCCGCAGCCAGCCGGGTCGAGGGCGGCACATTCACGATTCCGGCTCAGCCGTTTCGGTGGCGACCGCAGGTGTACGGACACATCTACGCGCATTCGAACACGACGAGTCAAGGCGCCGAGGTGACGGTGCGGCTGGGAAGTTCGCAGGGGCCGATCGTGGCAACCGGTATCGCTTTCAGCGTCGGGTCACCCGGTGCCTGGATGTACCTGCCGGTTTTCCCCTGCTTGCGTGACGGCACGACCACCCGAGTGCTGTCGCCCACGTCCGATTTCGCGACCGTCCCCGCAGGCCAGCCGGGGACCCTCGTCGTGTCGGTCGAGCGAATCGGCACCGGTCCCAGCTCCGACAAGGTCGGGTTCAGCCCGACACGGGCATCGATCATCGCTTTTGCCGAGCCCACGGAATGAGATGAAATGACTTCGGTAGAAAACTATTTCGACGCCACCGAAATTCGGGGGCTGGACGAAGGAGTCGGTACCCCCGGACTCGTACAGGCGCTCCATGGAACGCCGCGTGACGGCGGCCTCGAACTGACGACCGGCGCCATCGGACCCCAGGGCCCGGAGGGCGAAGCCGCGCGACCGTTCCGATGGGAAGGCGACATCGCCGACCAGGCCGCGTTGACCGCCCTCACCGCAAAGCTGAACAGCGCCCACGCGGGCAAAGCCTGGCGTGTGCTTTCGACCGGTGGGCTCGCGTACTGGAACGGGACGGGTTTGGACACCTTCCCCGACGCCTTCGGTGCATTGGGCCCGGATGGTGAGTCGTGCTCGGTCTCGATCGGCAGCGTGACAACCGGGCCGGCGGGCTCCGATCTGCAGGTGACGGTCACCGGTGCGGCGCCTGATCTCGTGCTGGACATCGTTGTGCCGAGGGGTGTTACGGGCAGCAAGGGCGCAGACGGTGGCCCCGGCCCGATCCGCCAGGCCTCGGACTACGCCGACGGTGCGCACCCCGACCGGGCTGTGCCCGTCTGGAACGCGACTACGAATAAGTGGTCGGGACAACCCTATCCAGGGCTGCGCGGGCCATGGACGATCATCGAGGATCGCGCGTGGGACGGCGGTCCCGGCTTTGCGCCCTCGCAGGCGGGGGTTTCGGCCGCGTCGATGGTCGTCGCGCAACTCCAGGTACCCGCCCAAGACACCGACTGGCGCCCGATGATCACCGGTGGCGTCGTTCTTCGTCCGCTGGAGAATTCCGACCAGTTCACCACGCGGATCGACGCCGAGGTCCGGATCGGCTCGGCGTCGGGTCAGATCGTCGCGTTGGGGAGTGGCTACGTGACGGGGGTACGGACACGCGTTCGGTTCCAGCCGCATCTGGCGACCCGGAACGTGACCCCCGCGAGCACGGCGGGCGTCATCCCGGCAGGTCAGGCGGCGACGCTCGTTGTCGTCGTGCGTCGCGGTGCGGGCTCGGTGAATTACGACTACCAGATGGCCGACGCGCAGATCGTGTGCACGGCCCGGCCCGTGGGGGTGCTGTGAACACCGAAGACGTGACGACCGTGTATGACCAGGACGTCATGGTCACCATGCGGAGCGTGGCCGACTCCGTCGGCTTGCCCTACACCGTGAACCCGGTCGAAGTCGTCGATCGGGAAGTATTGATCGAACTGCGCGAAGGACCTGCGGGCACGCCAGGGCCGGAGGGCGCTGCGGCGTGGCCGTGGGCTTGGCACGGGGATGTGGCCGATGTCGCCGCGCTGACAGCGCTCGGTCTCACCACCGCTGACGCCCGCAAGGCCTGGCGTGTGGTTTCCGAGAACGCGATCTACTACTGGACCGGCACCGAATTCATCGCCTTCGCCGATGCGTTCCGGCAGCCGGGACGACGCGGAGCGGTGAATGCGCTCACCGGTATCGGATTGGCCGGCGCGACCGGGTCCGCCGCAACGGCCCGCATCCTGGGTGCAGCGCCGAACCAGCAGCTCGAGATCACCTTTCCCCGTGGCACCCAGGGGGAGCCGGGCGATCCCGGTGGCGCTGGGAGCATCGCCGACGCGTCCGACGTTCTGGTCACCGAAGACCAGCCGCTCGGGCAGGGCTATGTCCTTGGCTTCGACAGCGCGGCCGGGAAGTTCGGGCCGATCCCCTCGCCGCGTCTGCGCGGTCCGTGGACGATCGGCAACAACCAGTTCCTCACCGCGCAGAATCTGAAGGAGGACGCCAAGGTATTGGCGGCCATCACGATCCCGGCTCAACCGAACGCTTGGCGGCCGTGGATCGAGGGTGCTGTGGGTATCGCGTCCGATACACCAACTCGGTGCGATGTCACGGTGCGCATCGGTGCGCCGGACGGCGACGTGGTTGCCACGGGTTGGGGTCACTGGGTATCGCGATTCGCGCATGTACTGATTTCGCCCGGTTTCGAATATCCGGCCATGCCCGGCGCCCAGTTCGGAATCGTGCCGGCCAATCAGACCGTCACCCTCTACGTCGTCGCGTCTCGGGCGGAAGGTGGCGGGACTTACACGGTCAACGGCAATTACTCCCACTTGCAGGTTCGTGCGCTGCCGGCTTGATCCAGCGCACCCCGCAATACTCCCGAAAGGTATTGAGCCATGGCTGATCTGCCTCCGCTCGACTACGGCAAGGTCGTCGGGCGATTCCTCGCCAACGTGATCGACGGCCCCGACCTGGGCGACCTGCCCGAGTTCCCGCCACTGAGCGGCACCATCACCTTCACCGCGGACGCACCGAAGGTGCTCGTTCGCGACGCGCAGCCCGCGCCCGCCACGTACGTGCAGCTCCCGAAGCACTATGAATGCCAGCTCGACGAGTTCGGCTATCTGACTTGGCGTGGCAAGCGTGGCGTGCGGCTGGTCGCGCCGAGCGCGGCGACGAACCCGTCCGAGTGGACCTGGCGCGTATCGTTTGATCTGTCTTACGACGGCGAACGAATCCCTATGGACTCCTACAGTTTCCATGTTCCGAAATACTCGGCAGGCCCGGACCCGGAGAACCCTGACAACGGCTCGACCGGCCTGGTCGACCTGACTCTCGCGGCCCCAGTGCCCGCAACGTCCGGCAACGCCGTTGTTGTCGGGCCCGCGGGTCACGGCATCCAGATCGACGGCCAGGCCGATACCTACCCGCAGCTCCCGTCGTCCCCGCCGGATGGCAGTCAGTACATCGTCAAAAGCGATGGGCTGCTGTACATCTATCGCACCGGCTCCGGCTGGACGCCGAACGGTCAGGGTGTTGTCGTGCGGGGTCCCGCGGGCACAACGCTGTGGAGTGGAATCTCCGGTAAACCGACGACCTTCCTTCCGGTGATCGGTGACACCGCCACCACCGCCGTCGCGGGCGACGACCCACGGTTGACCAATGCGCGTACGCCCACGCCGCACACCCACCCGATCGGCCAGGTGACGGGCACCAGTGCAGCGGTCAGCACCCTGCTCGCCGCCGCAGACGCGACAGCAGCACGTACCGCTATTCAGGCCGTGTCCGACAACGACTCTCGGCTGTCGAACGCCCGCACCCCCACCGCGGCGGGCCAGGCGTACGACATCGCATTCAAGTCGCATATTGGTGTGCGGACCGTCGGCGCGGGCAACACGATCCCGGAAGGGCTGCGGATCGAACGGGCCCTGACCGTGTCCAAGGTGACCTACCGCGGTGAGACCGCAGGCACCGGCAACCTGGTCGTCGAATTGCGGAAGAACGGCGTCGCTGTCGCAGGTACCTCGGCAACCATCGCCGCAGCGAACCACGCGCTGGACACCAGCGTGAACGGCTCGTGGAGCTTTGCCGCCGGTGACCGGGTGACGGTCCATGTGACCACGGCCGACAATCCCGCCGGACGGGGCTTGCAGGCGAGTCTGGCGGGGGTGACCGTGTGATGCCGACGGTATTCCTCGGCGGGCCGATCGTGTTCTGGACACCGCTCGAATCCAGCCCGGAGCCGGAGAGTCCCGACGGGACTCCGTACTGGCAGAGTCCGGAGTCCGGCTATCCCGGCGCGATCGAACAACCCACTGATCCCGAGCCAGACCCCGGCACCGAAACACCGACCGAACCCGATCCCGCCACTGAACCTCCTTCGGACGAGCCGGATCCTGCGGAACCTGGCTCGACGGGTGGTGAGTAATCGATGCCGCACGTTTTTGCGGGCCTCGGTGCCAAGCTGCCGTCGGGTATGACCAAGGACGGCACCAGCACGATGGGTGATACCACTGACTGGACCGTGGTTCCGGGTTGGATCGCGGACACCGCCAACTATCCCGGGTCAGCGGTGTCCAGCAACGGTCTGCAGACCCAATCGAGTGATGGCGGAGCCCAATTGGTGTGTGCGGTGGTCTTTGCCGGTGGCGCGATGTCGGGCAGTTATCAGGCCAGGTTGCGAGTCGGCAGTGTGGTTGTGGCCACCGGTGCGGCGGTGTCCGGAACCAGCGGCACGTTGACAGTGAGCGCAACTGTGCCGGTGAACGCCGGTGACGTGGTGACGGTTGAAACGCAGACCAGCGTTCAGGCTGCCTGGCGGGCATCAGTTTCCGGTGGCGCGGGGACCTACGTCCGAGTGAGCTGACCGGTCAGCACGCTATCCGAACATCATCCGAATATTCAGCGAGGGAGCTCAGGCCCGGATGGGTTGGGCTCCCTCGCTGTTCGAGTTCACCCGGCGCTTGCCAGAGCTGCCCGCGAGCAGCCGACCGCGCCTCAGACATCGCCGACCTTCACTGATCGGCGACCAAACAGAAAGTTCGCACATGCAGAAGACACTGACCGTCGTCGCGTCCACTGGTGGCGCCGAGTTCTATATGCCCGGCTTCGTCAAGATCGACGCGATGCGGCAGACCGGACGGTGGGGCAACGCCTCCGAATACGATGTCGTGATCGACGACCAGGCGCTCGACGAGGTATCGGTGGTCTCGATCAGCAACACTGCCGATATGCCGGCAGATCAGTTCCCCGGCAACATTCCGCTCGGCAAAGCTCTCCTCGGTGACAGCCCTACGTACGTGTACTACACCGCCAATCCGGCTCCGTCGTGGAACGTCGAGAAGACCGTGGTGATCAGCGGGCGAACCTGGGGAATCGAGGCATACATCAAGGGCTTCGTGGCCATCGATGCCATCCAGCCACGAGGTGACTGGGACCGCCTGGATGTCGTTGTGCGCTACCGGCCCAACGACTCGGCGCTGCACAAGATCACGGTGTCGACGACGGCGCCGGACCGGGAGCTGCCCGCGAACGCCATCGACCTCGGCGTGGTCTGGCAGAACGATATGGCCCGTTACGCGCGCTACACCGACGAGATCGTCACCCCGACCCCGTAGCCGATGCCGATGCCGATGCCGATGAGCATCCAAGCATCGGCCTCGTAGAAGTCGGCGAGGGGGCGGGTGGCGCAGCCGTTGGCTTGATTTCGAGTCCTATTGCCAACATCTACGTCTCCGGCCGAATTACGCGAGGTACTCCCATGGCCGTCAGCTTCTACCCGGCTGTGAATGAATGGATGTCGAACGATCGATCAATCACTGCCAGTGAACGTGTCGCTGACCAATTCTGGCGAGGCGGCGATCGCTAGACGCGAGTACTTGAGTTCTTTGACGTATGATGTCTGATCAAGGCGCGCCAATGTAGGTGTAGTCTTCCGCTGCAAACGTTGGGAGCTATTCGATCATGCGATTCGACCTTGATGGCGCAATGAGGGCTCTTGGGGTAGTGAGAGAATTTGATTGGTCGTGGACTGAAGGCGATTTGATCAGGTTCGCTTCCGCGGCCGGCTGGGCTGTGGCCGAGATCGGCGCAGAACCACTGCGATTGTCGACAGATCTCGACGTTGAATTCCGCGATGTGCATTCAAATATTGGTCCTATCGGTGGCAAGGCCGGCCGGGAGTCGCTTAACCGGATCATATTCGAGGTGGCGGGCGTTGACTCGGTCGATTCGACATCGGCGGCGGAGCTTGTTAGCGCATTTCAATGCTATCGCTGAAGGTGTATTTCAAACCTTCGGGGAACAAGCAAACCGATGGTGGATCGAGCCTACTCGTGGTTTGCGATGGGACCGTCCGAATCTTGTGGTGACGGTCTTCATCAGCAAGGTGGCAGTCTCCATAAAGCTCGTCAACCCGGACTATCAGAGATTTCTCGATAAGATCGACGACTCGCTATCGGGCAGCAACAGCGAGGTCTAAGGGAGCGCGGCTCTCATTTTCGTGATCGATTGTGCTGCATGATGTCTGGTCGTGTTGGAGGTGCTGTCGCAGCGGGCGGCACATGACGAGGTGAGAGTTTGGTGGAGCGGTTGTTGCAGGAATTCGATCCGTGCCAGCAGGTTGGTGTGGCGACGGTCGATCAGCGGCACGCTCACCCTGATCCGGCGTGGGGTCCTTCCCGACCCGGTGTCCAGTCCGGGTGAGCCGCCGCACGATTGGCCGAGTGAATCCGGCATGACCGGTGCTACTACGTTCTTCGCGGACAACGGCGTGTTCTTCTGGATGTACCGGGATCTCTTCGGCACCGGCGGAAACTACCCGGCGAACTAGGCTCGGCTCGTAGCTGACCCGAGGTCCTGGCTTGAAACGGCCCACACCCCAAAGGGGGTGTGGGCTGTTTTTGTCGTAGTGGGCCCCTTGGTTGTCGAATAGTGTTATGCGGCAACGCTATTCGATGCCATCTGGATCGTTGGTCGATGCTACGATCGCCGGTTGCCCGCGTCTATGCGGGCTCGAGCGAGATTTAGGGGTAGGCGTGTCGACGCCAGGAGAGATTCGGTCGGTGCAGGCCGACTTGAGTACGGCCAATGGGATCTATTGCTGTGTGTGCGGTGCTACGCCCGCGGTGCGCACGTCGATTCGGTCGCATCGTGGATTCTTTGTGTTCATGCAGTTCATCACCCAGCCGGGACCGTTCTGCCGGGATTGTGGGACGGCGACGTATCGGCGGTTGACTGTCGAGAGTGCGTTGCTCGGGTGGTATGGGCTGATCTCGGTGGTGGCGAATCCGGTGATCATGTTGCAGAACATCGAGGCGGCCAAGCGGGTGCGGCGGTTGCCTGCCCCTATTCCTGGTGGTCCGCGGGCGCCTCTCGATCCGGGGAAGCCACTGTGGCGGCGGGCCGGCATGCTCGGGCTGCTCATTCCGGTGATACTCGTGCCGTTGCTGGTGGTCGCCGGTATGAAGGCCGAGGAGCGGTCGGCGAGCAGTGCTGAGGTCGGGGATTGTGTGGTGAACCTCCACGGCAACCGGACCGAGGACGACAATCCGAATGTCGAGAAGATCTCCTGCTCGGACCCGCGCGCGACCGGCAAGGTCATAGCCAAGGTCAGGGGAAGCAAAGGGCACTCGGATTACGAGAACGACTACCTGTGCGCCAGCTATTGGGCAACCGAGTTCATCTACACCACAGACGAGTTCACCCTCTGCCTGGTTACGCCGTGACGAGGGCATGCGGCCCTGGCCGAGCGATATATCATCCGATATCATCGAGGCATGGAAACCGTGCGTGACCTGCGCCGCGCCGCTGGCCTGACCCAGGCTGAGCTGGCGCAGCGGTCCGGTGTCGCTCAGTCCAACATCGCCGCCTATGAGAGTGGGACACGGCGGCCTTCGCCGACGATGTTGAGTCGGCTGCGGGACGCGGCCAAGCCGCGCCCCTCCCGCGTGATCGCCGAGCACCGTGATCAGATCATCGCGCTCGCCTTGCGGCACAAGGCAAACCGTGTGCGTGTCTTCGGTTCGGTGTCGCGGGGCGACGATGTCTCGGGGAGCGACATCGATCTGCTGGTGCGATTCGATGCCGACGCGGATCTGCTCGATATGGCCGAGCTGATGCTCGACTTGGAGGAGCTCACCGGCCTCCATGTCGATCTGGTGTCCGAAGGTGGTCTTCCCGCGGGGCCGCACCCGATCCGGGACGAGGCCAAGCCGCTGTGAGCGGCCGGGACACCGGCGAACGTACAGCCAGGAGCCTGCGAGACTTCCTCGCCTTCAGCGAGATGGCGGCCAGGATCGTCAGCGGCGGCAAGTCCGCTTACGACTCCGACGAGATCACCAGGCTGGCGGCCGAGGCGGTGCTGCACCGGTTGGGCGAATCGGTGGCCCGGCTGCCCGAGGAATTCATCGTCGCGCATCCCGAGGTTTCGTGGCGCGGGGTCAAGGCGACGAGAAATCTGGTCGCGCACAATGACGCCGTCGACCACAACATCCTCTGGAACCTCCTCGCGAACCGGCTGCCCAGCGAAGCCGCAGCCGTCCGCGAGATTCTTGCCCACCTTGAATCTGCCGAAGGCTAGGCGCTCAGGTCAGTAGGAGTCGGGACCACTACCGCGTAGAGGTCGGCGAGGGTGGCGAGGGCGCTGGCGTGGAGTTGGTCGGCGGGGACCTTGGCGAGGGGGCGGGTGGCGCAGGCGTTGGCTACGACGGTGGGTTTGTTGCCGCGGAGGAAGGCGCCTTCGGTGGTGAAGGTGACGCACATGTGGGTCATGAAGCCGGCGATGATGACGGTGTCGTTGCCTGCGGCGTCTACGAGGTCGCCGAGGTTGGTGCCTACGAAGGCGTTGGGGACTGTTTTGACGACTACTTTTTCGTCGGGGGTGGGGGCGACTTTGGGGTGGATTCGGCCGATTTCGGCGGTGATGTCGTAGGGGGTGTCTTTGCCGCCGTCGTTGATGACGTGGATGACTGTGGTGCCGGATTCTCTTGCCTTGCTGAGCAATGCGGCGGCGGCGTCGAGGGCGGGGGACCAGCCGGTGAGTTCCATGATGCCCTGGGTGTAGGTGTTCTGGTAGTCGATCAGGATCAGGGTGGAGTCGGCGAGGGTGGCTGGGGTTTCGTCGAAGCCGTTGAGCTGGCGGAGGGTCGTCGAAGTCATGATCTTCACGGTATGGATCGGCGGGAATGTCGGCAATGTCATGTAACCTGCAGATTCGGACATGACGAGGAGGGCTGATGGCGGCGGCGGGTCGGCTTGTCGTGATCGTGTTGTTCGATCGGGTCGATCTGCTCGATGTCACCGGGCCGCCCGAGGTCTTCTCGTTGTTACAGCGGGAGATGGACGGGCCGACGGGGTATCAGGTGGTGCTGGCTGCCGAGAGCATGGAGCCGGTCACCACCTCGGCGGGTGTTCGGGTGCTGCCGGATGTGACGTTCGCGGAGGTTTCGGGGCGGCGGATCGACACGGTGGTTGTTCCGGGGGCGGTGGAGACGGACAGCAGTCGCCGGGTGCGGGCGGTGGTCGATCCCGAGGTTGTCGATGCGGTGGCGGTGCTGGCGAAGGGGGCTCGGCGGGTGGCATCGGTGTGTGTCGGTGCGCATATTCTGGCCGCTGCGGGGCTGCTCGACGGGCGGCGGGCCACCACGCACTGGTCGACCGCGCAGCAGCTCGCGGCCGAGCATCCGGCGGTCGAGGTGGATGCCGATCCGATCTACATCCGGGACGAGAACATCTGGACCGGAGCGGGTCTCACGGCGTGTCTCGATCTCACGCTGGCGCTCGTCGCCGATGATTTCGGGGACGAGATCGCGCTGCGGGTGGCGCGGCAGTTGGTGATGTATCTGAAAAGGCCGAGCGGCCAAAGCCAATTCAGTGTTTCGCTCGAGCCGGTCTCGACTACGCGGCGCATCGACGACCTCCGGCACTACATCGCCGGAAACCTCGCGCGTCAGCTCACGGTGACGGATCTGGCTGAGCACGCGCATGTCGGCGAACGTCAACTCACGCGGATCTTTCGCACCGAGCTCGGTATGACGCCTGCCGCCTACATCGAATCGGCGCGGGTGGAAGTGGCCCGGCATCGGCTGGAAACGACGGACGAAACACTCCAACGTGTCGCTGCCGCTTGTGGTTTCAATACTGTCGACACATTGACGCGGGCGTTCCGGCGACGGCTGGATACGACTCCGACGGAGTATCGCACCAGGTTTCGAATCGGCGGATGACATCGGCGCCTTGTGGCTCGAGCGATAGGCACAGAAGTGCTGTGAACTGTATCGACGGTTCGGGCAGGCGGGTTCGGAAATCGGCGAACGGTCAGGGTGGTCGGGCTCGTATGTCGTTGCCGGGTGGTTGACATGTCGTATAGACGCTGGTCGGGCGAGGACGGCTGAGCGGCGGCTCGGTTCCGGCTGTCTTGCCCCCATTTCATCGGTCTCCCGGGGGTCGTCCGGCCGCTGTTAGACATCTCGTATGGGCGGAACATACTCCGCCGAAAATCTGAAAGATGAGGGGTTCACAATGAGCAAGATTCGTGTCTTCGGGGCGGCTGTGGCAGCGGCGGCGAGCATCGCGATGCTGGGCGCGGGAGTCGCGGCCGCCGCGGACGAGCCGACCACCGGCTCGGCCGATGCGCTCCTGTCCGGGCTGACCACGGGTACGGCGGAGACCGAGGCGGTCGCCGAGGAGCCCGCGGGTTCGCTCGAGGGTCTGGATCTGGCCGCGCTGCTCGAGCTGCTGTCCAGTGGTTCGGGTGAGGCCGAGCCGGTCGCGGACGAGCCCGCGAGTTCCGCCGAGGGTCTGGATCTGGCCGCGCTGCTGGAACTGCTGAGCAGTGGCTCGGGTGAGACTCCGGCCGAGTAGTTCGGATACGCCGAGTTTTCCTGCCGTTCACTTCAGGCGCTGATTCAGTAATTCTCTCGTGATATAAATTCGGCGATACGTCTGAAGGAGAGAATGTGAACAACGCCATCATCGCGGATACCGGTTCCGCAACCGAACTGCTGGACATCGTCAACTTCCTGAGTCTGATGTCCTCGGCCTCGGGCAGCCTTCTGCTGGCCTGAGTCGGTGTCCACCGGCGCCCGTCGATTACTCGGCGGGCGCCGTGCTGTGTGCAGGGGAAACCTGCCCGATAGCGCCCGGGATGGATTCCGGCGGTAGTTTTCCGCACGGCGATTGTTATGCGCGAAATTTCCAGGTGTGACGCAGGTCTACTTCTGGCGGAGTATTCGCTGGTCGGCGAAAGTGAGCGAAGGCAATTAGATGCCTCACGTTTCACTTGTGTTCATAGACACGTATGTACCCGAACATCTGGTCTGCTAAACATATTCGCGCCAGCCGATTTCCGGTTCGGTGACAGAACTTCAGGAGATTATCAATGCGCAAGATGCGTACCCTCGGCATTGTCGCCATCGCGGCGGGCATCATCTTCGGTGGCACGGGTGTCGCCTCGGCCGACGAGACCGTTTCGGGCTCGGCCAACCTGGTTACCGGCCTGAGCAACCTGTTGAGCTCCGGCTCCGGTGAGACCAAGCCGCTGCCGACCGCCGTTGCCGACGACGAGGTCGTTTCGGGCTCCGCGAACCTGGTCACCGGCCTGGCCAACCTGCTGAGCACCGGCTCGGGCGAGACCAAGCCGCTGCCGACCGCTGTTGCCGACGACGCGCCCGTTTCCGGCTCCGCCAATCTGGTTACCGGCCTGAGCAACCTGTTGAGCTCCGGCTCCGGTGAGACCAAGCCGCTGCCGACCGCCGTTGCCGACGACGAGGTCGTTTCGGGCTC